>JAFAUQ010000149.1 GCA_019243195.1 Hyphomicrobiales bacterium
GCGCGCATCTGCTTGAGCACTTCGAGCACGTGCCAGGAGATCGCCTCGCCTTCGCGGTCGGGATCGGTGGCGAGGATGAGCTTGCTCGCCGACTTGACCGCCTTGGCGATGTCGGCAAGGCGCTTCTGCGACTTGCCGTCCACCTCCCAGATCATGCGGAAGTCGGCCGCGGGATCGACCGAGCCGTCCTTGGGCGGCAGGTCGCGCACGTGACCGAACGAGGCCAGCACCTCGTAGCCCGGGCCAAGATACTTGTTGATGGTCTTGGCCTTGGCCGGGGACTCTACAACGACGACGTTCATGAATATCCGGATTTTGGCGGGCGCGGCTGCCGCTTTTCGGCATGGCCGGCCCTCGGAACGGGCTGGAACATGGGTAACTTGCCCCCGCCTGTCAAATTGCGGGCCGCGGCGTCCGGCCGATCGGACGCGCTAAGTCATTGGCAGATCAAGAAGTTTAATCCTGTCGCGAGAAATCGCTTCAAGAGGGGCGAGAGGCAATAGGATACCTCCACTTTGCGGCCTGCTTACAACCTTACCGCCAAATAGACGGGGCAGGCGCATTGGTGGTCAATTGCGGCGGGGCGCCGCACTGTAGTCGCGCGTATATTAAAGAGTGAGCGGCACAAAAAAAGCGGGCCTTTCGGCCCGCCAGCTCTCACCAAAGTTCGGATCGTTATTAACACGGTTTCCAATAGCCTTGGCCCGTGTTGGCCCAGGGATCGCGGTCCGTCCAGCACATGTTGCCGCTCTTGATCGGTCCGCCAGGTGCATGCATCGGGCCGGCGTTGTAGCCGGGTCCCGGGCCGGGGCCGTAGGCCATCGTCTGCGCGGCCGGCGCCGCGGCCGGCTTCTTGTGATGCTTCTTCGCATCGGCGGGGGTGGCGATCAGGGATGCCGCGCACACCAAGGCGGTCGCGGCGGATGCAACCAAAGCCAGCTTCTTCAACGTTCCCTCCAATTGTTGGTTCGCATGTGCGAACTGTTCAGCGCAGTTCTGCAGACTTCGCCCGCGGGCGAACGTTCATCATCGTTAAGGAAATCTGAACGCGCAATGAACGGCGCGAAAGACGCGCACTTAGTTGTTTTAGCTCATCGACACGAGCCCGCCGCCGTGGCGCTCGATGCGGCCGGCAAGCTCGAGTTCGAGCAACACGCGGCGCACTGTTGCGGCGGAAGCGCCGGAGAGCCGCACCAGGTCGTCGATCGCGACCGGCGTCGGACCCAGCAGGGAGGCGATATCGCCGTGGCCGTCAGCCTCGGGTTCGGCTTCACCTTCGGTTTCGAACTGCGGTGTCTTCGGCGCCGGTTGCGCAACGGCGCCACCGAGGATGGGTTCGAGTGTCGTGATCACGTCGGCCGCTTCGGTGACGAGGGTTGCGCCCTGCTTGAGCAGGCTGTTGGCGCCCTGGGCGCGCGGATCGAGCGGGGAGCCCGGAACCGCGAAGACCTCGCGTCCCTGTTCGAGGGCGAAGCGCGCGGTGATCAGCGAGCCCGAGCGATGCGCCGCCTCGACAATGACGACGCCGACCGCGAGGCCGGAAATCAGCCGGTTGCGGCGGGGAAAATCGCGGGCGCGCGGCTCCCAGCCGAGCGGCATCTCGCTCACCGCCACGCCGTGTTCGAGGATCTCCTCGAGCAGCGGCGCATGCTCGGCGGGGTAGATGCGGTCGTGCCCCCCGGCGAGCACCGCGACCGTTCCGCTCGCAAGACTCGCGCGATGGGAGGCGGCATCGATGCCGCGGGCAAGGCCCGAGACGATGACGAAACCGGCCGCGCCGAGATCGCGCGCAAGCTGCGCGGCGATTTTGACGCCGGCCGCCGAGGCGTTGCGCGAGCCGACCATCGCCACCATCGGCCGCGCAAGCGCGGCGCGGTTGCCGCGCACGGCGATGAGCGGCGGGGCATCGTCGATCTCGGCCAGCCGCGCCGGATACTCTGCTTCGCGCAGCCCGATCAAACGAACGCCCAGCGCCCCCGCCGCGGCAATCTCGCGCTCGGCCTCAGCGCGCGAGCAGATTCTCACACTCGCCGCGCCGCCCCGGCGCGCGAGGTCGGGCAGCTGCGCGAGCGCCCGGCGCGCCGTGCCGCAATAGCTAAGGAGGCTGCGAAAGCTGCGCGGGCCGACGTTCTCACTGCGGATAAGCCGCAGCCAATCGATGCGCTCCTCATCGGTGAGGGCGGTCTTCCTTTCCTTTCCCTCGTCCGCTTGCGGGGGAGGGTGGGGAGGCGGCTGTTTGCGCTCGGCCATGGGTTCTCGCGCGGTCGGTGGGACAATTTGGCCGGGAGATTATCGGGGTTTGCGGGGTGTGACTATGCGAGCAAGAAAGCTCTATACGGGGCCTTCGCCCGTACCGCATGTTTGAAGCCTGGTGGCAGAGATCACGAATTCAACGCAGGTCGAGGAGCTGAGACAACGCGTCCTGCTGACCCTTGCGCGCTGCATCATGCGGCTTGTTGCAGGACGAATAGGCCATCGTGCGACCGAGCCCGGCGGCGGCGATCTGGTTGCCGTTGGCATCGTAGCTGAAGATGGCGCTGACGATGCCGCCGTCGATGCTGATGACCCCATGTGGGCGCGGGATAGGTCTAGGTGCCGACGTCGGATTTGAGCAGTAGATTCCTAACCGAACCTGGGCGAAGATTTTTATCCACAGGGAGGGATGAGTTACCCAGTTGAACTACTGCTCAGCAGGCAGAGCCGTTTCCGGACGAATCGTGGATGAGCCTTTCGACGTACATGTCAGGATCGGGGTCCGGTGCCTTGGCCAGATTGACTCGAATCCATCGGCTGAATGGCTTTAGTAGCGTGCGGATTTCCGAAGGGTTCATGCCGAGTCGTCGAGCGAGATCGACGACCTCGCCTGCTCTTATCGCTCCGTTGCACCGAACCCAGGGGAAGGGTTCCACATCAAGAAGTAAAACCGACAATAGGTCGTTGAGCGTTCTTACGTTCCGGATGATCGGAAACAGCTTTTCGTCCATATCGCCACGAATCTTTTTTGCCAACTCTGCTCCGGTCATTGCGGATACTCTGATAGATTCACGTAATCCCCATGACGCGAAAATGCCCAATGAAAACCTCATAAAAGTGTCAATTTGTTCGTCATACTGCAGCCCCTGATACACCTCTCCTCCATATTTCGTAATTTCTCTTATTGCAAATATTTCAGCCTGCATGTTTTTCAACCCAAAGTCCGCTGTAAGAAAATCTTTGGGCGCTCCATAAAGCGAAAAATACACTAGATGCTCGACGTCGGGCGTGCTCCAATTCGCCCGATAGACATGCCTCTTTAGTCGACTGTACCCAATCTCAGTCAATACCTTCGTTAGAGCGATCTCGTCGATCATTTTGGAGCGGATCCCATTCCTTCAACGTAAAGGGTCTCCTGGCGCGAGTTCCTTAACTGGCGCGAGTTCCTTAAATGGTATATTAGCAGCTTTGAGGCTCTCAGCTAAGGCCGTCGGTCTAACGTCGATCGCAGCACAGCCATAACAAACAGCAACGTAACCCACTGCATTAATTAAAGCACCCGATACCCGAAGTCGACCGCCGGTTGTTGCCACAACCGTATCCTTGTTTACCTGGTCACGGTTCAGATTGATGACATCAAGCATTGTACTTTTTACCTCTACGCCGATGTTCTTCTCGGTGGTTGGATCGAACACGACAAAATCGTAAACGCGTGGCGATGTAAAGCCCGGCACGTCGACATAGGTCGCCCGTCCCGAGACGAGAGTGAACCCGTTGTCGAGATAATCTTTAATAGCGCGATCGACCGCCATTTGATGCCGCGTATTGGGGTCCGCTCCTTCATGCAAAGCTTGGTTAAAGAGATACCCAAATGCCCCGGTGACGGCGCCGTTGGCGAACTTGCCGCCGCCGGCGATTAAGGCGAGGCCACCCAGTGTGCCATTGGCAACCACCGCAGCTTGGAACGGCAGCTGGTTGATAACCGGTCCGGCGAACGCAGTGACTGCGGCCGAGAGCGCGCCGGGGCCGCACTTGCCGCCGGAAGCTGCGGTAGAGGCACAGCCGACGAGCGCGTGACCAGCGACGTTGCCGAAGAATTCCGGTTTACCGAACCCCGGCGTGTGCCCGGTGATATCGCCCGCGGCGTTGAACGTGAGCGCGGTTCCGGCCGCGATGACGCCGGCCTTGAATGCAACGCTGAGGCTGCCCGAGGTGACGCCGGCGATGTAGGCGGAGGTGACGCCCACAACCAACGGCAGGAATGCGGTGCACCCAGGACCGGCCACGACACACATGGCGGAGACCGCGATCTTGAATACCGACTCGACGAGTTGCATGAACCCGCTCGGGCGCGGCGCCTGCGGATTGAGGGTGCCGATGCAGTTGCCCGGGCAGAAGCCGCTGGGGTCGGTGTAGGCGAGCGGATTGTTCCAGACGTAGCTGTAGCGGTTCCAGCTCTGCCCGCTGAGCGGATCGCCGACGACCGGGTCGGCGCTGGTCATGCGGCCGATGTGCGGGTCGTAAACGCGGCCGTTTAGATGCACGAGGCCGACGCTCGCCAGCATTTCCTGGCCGGTGAAGCCGCGGCTGGTGAGGCTCGTGATGCTGCCGGTCTGGTCGTCGTTGCCGTTGGCAAAGCGCCGCTTCCCCCAGGCGTCATAGGAATCGCGCGGCTCGGCGAGCGCGCCGTTCTGGTCGGTGATGACGGCGATCGAGCCGAGATTGTCCTGATGGAAGTAACGCAGCGTGACGTTCGTCCCCTGCAGGAAGCGCACGCCGATCATCGAGCCGCCCACCATCAGGTATTCGTTCCATTGCGTGGTGGCGGAAGTGACGAGTTCGACGTGCACACCGAAGGCGTCCAGGTAACTCGTCGTTGTGACGGTCGACCCCTGCAGCATTGTTTGTTTGTAGCGCTGATGGTCCACGTCGTCGGCGAAGTTCAGCCTGAGCGCGCCCTGCGTGATGCTCGTGGGCCGGTTGGCGGCGTTGAACGCGATGGTGCGGCCGAGCCCGGTGGCGCCGGTCTGGTTGCCGTTGGCGTCGTAGGTGAAGGCGGCGGTGACGGTCTCGCCGTTGATGCTCGTCACCCCGTGCGGGCGCGCCAGGCCGGGCGTGGGATAGGTGTAGGTGCCGACGTCGGATTTGAGCAGCAGGTTGCCGATCGAGTCGTAGCTGAAGTTCTTCACCAGCGGGCTGGGCGAGAGGTTGATCGACGAGGAGGTCAGCCGGTTGAGCGTGTCGTAGGTGAAGGTCTCGGTAATTCCGGCGTTGCCGTCGGCGCGGCTGAGCGGGTTGCCGACGCCGTCGTAGCTGTAGGAGAAATTCTCAACGCCGTTGCCGGAGCCGGCAACGATGCTCAACAGCCGCCCGGTCGTATTGTCGAAGGTGCGCGCGGTGACGATGCCGTTGCCGGTGGTGTCCTGGATGAGGTGCTGCTCGCCGTCGCGCGCGTTCACCGTGTAGTAGGTCTGGCCGGTCACAGCATCAGTGATCGTCTGCACGTAACCGATACTGGTGTAGCCGTAGTTGACTGCAAAGCCGGACGGGTAGGTGACGCGGCTGAGATGGCCGTTCGCGTCATATGTGCCCGACATCGAATAGGGGGTGCCGTCGATCGTGGTCGTCACCTGGGACGGGCGGCCCAGGCTGTCGTAGCTCAGCGCGCGCTGGAATGAGTTCGTTCCGGCGGCGCTGCCGCTGGCGGTCGCCGCAGCAAGCTTGCCGATGCCATAGGGGGCCGTGTCGTAGGTCCACGAGGCGGTCATGTCCACCTCGACCCGCTGGGTCAGGCGGCCGAGCAAATCATAGGTGAATTGAGTGGACTGGCTGTTCGCGTCGGTCTGCCTGATCAGTTGGCCCAACGTGTCGTAGCTGTAAGTCCAGGTCCCCAGATCGGGATCGCTGCTCTGTATCTTGCGTCCGCGATCATCGTAGCTGGCCGCGGCGACATTCTTGCCGGTCGCGTCTATCGTCTCAACGAGATTGCCGAATGGATCATAATAATAATAGGTGACGTTGTTCTGGGCGTCGGCGACCTTGACCACCTGGCCCTGGCTATTCTTGGTGACGGTGCGGGTCTGGTTGTTCTGGTTGGTGTCGGTGGTGACGAGGCCGTGATAGGCGTGCGTGATGGTGTGCCCGTCGGGCAGGCTTTCGGTGGTGACGCGGGCGAGCGCGTCGTAGGTGTAGACGGTCCATTCAGCCGTGCCGCTGCTCCAAAAATAGGGCCGAGTCTTCTGCGACACCCGGCCGAGCGCGTCGTATTGGGTCAAAACTAAAATCCAGTTCCTGTCATCAACGCCCGCGCTGGATTGGAAGCTCTGCACATAGTGATAGATCTCACGATCGAGCATGTCGTAGTGAATGATTTCCCACGGCCCGTTCGGCGCACCAGACGCCGACAGTGGCTGCGTCCAGACCGAATAGGCGGAGCCAGGCTGGAATGAGCACCCGTTGTTGGCACAGGAGTGATAGGTGTATTGCGTCTGCGTGCCGTCCGCGCGTACTTCCAGAATTTTGCGGCCGAACGTGTCGTACTGCCAGGTTGTGGTGAGGCCGTTCGGTCCGGTGTGGCTCGTCGGCTTGCCGAAGCGGAGATCGTATTGCCAGGTTTCGGTCTGGTTGAGTGCGTTCGTCGTGCTGGTCTGGAACTGGCCGTTGGCAGATCCGTTCGACGGCGCGAAGCTGGCGGTGGTCGAGCGCGTGGCGATGTCGACGCCGCTGACCGTGACCTGCGTCTTGTTGCCGAAAGTGTCGTAGGTGTAGTCGGTCTCGAGCCGCATCGACGGGGTGTTCGGCTCAATCACCTCCTGCGTGAGCAATCCCGTGTAGGGATCGTAAGCGAAGGACGACGTACGGGTGATTGTCGTTTGCGCGCAAGCGCCGCCCGGCCACGCAGCACCGAGAGCGAGCATCGCATAAACTGCGAACCTGCCAATCGACGTCATTGTCCGCTGCCCCCGCTGCGTTGTTTCGAACTGCATCCCGCTCATCGCGTTTGCTCCGCCGCTCATGGCCCGTAGGTGATGACGATGACGCCTTGCGCCGCGGCGCCGCCGTTGAGGGTCTGGGCGTAGAAAACGTTGAACCCGGAGCCGCCGCCCCCAGCGCCGTAGAGACCGCCCGTCCCGCCATCGCCAGACGGATTGCTGTTGTGGTTCGAGCCGCCGCCGCCGCCGCCGCCGCCGCCGCCGGCGCCGTGCGCGCCGTCCCACTCGGTGCCGGCGGCACCGGCGCCACCGTTGCCCGCGGCACCGTGGTCAGCGGTGCGGGTGCCGCCGCCTCCGCCACCGCCGCCGCCGTTAGCGCCGGCGCCGCCGCTCGTTGCGGTGTTTGTATTTCCGGTGTCGCCGGCCGCGCCTGCGGCGCCGCCGGCCGCGCCTGCGGCGTTATTCCCGCCCCCGCCGCCCGCTCCCGCCTCCACCGCCGGCGAGTTGGCACCAGCGGAACCGCCGCCCGAACCCCCGCCGCCGCCGCCGCCCGGCGAAGCGACGTCGCCATTGTTGCCCGCGGTGCCGCCGGCCGCGCCATTTCCATTTCGTCCGGCTGCGCCACCGCCGCCGCCGCCCGCGAACCCGCTCCCATCGGTATTGCCGCCGGCGCCGCCGGAATATTTGGTCGTGCCGACGCCGAGTGCTGCCGAGCCGCCGGGGCCGCCGCTGCTGCCGCCGCTTGACGCCGCCTGCCCGCCTTTGGCGCCGACGGCAGCGTTGGAAATTGTGGTCCCGTTGAAGAAGGTGTCGCCGCCGTTGGTGGGCGAGGCGCCGGAAGTCCCCGCGGCGCCGACCGCATAGGATACCGAGCCGCCGGGAGTGAGCGCGAGGTTGGCGATCTTCGAATAGGCGCCGCCGCCCCCGCCGCCACCAGACCAATCGGTGTTGTACCCGTTAGAGGCGCCGCCCCCCCCCTCCGATCACCTCCACGGTGTTGTTCGAGGAGGTCCAGTCGCTGGGCACCGTCCATGAAGTGCCCGACGTGAGATACACTTTCGTGGGGATGTTCGACCTGATGATGGTCGGATCGGTCGCCGTGTCGTTGCTGGTGTTGGTCTCGCCGCCGCCGGAAACGACCGCCGCATTGGTCACCGTGGTGGGTGCGGTGGCGGTTACGCTGACGGTGAGGGTAATCGCCGGATAAGCCGCGCCCGCCGCCAGCGCGTCGCCGCGCGTACAGGTCAACGTGCTCAACGCGCAGGTCCAGTCGGAACCCGCGATGGCGGTCGCCGCCAGGCCGGACGGCAGCGTGTCGGTGACGCTCACCATGCCGTCGGTCGCGCCGGAGCCGGCGTTGCGCGCCGTAATCGTGTAGGTCGCGCCGGTCTGGCCGATAAGAAAGTTGCCGCTGTGCTGCACGCCGATCGTCATGTCGGGCGGGGTGGGCGACGTCGGCGGGGCGGGCGGCGTCGGCGCGGTGCTTGTGACTTGCGCGAGCGTCAGCCGGCCGAGGAACCAGTTTGTCGGGTCGTTGGTGTAGGTATTGCTTGTGGTCTTGCTGAACCCGTCGGAAGTCGACACCGAGATCTGCGTCGGATTGTTGTAGGCGTCGTAGGCATACGTCGTCGTGACCGTTGGCAACGCCGTGCCGTCGAGATCGTTGCTCGCCACGACACTGCTGCTGAGCAACGCGCGGTAGGGCGCGCTAATCATGCTCGGGAAGGGCAGGGACTGGCTGCCGCTCCAGTTGAACGCTTGGTATGTGTTGTTGGTCGTGTTGAGGACTTGGTTGCCGATGCCCTTTTGTTCCCATACCACCGTCCCGATCCACGGGAAGTCCTGGTTGAATCCCGTCGCCGTATAGATACCTGTTTGCGGGTCCGAGGTGTTCATCTGCGCGAAGCCGAGAAAGCCGCGGCCCCACAGATCGAATCGTGCGCCCGAATAGGTGTAGGTAGAGATGTAGGACGCGGGACTGCTGACGCCGGTAGGCGCATTGACCTCGTTGACGACGTACATCGCTCCTTGGGCGTCCTGCGTCGGATAAACCGCGCCGCTGCCTTTGGCGTAGACGCCGGGCGCGGTGAGCGGCGCGTAGTTGACCGTGGTGGTGGCGCCCAGCCCGGTGGTGAAGCTCGTTGCCAGCAGCGCCTGGCCCTGGCTGATGAGGGGAGTGATCTCGAGCGCTGTGTTGCTGCCGTTGAAGTAGATGAAGGCGATGTCGCTCCGCCCGTCGCCGTTGAGGTCCGGCGTGAACATCGACCAACCGGTCGCAAAACTGTTAAAGCCGCCCGAGCCGCAGAAAGTGCCGTCCCCATACGACAAATACGGGTAGATCCATGATTCCGACGAGCCCGACCCGGGCGGCGTGAAATAATACGCGACCAGGTCGGCACGGCCGTCGCCGTTGAAATCGGCAAGGCTCACGGTCCAGTTGTTGAAGTTGCCTTGGGCCACCGGGAGATTGGGATTGGAACATGAACCGGCGGCTAAAAATTCGAAGGTGCCGTCCCCCTTGGAGAAGGCGAGATAAGCCTGCAACATCGACGTGCTGGCTCGGTAGAGAAGAAAATCCGTCCGGCCGTCGCCGTTGAGATCGCCGGAGGCGACGAGCCAACCGGTGGCGTTGAAGCCGACGAAAGAGCCGGCGCTAGCCTGCGAAAATGTGCCGCCTCCGACCGAAGTAGCCGCGACGAGTTGCCAGCCGTTCGCGTTTTGAAAGCTCGCGACCACATCCATGCGCCCGTCGCCGTTGATGTCGGCGAGATTGAGCGTGGCGCCGGAATAATTTCCCGGCACGATGTTGAAGTTCGGACCGCCGAAGTTGCCGCCGCCGTTGCGAAACCCCGAGAACGCCACGTAGGTTTCGATGCCGTTGGCGGTGGGGACATAGGCGATCAGGTCGGCGCGGCCGTCGCCGTCGACATCGACGACGCCAAAATTCCATAGGACGACGGGAGTCGCCTGGGGAGGGTCGCCATAATATTGCACCATGACGCCGTCCGCCCAGTTCGCTGGCGTGCCGACGGGCCACGCCTGCGGGGCGGCGAACGTCGTGCCGTTCGACAGCGCCGTTGTGACGTGCATGCCGTTCTCATCGAGGAAATAGATGACGAGGTCGGCACGGCCGTCGCCGTCGACGTCGGCGAGGAACACGCCGCTCGAACCGCTTCCATCGCTGGTGATGACGCTGGCCGATGTGGTCCAGGTGTAGGGTCCGGTGAAACCGCCTTGGCAGTTCGATAAAATCACGTTCACGTAAAAGGTCCCTCGAAAGGGGAAGTATTCGACCACATCGCCGCACCCGTCGCCGTTCACGTCTCCCTGCGCAAAGCTGGCCGGGGGGCTGCCGCCGGTGCCCCAAGCGGGTTCCCCCACGAGCGAAAAGGCGTCGCCGCTGCTGTTCCAGCCGATGGTCGTCGCCGGCAGACAGTTGGGCGGGCTCGCGAAGTCACATAATGTGACCGACGTCAAGAACGAGCGATGAGTCGTTGAGGTCTGCTGATAGGCTAGCCTGTAGTCGGCGACGCCCCCCGCGGGCGAGCTCGTCTGGATGTTCGTCAGCAGCGCCGCCACTTTTTGAGTGGAGCCGGCCTCAAAAAGAACAATGTTGTCCGGCCGACCCGTGTAGTAGAAATTGATCGTGTTGCCGGCGTAGCTGATGGTTTGCGGATAGGCCTCGCCGGTGCCGCCGCACTGGCTGTCGTTCTGATAGCTGACAGTGTAGCGATTATGCTCGTAGTCGGAGACGAGGTTGAGCGCCCAGGCGCGGATCGGCCCCACGCACGACAATATCTGCGAATCGGGCGAGTTCCCGAACCACATGACGTGCCCGGACTTGGTGTGCACTTCGAACCACGTCGGGCCGCCGTTCCAGCTGCCCCAGGAAAAGATGCGGCTGAAGCTGTCGATCTCGGTGCGATACTCGGTGCCGTCCGCGCCGTAAGGTCCGCTGATCGCGACCAAACGCTGCCCGTCGAGGCAAAAACGATCCGCGCTCGTGAATGTCACCGCGCCGCGCGTGCCGTCCTGCGTGATCGTCGTGGCGCAGCGCGTGATCGTCGGAAGGCCGCCGAGCGACCAACCCGCCCCAACAATGCCGTTGGGGGCCTGGCTGTTGTATTCGAGCGTGAGTGAGGGAGTCATGCCGGCGATGCCGGGCGGCACCGCGATCGGGATGGTATAGGTCGCAGCGCCCGCCGGATTGACCTGAAATTTTCCCGGAATCGCCATTTGCGCCGCGGCGCCGCCGATGCTCGCAGCCACCAGCGAAGCCGCCGCCGCTGCGGCAAGCCGCCAGCGCGGCCGTGGTACGGCACCGATATTCTTGTTTGATCCGAACGACATCGACCGCGCGCCGATGTGACGGATACGGGACGCAACGAGGCAAAAGAGGGCCATGTCACCTGATCCTGTGTTGGGACCGGTTTGATTGAACGGTTCGCTTCGGGGACGTTGAAGAAGATGCGCAGGCCTCCCCCGACCTGCGCCTCGCCCGAGCCGCCGCAGCAGAGCAGCGGCCGAAAATCTTCAATCACGTGTGCAATCGTCGCACGAAAAAACAATTCGCCCAGAGCGAGATAAAGTTTTCCACAGAAGATTGTTTCAATTAATGACGACAAGTCGCAATTATTTGTTTGCTCAATGAGATGCGAGCAACGGGTGATCCATTCTCAGAAAACCGAGCGCTGATTGCGCGCCCGCCGACCCCTGTCACGCCTTATGACCCATAACGCTTCGTTATGAAACTTTGTTCAAGACGAGGCAACAAAAAGGCGATTCCTGCGCCTTTCATCGTCGACTTGAATCGGCGGCCTCGCGGCCGTGCCGGAATTGCGTTCTCGTCATTAAATCCGATTTGTTCCGACGCCGCACCGCAAGCCATAACGGAGAACCGCAGTGCCATAAGCATTCGTTATATGTCTGATCTCCTCCGTCGCCTATTTATCAGTTTGAGTCTGTTGTTTTGCCGGAGCGCAACAAAAAAGTGTGGACAACTTTGACGTTGCCGTCGCCGACACTGTTCGTTGCCATTGCGCTCGATTTAGTTTGGCGTCGGCTGTGCAAGTCTGGGGGAGAATTCGCGCTGGCGGCAATTAAAACAATCGCGCGAGATGCCGTGTCCGTTTGCGGGGGTTCAGCGATCGAAAAAATGGCAGGCGCTGGGGCGTTGTCTGCTTTGTAACGACTGAATCGATCGCTCGTGAGTTTGGGACGGGAGTTGGGCCTTGCGGTCGAAAGCGGCACGATGGCGAGGGTTGTTCTGCGCGCTGGCGCTCGCCCTGTCGGCGTGCCAGACGACCGACGAAGCTTCTGTGCTCTCGGCACAATCCTCCTCGCCCGCGCCGCTCGCGCGCGCCGACGATGCCGTCGTGCGGCGGGGAGCGAAGCTTCCGCCGCCGACGGGCGCCGGCGCCTCGCGTTCGGGCGGCACGCCGCTGCTCGACAATTCACCCAAGACAAAGACGACTTTTTTCGAAGGCACCGGCCGTTTCGTCGGCGATCCGCAGCCGCGGCAAACGGCTGCGGATGCCGCGGAGGACGGCGTCACGCTCAATCTGGTGAACGTTGCGGCGCCGCAGGCGGCGAAAACGATTCTCGGCGACATCCTGGCGGTGAGATACACCGTCGATCCCGGCATCGAGGGCAAAGTCACCATTCAAACGCCGCACCCGGTATCGAAATCGACCGCGGTCGACCTCTTTCAATCGGCATTGCGCGCGAATAACGCCGCCATCGTCGATGCCAACGGGATGTTCAAGATTGTTCCGCTGGATCAGGCCCCGATCGGGGCCACCATCCAGCTCGCCGGCATTCCGCCGTCCGCGCCCCTTGGCGACGCCGCAGCGGGCTATAGTGTCGGCTCCGGCGTCAAGATCGTTCAGCTCAAGTACGTCGCCGCCGCGGAAATGCGCCGCATCCTCGAGCCGATCGCGCCGCGCGGCAGCCTCGTGCGCGCCGACACCACGCGCAACCTCCTCACGCTTTCCGGTAACGGCAACGACATCGCCGGGCTGCTCGAGGCGATCGCGATCTTTGACGTCGACGTGATGCGCGGCATGTCGTTCGCGCTGGTGCCCGTCCGCACCTCGCAGCCCGACACGATCGCCGACGAGCTGCGCACCGTCTTTGCGTCCGACAAGGAAGGCCCGATGGCCGGCATGGTGCAGTTCCTGCCCAACAAGAGGTTGGGGGCGATCCTGATCGTTTCGCCGCAGCCAAGCTATCTAAAACGTGCCGAATCCTGGGTGCGCCGGCTCGATGCCCAGGCCGAGGGGAGCGAGAAACAATTCTTCACCTACGCGGTACAGAACCGGCGCGCGGCCGAATTGGTTGAAGTGCTCCAGTCCATGTTCGCGACCGAGACGGGCAACGCAAAGAACACGGCCGCTACGCGCAACGTTGCGCCGCCCTATCGGGAGGCGAGCGTGCAGTCGCGCGCCGCTCAGCCGATGCAATCGTCGAACGGCCTGACGCCGGTGAGCGGCTTCGGCGGTGGGGGCGGGCTCGGCTCCAGCGGATTGGGCAGTGGCGGCTTGGGCAACGGTGGCGGCGGCCTCGGCAGCGGCGGATTGGGCGGGCGCTTTGGCGGGGGTACCGCAGCCGCGACCCAGCCGCAGCAGACGTCGGTCCAACATGAAGCCGCGACGGCCCAGCTTGGTCACGACGAGGCGACCGGCGAACCGCGCGTGAAGCTTGCGGCCGACGCGGCGAAAAACTCGATCCTCATCGAAGCGACGCCGGCCGACTACCGGCGCATCATGCGCGTCATCGGCTCGCTCGATGCGATCGCCAACCAGGTGATGATCGAAGCAACCATCGCCGAGGTGACGCTCACCGATGATCTCAAGTTCGGCGTGCGCTGGTATCTCAACAGCCAAGGCGGGCACAAATACACCTTCACCGACGATCCGGGCGGTGCGGTCAGCTCGGTATTCCCGGGATTTTCCTACGCGCTCACCGCGGCCAACGCCGCCGGGACCCTCAACGCCCTCAACCAGATCACCAACGTCAATATCGTCTCCTCGCCGTCGCTCACGGTGATGGACAACCGCACCGCCCAGCTGCAAATCGGCGACGAGGTCCCGATCATCACCCAATCCGCCGTGAGCGTGCTCACGACCGGCGCGCCGCTGGTGAACTCCGTCGCCTACAAGGACACCGGCGTCATCCTTTCGATTACGCCGCGCATCAACCAGAGCGGCCGCGTGCTGCTCGACATCGAGCAGGAAGTATCGAGCGTCGCCTCGACAACCTCCTCGGGGATCGATTCGCCGACCATCAGCCAGCGCCGCATAAGAACGAGCGTCGTCGTCAGCGACGGCGAGGCGCTCGCGCTCGGCGGCATGATCCAGAAAAGCCGCACGACGACGCGCAACCAGGTTCCGATCGTCGGCGACCTTCCCGGCATCGGGAATTTGTTCGGCAGCAAGGACAATCAGGTGGGCAAGACCGAACTCCTCGTGATCATCACGCCGCACGTGATCCGCAATCTGACCGAGGCGCGACAGGTCACCGACGAGTTCCGCCGCGAACTGCAGATGAATGATCCGCGCATCTCCGGCCGCTGGCGCAACATTCCGGACGCCGCCCACCGTGCGTTCGAGTGATTGCCGTGCGTCATTGCGAGGAGCGGAGCGACGAAGCAATCCAGGGGCCGAGCGCACTGCTCTGGATTGCTTCGTCGCCGCTACGCGGCTCCTCGCAATGACGAAGTGAGAAACCCATGCCAAGCTTCAGCTATCGCGCCTATGGCGGGCAGGGGGAATTTGCCGAGGGCCGCATCGAGGCCGCTTCGCCCGACGCCGCGAGCGAAATGCTGTGGGCGCAGGGCCTCACCCCGTTTCACATGCAGACGTCGGACGCGAGCGCCGAGCGCTGGTGGCAGCGCGAGGTGGTCGGCGGCGGCAGGTCGTCGCCGGCGCAACTCGCTTCCTTCACCCGTGACTTCGCGACGCTCAACAGCGCGGAGATTCCGCTCGACGATGCTCTGCGCATTCTCGGCGCCCAGGCCCCCTCGCGCGCGTTGCGGCCGGTGATTGCGAGCCTGCTCGCCGATGTGCTCGACGGCAGCCATCTCTCCGACGCGATGTACAAACATCCGAAGATCTTCAGCGCCGATTACGTGAGCGCTGTGCGGTCGGGCGAAGTGGGTGGAACCCTCGGCCAGGTGCTTGAGGAAATGGCCGACCTTCTGGAACGCCGCATGGAGGTCCGCAATCGTATCCGCTCCGCGCTGGTCTATCCGGCCATCCTCGTCGCGTTTGCGATTGTGACGGTCAGCCTCGTCGTAACCGTTCTGGTGCCCGGCATCGCGCCGATTTTTGCCGAGGGGGGCCGGCCGATGCCGACGATCATCGGCTTCGTGCTCGCGGTGCAAGCGCACTGGACCGAGATCATGGTGTCCGTGCTCATAACAACGGCGGCGGCATCGAGCGCGCTTGTTCTCGCGCTGCGGCGCCCCGACGTACGTATCGGGATCGACCGCGCCAAGCTGCGCGCGCCGGCGTTCGGCACCTTCATCCTGGAGCGGGAAACGGCGCAATTCGCCCGCGGGCTCGGCACGCTGTTGCGCGCCGGCGTGCCGCTTCTCCAGGCGTCGACCTCGGCGCGCGCGGTGATCGGGAATCGCCATATCGGCGCCGGGGTCGACCGCGCCCTCGAGGCGGTGCGCGAGGGCAGTTCGCTCCACCGCGCGTTGGAGCGCCATGCCAACCTGCCGCCCGTGGCCTTGCGGATGATTTCGGTCGGTGAGGAGGCGGGCAAGCTCGACCGCATGCTGCTGCGCATGGCGGCGATGTTCGAGCAGCAGACTCAGCGCACCGTCGATCGCTTCATGACGGTCCTCACGCCCGCGCTCACGCTCACCATCGCCGCTCTCGTCGGCGGCCTCATTCTGACGGTCATGAACGCGATCCTGAGCATCAACGAGCTGGTGTACCGATGACTGTCGCGAGCGGCTGCACCGCATCCGGCTTTTCCCTGATCGAAATGCTGGTGGCGCTCGCCATCGTGGCGCTGGCGGCGGCGCTGGTCATGCCGCTCGCTCTGCGCCCGTCCGACGCCCTGCGGCTCGACGCCGCTGCCCAGGATCTCGTCGCCGCCTTGCGCGTGACCCGCGCTGCCGCGATCGCGCACAACGTCGATGCCGCACTCACGGTCGATGTAGACCGGCGGACGTTCGAATCCGCGTCCGTGCCGGCGCGCGCGCTTCCCGCCGATCTTACGCTGAAGCTTAAAATCGCCGAACCCGAGCGCGTGCGTTCGAGAGGCGGCTTCCGTTTTTTTCCCGACGGCTCCTCGACCGGCGGCGACGTGCTGCTCGCTCTGCGCGGCAAGGAAGCGATGATTTGCGTCGACTGGCTCAGCGGCATTGCCCGCCGGGCAGCGAATTGTTGAGGGTCATCATGTCATTGCGAGGAGCCGCGCAGCGGCGACGAAGCAATCCAGGGCAACGCGCACGGCTACTGGATTGCTTCGTCGCTTCGCTCCTCGCAATGACGTGTGGCCGCTACGCCGGTCTTCCCAACGACGTGCGCACGCGCGGCTTCACCTTGGTGGAAATAATCGTCGCGCTCGCGATCCTGGCGCTCTCCCTCAACGTCATCCTGCCGACGATGTCGGACGCGCTCTGGCGCACCGGTGAAGCCGAGGCGCAAGCGGAAGCCGCATCGCTCGCGTGCTCGCTGCTGGCGCAGGCCGGCACCGCCGTGCCGCTTGCTGGTGGAGAGGCTTCCGGCCAGTTCGAAAACGGCTTCCGTTGGCAGCTGCGGATCACGCCGTATGGGCTTGGCGATCAGGCCATGCCGCTGCGCGCCTACAAGGTGGTGGCCGCGGTGTTTTGGGGTGACGCGCGCCGCGAGTACTCGGTCGCGCTGACGACGCTCCGTCTTGCTGGCAACGGGGCAGGGCAGTGATGCGGGATCAGTCCGGCTTCAGCCTCGTCGAAGTGCTGGTCGCGCTGGTGCTGCTCGGTCTGCTGAGCATGGCTCTGTTTGCCAGCGTGCGCTTCGGCGTGACCGCGTGGCGGCGCGGCGGTGAGCGATCGGACCAGATTCACACGAGCATGCTGGTGCAGGACCTGCTGCGCCGGCTCATCGGGCAAGCCTATCCGCTCGTGCTGGCCGACGGCAGCGGCACCGGCCGCATCGACTTCGCGGGCACGGCCACGTCGCTCGACTTCCTCGCGCCGGTTCCGCTGGCGCTGGCGAGCGGCGGCCGGGCGCGGTTCACGCTCGCGATTGAGCGGCACGGCGGCAATTCCGATCTGATCGTGACGTCAAGACCTGAGCTTGCCGCCGCCGACGCGCCGAAGGAGCTGAGTCGCAAGACTCTCCTCGCCACCATCGAAGCCGCCGAGTTCGCGTATTTCGGCGC
This sequence comes from Hyphomicrobiales bacterium, assembly GCA_019243195.1. Taxonomy (GTDB): domain Bacteria; phylum Pseudomonadota; class Alphaproteobacteria; order Rhizobiales; family Xanthobacteraceae; genus AP-16. The sequence goes on from JAFAUQ010000149.1 coordinate 17,286, forward strand.
GACGCAATCGCAACCCGGCCCCGAATGGCACGAGGGTTGGAGCGGCCAGTTGAGCCTGCCGGCGCTGGTGCGGGTGCGCGTGCGTTTTGCCCGCAGCGATCCGCGTCTGTGGCCCGACCTGACGATCGCGCCGCGCATCACCGCGGACGTCGGCTGCGTTTACGATCCGCTCACCAAATTGTGTCGCGGACGCTAGCATGCCACTGCTCTCCGTCCTCTGGGGTCTCGCGCTGCTGGCGGCGATCGCGACGTCCTTCATCTCCGCCGGCGGCACGTCTTATCGGCTCGCCCGTAACGCGGTTGACGCAATCGAGGTCGACGTCGCGGCTGAGGCCGCGGTGAACCGCGTGGTGCTCGGGCTGCTCGACCTCAATGCGCAAACGCAATGGCGGACCGACGGCGTGCCGCGCCTCTTCGATTTCGAGGGCACGCGCATGCAGGTTCGGGTCCAGGACGAACTCGGCCGCATCGATCTCAACAACGCGGACGGCACGCTGCTCATCGGGTTGTTCCAGTCGGTCGGCCTCGATCCGCAGGCGGCGAGCGCGCTCACGGATAAGATTCTCGACTGGCGGGATTCGAGCACTCTCAAACGGCTCAACGGCGCCAAGGACCCTGAGTATCGTGACGCCGGCCTTCCATATCGTCCACGCAACGGCCCCTTTCAGAGCGTCGACGAGTTGAAACTCGTGATGGGTATGACCCCCGAGCTGTTCCGGCGCGTTGAACCGGCGCTCACCGTCTATTCCGGCCGACCCTCGTTCGATCCGCAGCTCGCGCCACCTGAAGCGTTGCGCGCACTGCCGAACATGAACGCGCAGAATGTCGCCGCCCTGGTCGCTTCGCGCAACGCGCAGCCGGCTGTTGCTGCGCTACCGCCGATTGGCCGCGCCTTCGCCATTCGCATCGACATCGAACGGCCGACCGGCGTGCAGCATCGCGACGCGGTGGTCCGTGTGACCGATCACCCGCAGCAAATATTCTGGCTGCTCAGCTGGAAAGACCGCTGAATGCAGAACGTCATGACCCATCAGTCGTCATCGTCCGCGAAAGCGGACGATCCAGTAAACACTGACGGATCGAATAAAAACGTGCTGGCGCCGTTTACTGGATGCCCCGCTTTCGCGGGGCATGACGAGTTCGGAGTTTTGGCGGGGGCCATGCACGCCGAACACGACGTGCATGCGCCCGCGTTTGCGCACGACTTCGGCGCGTTCCTCGCCGAGCAAGCCACCATCGAGCGCTCGGTGCTCGAACGTGCGCGCCGTGCAGCGCATACGACTGGCGAGCGCTTCGACCACGTTCTCACCAAGCTTGGCTTGGTGTCGGAAGGGGATCTCGCCGTCAGTCTGTCCAAATATTTGTCGGTTCCGCTCGCCACGCCGGCGCTGGTGCCGGCTGCGCCGGTACTTGCCGAGCGCGTGGGCGCCGACTTCGTGAGGCGCAACCGTCTCCTGCCGCTCGCGGTTGCTGATGGACGACTCGCCCTCGGCGTAACCGATCCCTTCAACGACGAGCCTGTCCGCGCGCTTGCCTTTCTCACCAATCTTTCGGTCGTCACCTACATTTTTGTTCCGGCGGATTTCGACAAGGCGTTCGAGGCGCTCTATGTCACCCCGGCAGAAACGGATGCGCTTGCGCTCCATGGCGGTGCGGACGCGAGCGAACTCGACGTGCAGCGCCTGCGCGACATGGCGAGCGAGGCACCGACCATCCGGCTGGTCAACCAGATCATCGCCCAGGCGGTCGAGACGCGCGCGTCGGATATCCACGTCGAGCCGAACGTCGACGCCGTGCTGGTGCGTTACCGCATCGACGGGGTGCTGCGCACCGCGCAGACGCTCGCTCCGGGCCTGCGCGCGGCGGTGACCTCGCGCATCAAGATCATGGCCAAGCTCGACATTGCCGAACGCCGCATGCCCCAGGATGGCCGCATCAAGATCGCCGTGCGCGGCGTCGACATCGATTTCCGCATTTCCACGATCCCGACTGCCTTTGGCGAAAGCGTGGTGATGCGCATTCTCGACCGCTCGCGCGTGGAACTCGATTTCGCCAAACTCGGATTCGGCGAGGCGCACGTCGCGGCGCTTAGGGAATTGATGAACCAGCCGAACGGCATCGTGCTGGTCACCGGGCCGACCGGCAGCGGCAAGACCACGACGCTCTACACCGCCCTCAAGGCCCTCAACAGCAGCGAGCGCAAAATCTTCACGGTGGAAGACCCGATCGAGTATCAGCTCGCCGGCATCAACCAGGTGCAGGTGCAGCCGGCGATCGGGCTGACCTTTCCGCACGCGCTGCGCTCGATCCTGCGCCAGGATCCGGACATCATCATGATCGGCGAAATCCGCGATCTCGAGACCGCGCGGATCGCCATTCAGGCGTCGCTGACCGGTCACCTCGTGTTCTCGACGCTGCATACCAACAGCGCGGCGGCGACGATCACCCGGCTCATCGACATGGGCGTGGAGAATTATCTCATCGCCTCGACGGTCAAGGGCGTCGAAGCGCAGCGGCTGGTGCGGCGGCTTTGCCCTCATTGCGCGCGTCCGCACGAAAGCGCCGGCTACTGGGCGGAAACCTTTGCGCGTGACGTGGTCGGCATCGCGGCGATCGGGTCCGCGGACATTCGTCAGCCACGCGGCTGCAGCCAATGCGGCGAGACCGGCTTTTCCGGGCGCTCGACAATCGCCGAGCTGTTGCTCGTCGACACGGACATTCATCGCCTGATCCTGAGGGGCGCCTCGGATTCCGAAATCGACGAGAGCGCGCGCGCTCGCGGGATGATCAGCATGTATGCGAACGGCGCAATGAAGGTCTGGCGCGGGGAAACGACGGTCGAGGAGGTGCTGCGCGCGACCCGAATGGGCTAGGCCGTCATTGCGAGGAGCGACGCGACGAAGCAATCCAGGCCACGCACGCTGTGCTGGATTGCTTCGTCGCCGCTGCGCGGCTCCTCGCAATGACGATTCGGGACGATGCGAGCTAGCGGAGGACGGATGGGCTCTTTGTTTGCACGCGTGATGCGACGAGCGAGAGCGGCGCGACTATCGGAGCTGCTGCGCCGGCTGGCGGAGCTTTGGTTGCGCGAGTTTCTCGCCCTGTTTCCTGCGCCTGTGGCGCAGTGGCTGGTCGGTCGCGGGGACGCAGGCCTTGTGCTGGCGGCCGAAGCGGACGAGATCGTGCTGCGGCTCCTGGCTGGTGGGCAAAGAGAATCCGCCTCTCGGCGACTCGCGCGCACAGATTACACGCCCGCCGCGGTCGAAAAGTTCCTGCAGGAGCATAAGCTCACGCGCGCCGACGTGACGCTCGGCATCCGCCTGCCGCGCGCGCAAGTATTTTGCCGCAGCTTCACTCTTCCCCGCCAGGCCATCGCATCCCTCGACCGCATCGTCGAGCAGGACCTCGTTGCCAAAACTCCATTCCGCCGCGACGAGATCTATTGCGGCTACGCTGCTGCGCGTATGGGCGGCGATAAGCTGTTCGTGCGGCAATGGGTTGCGCGCCGCGATGTCGTTGAAGCTGCGGTGTCAGACCTCGCGCTCGGCCTTGACGCCGTCACCTTCGTCGACACCGAACCCGAGCCTGATGCCGGGGCGGCGCGCATTCCCCTTCGTTCCGAACGCGGCGACCACGGTCGCTGGGTCGGGCGGGCGGCAACGGGGCTTGCGGCGAGCGCCGTGTTGCTTGCCATATTGGCCGCAGGCCTGACCTATTGGCGTCAGGCCTCGGCGCTGGACGAACTCGACAGCCACGTGACCGCTGCGCGGGCGAAAGCCCAGCAGGTACGCGCCACGATCGACAAGCTCGAGCAGAAGCAGGCGACGGTGCTGCGCCTGCGCACGCGCAAGACGGAAGAACCGGGGTTGCTCGATGCATGGGAAGAAGCGAGCCGCGTGTTACCCTCCCATTCCTGGCTGACCGAACTGCGCCTAAGCGAAACCTCGGACAAACGGCAAATTTCCATGACCGGGTTCTCGGTGGCCGCCGCGAGCCTCGTCGGTATGATCGACCAATCGCCCTTCTTCACCGACACCGCGCTGACGGCGCCGATCGCGCTCGATACGGTCGAACAGCGTGAGCATTTTGCTTTGCAAGCGAGGCTCAAGCGTCCGGAGCCGATCCGGAGGGCCTCGCGATGATGGCGCGGCTGGCAACCGCTTGGCGCGAGCAGCCGTGGCTGCGTCGGTCGGCCTTCGTTGCCGGCAACGTCGCCGCCGCCCTCGTGGCCGCAGTCGTGCTGGTCATGCCGGTGCAGGCGTTCTTTGCTGATCGCGACGCGCGGATCGCGAGCCAGCGCACGCTACTCGCGCGGTTCGACGCCATCGCCGCGCAGCAGACGCGGGTCGAGGCCGCCGTTCACGAGGCGGACGCACAGGTTGACCATGGCGAGTTCCTCGCGGGCACCAACGAAGGCGTGGTTGTCGCCGATCTGCAGACCCGCCTCAAAGCGGTGGCGGACGCGGCCGGGGCGCGCCTGCGTTCGGTGCAGTCGCTGCCGCCGAAGACGCGCGAGGAGGTGCGCTATGTGGGCGCGCGGCTTGACGTCTACGGGCCGCTCGCGGCGATCCAGCGGACGCTGCATGCGGTCGAGACCGGCAACCCGTTTTTGTTCGTCGATGCGGCGGTTATCCGCACGGCGCCGCCTGTTAATATGCAGGGGCTGCCGAACGCCACCGCACAGGAGCCGGTCATCGACGCGCAGTTCGATGTGTTCGGCGCCGTCCAATTAAAGGGACGCGCGCCATGAAAATCCGCATAGCGCCGCTTGCGGTCATGGGACTTGCCGCCCTTGCAGGCGTCAATCTGTGGCTTCTCACCGTGATGATCTCCGGCGGGACCGGTGACGAGCCTGCGCCGGTTGCCACCCCTGTGTGGGATGCCAAGCTCTCCGGTTCAGGCCGAGACGACGCAGCCGCAAAGCCGATCAGCGCCTACCGGCAGACGTTGGCGCAGCCCGTATTCTTCAAGACCCGCGAACCCTACGTGGTGCCACCACCGCGGCCGGTCGCGCCGCCCACTCCCGCCGCGGTGCAGAAACCGGCGCCCCCTCCCATCGTCGATCCCGGATTCACCGTGGCAGGCATCATCATCGGCCAGAGCGTGCGCAAGGCCTACATCCACACCAAGAGCGACCAGCAAGGCAATTGGGTGAGCGAAGGCGAGAGCCTGACCGGCTGGAAGGTGCAGGCGATCGACGCGGCCGGCGTGAAGCTGCAGCAGCAGGACCATACGATCGAGTTGGAACTATACCCGATGAGGAGCGATGACCATGCACCACCGGCTTCATCGCCTCAGGGCACGGCCGGCCCAGCGACGATGTTCTTGAAACCAAATCCCTTGCCGCCCGCAGCGGGCCGGTGATTTCATTGCTCGTTTCTGGCAGGATCACCTGCTCATCGTCCGCGGATCTGGTCGCAAGGAGAGTTTTCGATGAAGCGTGTGCTCGCAGGCGTGTTTGTGGCGGCTGGTTTGGCCCTTTCGATCGGCCCGGCCGGTGCGGACGGGATCGATGTGCCGCGCAGGGTGCATCACGCCTGGCACGGCTATAACCTGCGGCTGCCGCCGGAGCGGCACGTGGTCGAGGTCATCGATGACTTCGGCCGATTGATCATCGCCGGCCTGCCGTTCACGCCGGCCGTACCCGCCTGTGGCGGCTGGGTCGCGGGCGAGCGGATCCGGTTCGTGGCGGGCGACATCAATGGCGCCTGCCGGACGGCCGTGATCTACAACTATCGACGGCATGAGACCTGCGAGGTCGGCTGCCGGCATTTCGTCATCTGGTGAGCGTGGCTGACTAGTCGTTACGCAGACCTGATGCGTCATTGGGCAGACTCCGGCCGAAGTCCCTGATCCCTGATTACTGATCACTGACCCCTGGTTGGCACGCGGACTGCATCGCCGCAGCGAGACATCGTCACGCCAGCAGATTGGGAGGACCACCATGTGCGCAGGCGACGACCGCAACTGCCCGGATTTCGAGCTGCACCGCCGGAAGCTGCTCGACGACCTCGATGCGGAGCGCCGCTCGTTCCTCAAGAGCGCGTTCGTGGCGACCGGCGGCGCGGCGGCCCTCACGGCCGGTGGTCCGCTCATTTCGCCCGCGGCGGCGCAGACCGCGGCCGCGCGCCAGGGCCGGCCCAATCATCATTACGTGCCGGCGACGGCCGATACCGTGCACTGGGGCTATTTCAGCAAGCTGCTCAAGCCGGTGGTTGAAATCGACTCCGGCGACTACGTGACGATCGAGACGCTCACCCATCATGCCAACGACGACGCCGAGCGCATGGTCAAGGGCGATCCCGGCGCCGAGAGCGTCTATCTGTGGACCAAGGACAAGAAAGGCGTGAACCGGCGCGGCGCCGGCCCGCTCGACGGCAAGCTCCTCGGGCGCGGGGCGGGCGAGGGGCTCGGCGTGCACATTTGCACCGGGCCGGTCTACGTGCGCGGCGCCGAGCCCGGCGACGTGATCGAGCTGCGCATCATGGACATCAAGCCGCGGCCGTGCGCGAACCCGACGCATGCCGGCAAATCCTTCGGCAGCAACGCCGCCGCCTGGTGGGGCTTTCACTATAAGGAATTGATCACCGAGCCCAAGCCGCGCGAGGTGATCACCATCTATGAGATCGACGCCACCGGCCAGCGCAACTGGGCCAAGGCGGTCTATAACTTCCAATGGACGCCGCAAACCGATCCGTTCGGCGTGGTGCACAAGACGATCGACTATCCCGGCGTGCCGGTCGATCATTCCACCATCAAAGAGAACCACGGCGTTCTCAAAAACGTGCGCATCCCGATCCGGCCGCACTTCGGCGTGATCGGGCTCGCGCCCAAGGAGGCCGATTACGTCGACTCCATTCCGCCGAGCTACGTCGGCGGCAACATCGACAATTGGCGCATCGGCAAGGGCGCGACCATGTATTATCCGGTCGCCGTGCCGGGCGCGCTGCTCTCCGCCGGCGACCCGCACGCCTCGCAAGGCGATTCCGAATTATGCGGCACCGCCATCGAGTGTTCCCTTACCGGCACGTTCCAGGTGATCCTGCACAAGAAATCCAATCTCGCCGGCACCTCGCTTGCCGAACTCGACTTCCCGCTGCTCGAGACCCAGGACGAGTGGCTGATGCACGGCTTTAGCTACGCCAATTATCTCCAGGAGCTGGGCGAAAAGGCGCAGTCGGTGATCTATGAGAAATCCTCGGTCGACCTCGCGCTCAAGGACGCGTTCCGCAAGATGCGGCGCTTCCTGATGCAGACCAAGGGGCTCACCGAAGACGAGGCGATCTCGCTCATGTCGGTCGCGGTCGACTTCGGCGTCACCCAGGTGGTCGACGGCAACTGGGGCGTCCACGCCGTGATCAAGAAGAGCATCTTCGCCGGCGCGGAAGCCTAAACGTGTAGGGTGGGTTAGCCGCCGCAGGCGGCGTAACCCACCGGCTTTGTTCAAACAAACAGACGGCGGGTTACGGCGCTTCGCGCCTAACCTAACCCGCCCTACGCAAGCTGATCTTCCCTTCGCTGCCGTTGATCAGACGCGCGATGTTGGCGCGGTGCGCGATGAACACGAGCACGGCGAGCAGCAGAAACAATAGTGCCTCGCGCTCGTTATCCGTTGCCCACAGCACGGCGGGCGTCGCCGCGCAGGCAGTGAGCCCGGCGAGCGACGAGTAGCGCGTGAGCGCCGCGACAGCGAGCCAGACTGCAGCGAAAACCACGAGCGGAATCCACGACGCGCCGAGAATGGCAATTCCGATGAGGATGCCGATGTAGGTTGCGACGCCCTTGCCGCCTTTGAAGCCGAGCCACACCGGGAAAAGATGGCCGAGGAAGGCGCCGAACCCGGCGACGAGCGCGGGCTCGCGCCCGAAGAGCCAATCCGCGAGCAGCACCGCAGCGGTGCCCTTGAGCACGTCACAGAGAAGCGTCGCCGCGGCGAGCCCCTTGCGGCCGGTGCGCAGGACGTTGGTGGCGCCGATGCTGCCCGAGCCGATCGCGCGGATATTTTGCGTTCCGGCCACGCGCGTGAGCAGCAGCCCGAACGGGATCGAACCCAGCAGGTAGCCGAGCGCGAGCGCGATCAGCATGCCGATCCAACTGCCAAGAGTCATCTGCGAAATAGCCGCTCTGCAGTTGCGCTACTACCAAACGAACCCAAAGCCGCGCCGCGACGGTCCCGCTCACACATATTCATAGACCGTCCGCCCGCCGACGATAGTGCGCACCACCCGGCCCTGCAGGCGCGCCTCGTCGAACGGCGTGTTCTTGCATTTGGACTTGAGCGCGTCGGGGTCGAGCACCCAGGGCACATCGAGATCGATGACGATCATGTCGGCGGGCGCGCCCGGCCGCAGGGTCCCGCAGGGAAGCCCGAGCAATTCCGCCGGCCGGGTCGACATCGCCTTGATCAGCGTCGCTAACGGCAGGGCATCGTTGTGCACGAGACGCAGGCCGGCGGGCAGCATGGTCTCGAGCCCGATCGCCCCGGGCTCGGCTTCCGCGAACGGCAGGCGCTTGACTTCGACGTCCTGCGGATTGTGATCGGACATGACGATGTCGATGAGCCCGGAGGCGAGCGCCTCGACCAGCGCGGCACGGTCGCTCTCGGCGCGCAGCGGCGGGGCGACCTTGAAGAAGGTGCGATAGGGGCCGATGTCGATCTCGTTCAAGGTGAGATGGTTGACCGAGGCTGCGGCGCTCACGGCGATGCCGCTCTGCTTGGCGTGGCGCAGCACCGCGAGCGATTCCTCGGAGGTGACTGAGGCGGCGTGATAGCGGCCGCCGGTCAAGGCCACGAGCCGCATGTCGCGTTCGAGCATGACGGTCTCGGCCGCCTTGGGAATGCCGATGAGACCGAGGCGCGCGGCATACTCGCCTTCGTTCATCACGCCTTCGCCGACAAGGTTCGGGTCTTCGGTGTGGTGCACGACGAGGGCGTTGAAGTCGCGCGCATAGGTGAGCGCGCGCCGCATCACCTGCGCGTTAGTCACGCTCCTCGCGCCGTCGGTGAAGGCCACCGCGCCCGCCGCCTTGAGGAGGCCGATCTCGGCAAGTTCCTCTCCGCGCAGCTCCTTGGTGAGCGCGCCCATGGGATGCACGTGCACGATCGCGGTGTCGCGCGCGCGCCGCAGCACGAAATCGACGATCGCCGGGTCGTCGATCACCGGAGTGGTGTCGGGCTGGCAGACAATGGTGGTGACGCCGCCGACCGCGGCCGCCTGACTTGCCGAGGCGAGCGTCTCGCGGTGCTCCGCGCCCGGCTCGCCCACGAATGCGCGCATGTCGACGAGCCCGGGCGCAACCACGCGGCCGCGGCAGTCGACCACCTCGGTGCCTTCCGGCACGCCCGAGGCATGAATGCCGCGCTTGGCCTCGCGGATCACCCCATCGGCGATCAGCACGTCGCCTTCGATGTCGAGATCGCGCGACGGATCGACCACGCGGCCGTTGGCGAGCAGGATGGGACGGCGGTCGGAAAGCATTGTGTCAGCCAACGGAGCGTGGGCAATGGCGAATAGCGAATGGCGAATGATGAGTAGTGAGTGGTGAATCGAGCGCAGGAATTCCGATGTTCATTTTTCTTTTCACTATTCGCCACTCACCATGCACCACTCACTACTCACCCATTACCTCACGCGTTCGGCAGCGTGCGCGACAAGGCTTCGAGCGCCGCCATGCGCACGGCAACGCCCATCTCGACCTGCTCGCGGATGAGCGACTGCGCGCCGTCGGCGACCGCGGTGTCGATCTCGACGCCTCGGTTCATCGGCCCGGGATGCATGACGAGCGCGTTCGGCTTGGCGTAGGCGAGCTTCTTCTGATCGAGTCCGTAGTAGTGGAAATATTCCTGCACCGAGGGAACGAACGAGCCGTTCATGCGCTCGCGCTGAAGACGGAGCATCATCACAATATCGGCACCGGCAAGGCCTTCGCGCATGTCGCGGTACACCTCGACGCCGAAGCGCTCGATGCCCGGCGGCAGCAGGGTCGAGGGCGCGACCACGCGCACCCGCGCGCCAAGCGTGTTGAGCAGGATGATGTTCGAGCGCGCGACGCGCGAATGCAAAATGTCGCCGCAGATGGCGACCAGCAGCCGCTCGATGCGCCCCTTGTTGCGCCGGATGGTGAGTGCATCGAGCAAAGCTTGCGTCGGGTGCTCATGCGCGCCGTCGCCGGCGTTGATCACCGCGCAGTCGACTTTCTGCGCCAGCAATTCGACGGCGCCGGAGGCGTGGTGACGCACCACCAGGATGTCCGGATGCATGGCGTTGAGCGTCATCGCGGTGTCGATGAGCGTCTCGCCCTTGCGGATCGAGGACGTGCTCACCGCCATGTTCATCACGTCGGCGCCGAGCCGTTTGCCGGCGAGTTCGAACGACGATTGGGTGCGCGTCGAGGCCTCGAAGAACAGGTTGATCTGGGTGCGGCCGCGCAGCGAGGCGCGCTTTTTCTCGATTTGCCGGTTGAGATCGACGAACTCCTCGGCGAGATCGAGCAGGCCGCTGATCTCCTCGCGCGAAAGGCCTTCGATCCCCAACAGGTGCCGGCGGTTGAGGACGAACGAAGGGCGCGGGGCGATGTTCATTAAAGCCGGTTCTATACGGGGAGTCGGGGGACAGGGAAAGGACGTAGTTGCCGCGGTCCACAGGGCCGGCGGCGGCGCGCGTGGTAGGCTTCGGGCACGGAGACAGAGCCATGATCGCGCCGTTCGAGACCCACGCGGTGGTCAACCAGTCGCCCCCGTTCGAGGATCTCGATCTTTTCGCCTTCGATCGGCCCTTGCAGGATGCGCTCGCCGCCAATGGCGCGTGTGGAGAGGCAGCGGCGCTTTCCGCCTTCGGCCGCCGCTACGGTTCGGCCGAAATGCTGGAGGAGGCGCGGCGCGCCAATGAAAACCCGCCCAAGCTTGCAAGTTTCGACCGCAAAGGCTTTCGCCGCGACACGGTCGAGTTCCACCCCGCCTATCACCGCCTCATGAGCGAGAGCATCGCGGTCGGCGTGCACGCCTCGACTTGGCGCGCCGACGGCAGCCGCGCCGCCGCGCCCGCCGAAGTCTCACGCGCGGCCCGCTTCTACATGGCGAACCAGGTCGAGGCGGGCCACTGCTGCCCGATCACCATGACGCGGGCGTCGGTCGCCGCGCTCGCGGCGGAGCCGGCGTTGCGCGACCGCTTCATCGGCAAAATCCTCTACCGGACCTACGACCCGAGCTTTCGGCCGGCAGCGGATAAGACCGGCCTGACGGTCGGCATGGGCATGACCGAGAAGCAGGGCGGCACCGACGTGCGCGCCAATACCACGCGCGCCGTACCCGCGGACGAGGGTTATCTCATCACCGGCCACAAATGGTTCCTCTCCGCGCCCATGTGCGATGCGTTCCTGGTGCTGGCGCAGGCGCCCGGCGGCCTCACGTGTTTTTTGATGCCGCGGTTTCGTCCCGACGGCTCAGTGAATGCGCTGCGTCTGCAGCGCCTCAAGGACAAGCTTGGCAACCGTTCCAATGCCTCGGCCGAGGTGGAGTTCGCCGACGCCTTTGCCTGGCGCGTCGGCGAGGAGGGCAGGGGCGTGCGCACCATCATCGAAATGGTGCAGCTCACAAGGCTCGACTGCGCGCTCGGTTCGGCCGGCCTTATGCGCATGGCGCTCGCTCAATCGGTGCACCACGCGCGTCACCGCAGCGTGTTCCAGCGCCGCCTCGCCGACCAGCCGATGATGCGCAGCGTGCTCGCGGATCTCGCGCTCGAAATGGAAGCCGCGGTCGCGTTGGTGATGCGGCTCGCCCGCTCGTTCGATCACTCCGACCAGCCGGCCGAGGCGGCGCGGGCGCGCCTGCTCACCCCGGCGGTCAAATATTTCGTGTGCAAGACGGCGCCCGGCTTCATCTATGAGACGATGGAGTGCCTGGGCGGCAACGGCTACGTGGAGGAGGCGCCGCTCGCGCGGCTCTATCGCGAGGCGCCGGTCAACGCCATCTGGGAAGGCTCGGGCAACGTCATGTGCCTCGACGTGCTGCGTGCGCTTTCGCGCGAGGGCGAGGCCAGCCGTCATCTGATCGAGACATTGGCGGGCGAAACGGCCGAGTTGCCAGGCGCTGCGCAAGCCGCGGGGTTCGTTGCCAACGCACTGACGGAGCACGAGGCGGAAGCTAAGGCGCGGCGCGCGGTCGAGCACCTGGCGCAGCTCGCGGCTACGGCCGCGCTTGCCGAGACCGCGCCGGCGGCCGCCGAAATATTTGCTCGCGCTCGCCTGAGCGAGCCGCGTGGCGCGACTTACGGCACCGCGGCGCTCGAATCTGCCGATCTCAACGCGCTGGTCGAGCGCGCGCTGCCGATGTAGCCCGTCACGCCAGCACCCGGATGCACGGCCGCTCGCCCGGATCGACTTCGACCAGCGCCCCGTCCGGGATCGCCGCGGTGATGTCCAGGTCGAACCCTGAGATCATGGTGAAATCGGCGAGCGCCGCGCCCTGCACCATGATTGGATTGACGGCGTTGAGCACCAGGGCGGCCGGCATTATCCCGCGCGCGGTCATCTCGTGCAGCATCCAGGCGGTGGCGACACCGCCTTTGGCGGCGTCGAGCACGAGCACGCGGCCAAGGAAGCTCTGGCCGGCGAGCTTGTGCTCGGGGCGGGAGAATACACCGCGCACCCGGTCGAGATCATAGCGCGCGGAAAATCCGTCCTTGGCGACCAGCGCCTGCCCGCGCACAAGCCGTCCCATCCCGGCGCGGGCATAATGCACGATGGCGCTCACGGGCCGATGCGCCCGCCCGCGCAGGCGGTCTCGACACACACTGCCATGCTCATGAGCACGGGCCGGTAGCCGTAGCCGCCGAGGATGTTGGTGAGCTTTGCCGAGTTGGTGGCGAGCCGCTGCCAGCCGTTCGCCTCGCGCACTTCCCGCGCATAGCTTTGATAAAAGCACATGCCGGCGAGCACGGTGCCGCCCGCGGCCTCGATGCGGGCGGTGAGCCCGAGGCGATCGGCGTCGGGCTTGACCTGCGGGCTCGTGACCGCGAGCAGCGGGATCGTGGCGTGCCGTCCATCCAGCAGGTCGGCGAGTTGGCGCATCTCGATCAAACTCAGCTGCGGCGCCGAGAACACCACCACGTCGACGGCACCGATATCCCGCGTATAGCTCTGCTGAAAGGCGCGGATGTCAGCTTCGCCCACATCGCGCGTGTGCATGGTCGGCGAAGCGACGTCCTCGAGTCGCTGCGCCTCCGGCGTGATCCCGACCATGTGGAACAGCGCAACCGATCCGTAGCTCGCGAGCGCGGCCCCGAAGTGTTTCATTTCGTCCGACGTAGGCACGCGATCGACCCCGACCACGGCCGGCACTTGCCAGTAATCGCCGGCGAGGCGTCCGACGATGCCGCCGAGCGCGCCCCATTCGTCGAGTTCGCGCGGGCTAAACCCGACGCGCACGAGCAGGGTGGCGCGCCGGTGCGCATCGAGATGGAAGCCATAGCGCGGCGTGCGGCCGGTGAGCCCGGCGCCCAGCGCCGACGGGCCGCCCTCGAAATTCGACCGCGCGCCGCACACGCTGTTGGAATAGATGACGACCCCGGTGTCGCCGTAGGCCACGTGCTCCCCGCGCACCGGCGGCATGATGGTCTGGTAGTTGATGCAGGTGTCGGTCATCAGCACGCCGAGCGCCTCGAAAACCGCGATCGCGCGCTGCTCGCGTTCGAGCATCCACGGCTGCTGCTTGAGTCGCGCCGCCGCGGCGAAGTCGGTGCCCCGCGGGTCGCTGATGGTGGGGATGCGCACGCGCCGCTGATCGGGCGGCAGCCTGGTCCAACCCTCGAGCCACGCGACGCCCGCCTCGCCGAGGGATTCCGTGTCGGCCATGATGTGCGCCTGGCTCACGGGCACGAAATCGGCCGCGCCAAGATAGCTGCCAACCTTGATCTGATGCTCGATCGCCCACTGGCGCAGCGGGCCGAACGCGCCCGCCCGCATCGCCTGCTCTTCGTCGGTGAGATTCACGCGAGGCCGTCACATCGCGGTCAGTTCGGCAGCCGCAGATCGGTTCATTTGTTCACCACCTCGGAACTGAGAGCCCACTTTAGCCAAGCCGCGCGAGCCGATCGAGCGCCCCCTGCAGGATGTAAGCCGCGGCGTGCTGGTCGATCACCGCGGCCCGCTTCGCGCGGCTCGCATTGCCGGCGATGAGTTCGCGCTCGACCGCGGCGGTCGAGAGGCGTTCGTCCCACAGGGCGATCGGCAGCTCGGTGCGGCGGGCGAGATTGCGGGCAAAGGCGCGGGTCGATTGCGCGCGCGGGCCCTCCGAACCATCCATGTTGATCGGCAGCCCGAGCACGAAGCCGACCGCCCGGCGTTCGGCCGCGAGAGCGAGCAGCCGCGCGGCGTCGGCTGCAAAGGCTTTGCGGACGATGGTCTCGACCCCGGTGGCGAGCCGGCGATCCGGGTCCGACGTGGCGATCCCGATGGTTTTGGTGCCGAGATCGAGCCCGATCAATGCGCCGCGCGGCGGCCAATGCGCGGCCGCTTCGACCAGATCGAGAATGGGGGCGGGCATTCGCGAGGCCTATCACGCAGTCCGGAACGGGCCAACGTGGTTGCTCCTGCGGTAGGCGGGTCTCTATGGTCCTGGCGGACCTCCCGCTCATCACGGAACCCCGCCATGCAGATCACCTGGTACGGCCATTCCGCCTTCCGTTTGGACTTTGCCGGCAAGGCAGTCCTGATCGATCCGTTCTTCACTGGTAACCCCGCCTTCGTCTCCGACAAGGCCGCGGCCACCAAGGGGGTCACGCACATCGTCCTCACTCACGGCCATGCCGACCACGTGGGCGATGCCCTCGACATTGCGCAATCGACCGGCGCGCCGGTGATCACCAACTACGATCTGTGCATGTGGCTTGCCGCCAAAGGCCTGCAGAAATTCGACCCGATGAACACCGGCGGCACGACCGACCAGGGCGGCTTTACCGTGACCTTGGTGCGCGCCGACCATTCCTCCGGGGATATCAAGGACGGCGTGCCGATTTATCTCGGCAATCCATGCGGCGCGATCATCAAGGCGCCGGGCGAGCCGACCGTCTATCACATGGGAGATACCGATGTGTTCGGCGACATGGGGCTGATCAACGAGTTGTACGAGCCGAAAATCGCGATGGTGCCGATCGGCGATCGCTTCACCATGAGCCCGTCGTCGGCAGCCTTCGCGGTGAAGCGTTTCTTTAAGCTCGACGCGGTGATCCCGTGCCACTATGGCTCCTTCCCGATCATCGCGCCGACCGCCGACGCTTTCGTCGCCGCGATGAAGGGCCATTCCACCACGGTGATCGTCCCCGAGAAGGGCAAGGCGGTCGGGGTCTAAGGAGTCAAAATGTCGGTCGATGCCAAGACCGTGCGCGACATCGCGCATCTCGCTCGCATCGCGGTCAACGACGACGAGATCGAACATCTGCAGGGTGAGTTGAACGCGATCCTTGCCTTCGTCGAGCAGCTCGCAGAGGTCGACGTAACCGGCGTCGAGCCGATGACCTCGGTCACGCCCATGGCGATGAAGCAGCGGCCCGACGTGGTCACCGACGGCGGCGACCCGGTGGCGATCCTTCAGAACGCGCCGGCGCGCGAGGGCGACTATTTCGTCGTCCCGAAAGTGGTCGAGTGATGCGCGGAGCGCATCATTCGACCATCCTCGGGCGACCTCGGACACCGTCCGAGGGAGACCCGAGGATCTCAGGATTTAACCTGTGACCGATCTGACGGCCCTTACGATCACCGCAGCGCAAGATGGATTGCGGCGCAAGGAGTTCACCGCAGTCGAACTTGCCGACGCGCATCTTACCGCGATGGAGCGGGCGCGCGGGCTTAATGCCTTTGTGCTCGAGACGCCCGAGCGCGCACGGGAGATGGCAAAGGCTTCCGACGCGCGGCGCGCTGCCGGAAACGCGCGGCCGCTCGAAGGGATACCAGTTGCCGTCAAGGACATGTTCTGCACGCAAGGTGTGCGCACCACCGCGTGCAGCCGCATCCTCGAGCCGTTCGTCCCGACCTACGAGTCGACGGTCACATCGAACCTGTGGCGCGACGGCGCGGTGCTCCTGGGCAAGACCAACAACGACGAGTTCGCCATGGGCTCGTCCAACGAAACCTCCTGCTTCGGACCGGTGATTTCGCCCTGGCGGCGCAAGGGCGCAAATACGCATCTCGTCCCCGGCGGCTCGTCGGGCGGCTCCGCGGCGGCAGTCGCCGCGTTTCTCGCGCCCGGGGCGACCGGAACAGACACCGGCGGCTCGATCCGCCAGCCGGCCGCTTTCACCGGTGTGGTCGGGCTCAAGCCGACTTACGGGCGCTGCTCGCGCTGGGGCATCGTCGCCTTCGCTTCCTCGCTCGATCAGGCGGGGCCGTTCGCGCGCAGCGTCGCCGATGCGGCGCTCCTGCTGCGCTCGATGGCCGGCCACGACCTGAAGGATACGACCTCGGCGGATCGCCCGGTCCCTGATTATCCGGCGGCGGTCGGGCGTTCCGTCAACCGCATGCGCATCGGCATCCCAAAGGAATACCGGTTCGACGGCATGCCGGCGGAAATCGAGGCGTTATGGGAGAAGGGCAGGGCATGGCTGACGGAAGCGGGCGCGGAGATGATTGACGTGTCGCTGCCGCACACGAAGTACGCGCTGCCCGCTTATTATATTGTGAACCCCGCCGAGGCCTCGTCGAACCTCGCCCGCTATGACGGCGTGCGCTACGGCCTGCGCGCTCCCGGCGGCGAGGTCATCGACATGTACGAGCACACCCGCGCCGAAGGTTTCGGCAAGGAGGTGGTCCGGCGCGTGATGATCGGCACCTACGTGCTGTCGGCCGGCTACCAGGACGCTTATTATGTGCACGCCCAGCGGGTTCGCACGCTGGTCAAGAAAGACTTCGAGAACTGTTTCGCGGCGGGCATCGACGCCATGCTCACGCCGGCGACGCCGTCCGCGGCATTCGGGGTGGGCGAGAAGTCCAGTGGCGACCCAGTCGAAATGTATCGCAACGACCTTTTCACCGTGACGGTGAACATGGCGGGACTTCCGGGGATCGTCGTGCCGGCCGGACTCGACGGGCAGGGGCTGCCGCTCGGGTTGCAGGTGATCGGCCGGCCCTTCGACGAGGAGACCCTATTCTCGCTCGGCGCCGTTATTGAAAAGGCGGCCGGCACCTTTGCTCCGGAACGGTGGTGGTAACCATCGGCTTGACACCCGAGGCGCCACAGGAGCAGTGTGTGTAACTAGATACACACATAGAGGCAAGATGACGAAATACGCGCCGCTCGGGGATTACTTGCAAAAGCAGCGCGGTTGCGAGGTCCGAATGACGTTCGCGCAGATCGAACGGGTTATCGGGGGAAAGTTGCCCCCGTCGCAGCATACTCGGGCGTGGTGGAGCAATAACCCGTGGAACAACGTCATGACCAAGGTATGGCTCGACGCCGGCTTCATCACCGAGCAGGTGGACATCGAAGGGCGGAAACTCGTCTTCCGCCGCGTCGCTAAGGAGCACACTCCCATGGAACATTTTGAAGAAGCGCCGCAGAAGCCATTTGCGCCCGGCCGCCATCCGTTGTTTGGCGCGCTCAAGGGGCTCATCCGCATCCCCCCGGGAACCGACCTGACGCAGCCGGCCGACCCCGAATGGGGAAAGAATGCCTGATCGACCCGTGCCGCTCCTGCTCGATACCTGTGCGGTCATCTGGGTTGCCGAGGATCAGGCGATTTCCGAAGCGGCGGGGCTGGCGTTGAACGAGGCCCATGCCGCCGATCAGTTCATCTACGTCTCGCCGATAACCGCGTGGGAAATCGGATTGCTGGTGGGACGTGGGCGCCTGACGATGATCGTCAAGCCGCAGCTTTGGTTCGAGCGTCTGCTCGACGTTGCCAACATGCGGCTCGCCGACATGTCGCCTGACCTGCTGATCTCTTCGTCGTGCCTTCCGGGCGAGCCGCCGCGCGATCCCGCCGATCGCATCATAGCGGCGACGGCGCGCGAGTACGGGTATACGCTGATCACGCGTGATCGGGTGCTTCTGAATTACGCCGAGCAGGGCCATATTCAGGCGCTGAGCTGTTGAAAGAGCTGATCCGATGAATCTGACCGAGTTCAAGCAGGCCCTATCGAAAAGCAGTCCGCCGGCGGGAGTTGCGCCGCCGCTCGAGGCGCTGTGGTGGGCGGCCAAGGATGACTGGGACAAAGCCCACACCATCGTCATGAAACAGGAGAGCAGCGACGCCGCCTGGGTTCACGCCTATCTGCACCGCGTCGAGGGTGACCTCGACAACGCCGGCTATTGGTATCGAAAGGCGCGGCGTCCCGCGGCGTCGAGCACGCTGCCGGAGGAATGGGATGCGATCGCGGCCGCCCTGCTCGAGGAAACGCAAACCTCATGAGCGCGCCGGCGACCAACGGAAAACTCATCAAAGGCGCGAGCGGCGATTGGGAGGTCGTCATCGGCATGGAGGTCCATGCTCAGGTGACCTCGAACGCCAAGCTGTTCTCGGGCGCCTCGACCGCATTCGGCGGCCGGCCCAATTCGCACGTCTCCCTCGTCGACGCGGCAATGCCCGGCATGCTGCCCGTCATCAACGAGGAGTGCGTGCGCCAAGCGATCCGCACCGGGCTCGGGCTCAACGCGCGGGTCAATCTCAAGTCGGTATTCGACCGCAAGAACTATTTCTATCCCGATCTGCCGCAGGGCTACCAGATCAGCCAGTACAAATCGCCGATCGTGGGCGAGGGAGAAGTCACCGTCGAAACGGCGGATGGCGACACGGTCACGGTCGGTATCGAGCGGCTGCATCTCGAACAGGACGCCGGCAAGTCGCTGCACGACCAGCATGCGACGATGTCGTTGGTCGACCTCAATCGGTCGGGCGTCGCGCTTATGGAGATCGTGTCGAAGCCGGATCTGCGCTGCGCCGATGATGCCAAGGCGTTCATGACCAAGCTGCGCAGCATTCTGCGGTGGCTTGGCACCTGCGACGGCGACATGGAGAAGGGCAATCTGCGCGCCGACGTGAACGTGTCGGTGCGCCGGCCGGGGGCGGCGCTCGGCACCCGCTGCGAGATCAAGAACCTCAATTCGATCCGTTTCATCGGTCAGGCGATCGAGTGCGAGGCACGCCGGCAGATCGAGGTCATCGAGGACGGCGGCACCATTCAACAGGAGACGCGGCTGTTCGATCCGGACAGAGGCGAAACGCGCCCGATGCGCAGCAAGGAAGAGGCGCACGACTATCGCTACTTTCCCGACCCCGATCTGCTGCCGCTCGAACTCACGCCTGCCTACGTCGAAGCGCTCAAGTCGGCGCTTCCCGAATTGCCCGACGCGAAGCGCGCGCGCTTCACGGGCGACTATGGTCTTTCACCCTATGACGCCGGCGTGCTCGCCAGCGAGCGTGAGGTGGCGGAGTTCTTCGAGGAAGTCGCGGCGGGACGCGATGGCAAGGCCGCGGCGAATTGGGTCGTCAATGAGTTGTTCGGCCGACTTAACCGGGAAGGCAAGGACATCGCTGCTTCGCCTGTATCGGCAGCCCAACTCGGCGCCATTCTCGACCTGATCGCGGCGGGCACGATTTCCGGCAAGATCGCCAAAGACCTGTTCGAGATCGTGTGGGTCGACGGCGGCGATCCGCGTGCGATCGTCGAGGCGCGCAGCATGGTGCAGGTCTCCGACGTAAGCGCGATCGAGAAGATCGTCGACGAAATCGTCGCGGCCCATCCCGACAAGGTCGCGCAGGCGAAAGCGAAGCCGACCTTGATCGGCTGGTTCGTCGGTCAGGTGATGCGCGCATCGGGCGGCCGCGCCAACCCACAAGCGGTCAACGAATTGCTCAGGCGCAAGCTCGGCGTGTGAGAATCGGCTGCGCGCGACGCGTCGGCGTCGTCGTTCGACGCGCTCGAAACGTTCGTGAGCGCCTCGTGTGTCGCGAATCACTCGGCACTGATTCGCTCCTCTCGACGCGATTTTTCGCCTGCGCCTCGCCGGATCGACCCGAATGTGGAAAATTTTTTTGAGCGCCGCGCGGCCGGCGGGGGACCGATTTCTGGCAACATCGCGACGTTGCGTTCGCGTCGCCGATGAGCCACGCGAAGTCGTGTTGCGATTGCCGGCGCGTTGAAAGAAGTCGCTGCGCCACGGTGATTTCTTCGGTGCAGCGAAAATCGCAAGATCATCGCGCGATGGAAGCGCTCTCACGCGCGGCGTACGCGCGGATGAGCGGACCGACGCGCCGATCGTTGCAAGCCGCGCTCGCGCGTTGTCCACCATTCGTTAAGCGGATTCGCTGTTTTTTTCCTCTTGCTGTAGTAATCGGAGCGCAGTGCATGTCGATTCGCGACTGCACTGTTCCGATATCGCCATCTCATCATGGCTAGGAGGGCAGTATGGCGAAGAA
>JAFAUQ010000199.1 GCA_019243195.1 Hyphomicrobiales bacterium
TGGAACCAGCGCGCCAAGAGCCAGCGCACCTTCGTCGGCGAATGGACCTGGACCGGCGACAAATACATCCGCGACGCCGACGGCTACTACCAGTGCTGCGGGCGCACCGACGACATGTTCAAGGTGTCGGGCATCTGGGTGTCGCCGTTCGAGGTCGAGGCGGCGCTCGTCTCGCACGACGCGGTGCTCGAGGCGGCGGTGATCGCGCGCGAGGACGATGAAGGCCTGCTCAAGCCCAAGGCGTTCGTGGTGCTCAAGAGCGGGCATCAGGCGGACGAGCGTTTGTTTGATGCGCTGAAGGAGCACGTGAAGGCGCGCGCCGGCCCGTGGAAATATCCGCGCTGGATCGACGTGCGCGGCGAATTGCCGAAGACCGCCACCGGCAAGATCCAGCGGTTCAAGCTGCGCGAAGAAGACGCGGCCGATAGATAATACGCGGTGTCATTCCGGGGCGCGCCGAAGGCGCGAGCCCGGAACCCATGAACATGGACCGTCCAATTTTCGCTCCGCCTGTGTTCATGGATTCCGGGCCCGCCGCTTCGCGGCGTCCCGGAATGACGACCTTCCCCTCCAGGGGAGGGTAAGGGGTGCGTGCTGCACTTTAGTGCATATATGCCTTGTCTGAACCTGTCTCGCGATGCATAATAATGCATCGGTCGTCATTCCGGGACGACCCGAAGGGCCGGGCCCGGAATCCATGAACACGGACCGTACCAGCTCGGCACCGCCGGTGTTCATGGGTTCCGGGTCATAGGCCGCCTTCGGCGGCCGTTCTTAGTACAAAGAACGCCGACGCGAAGCGTCGGCTATGCCTTCGGCCAGCCCCGGAATGACGCCGCAGAGATTGAGGCGCCCCCTATGACCATCGAGTTCCAGACCGAGCCCGCGCGCTACCGGCATTGGCGCATCGAGCGCGACGGCGAGGTCGCCTACTTGATCATGGACGTGGCGCCGGACGGCGGGCTCAACCGCGACGTCGAGTTGAAGCTCAATTCCTACGACCTCGCGGTCGATATCGAATTGAACGACGCGGTGCAGCGGCTGCGCTTCGAGCACCCGCAGGTGCGCGCGGTGGTGATCAAGTCGGGCAAGGACAACGTGTTCTGCGCCGGCGCCAACATCCGCATGCTCGGCAAGGCGAGCCACGGGCACAAGGTCAACTTCTGCAAATTCACCAACGAGACGCGGCTCGCGATCGAGGATGCCTGCGCCAACTCCAAACAAATATACCTGTGCGCGGTCAATGGCACCGCGGCCGGCGGCGGCTACGAACTGGCGCTCGCCGCCGACCACATCATGCTGGTGGACGACCGGCGCTCCTCGGTCGCGCTGCCGGAGACGCCGCTGCTCGCGGTGCTGCCCGGCACCGGCGGCCTCACCCGCGTGGTCGACAAGCGCAAGGTGCGGCGCGACCTCGCCGACGTGTTCTGCTCGACCGAGGAGGGCGTGCGCGGCAGGAAGGCGGTCGAGTGGCGGCTGGTCGATGAAGTCGTCGCCAAGTCGAAATGGGAGGAGGGCGTCAAGGCGCGCGCGCACGCGCTCGCCGCCACATCCGACCGACCCGCGAACGGCGCGAGTGGCGTTACCCTCGCGCCCCTTGAGCGAATCATCGACGGCGACGCACTGCTTTATCCCAACGTGCGCGTCGACATCGACCGCGCCCGCGCGCTCGCAACACTCACCGTGCACGGGCCGGAGAAGCCGGCGCCCGCATCGCTCGAGGAAGCGCACGCGCAAGGCTGCCGCTTCTGGCCGCTCGCCGTGGCGCGCGAACTCGAAGATGCGATTTTGCACCTGCGCTTCAACGAGCCGGCGCTCGGCCTGCTGCTGCTGCGCGCCGAGGGCGATGCGCAAGCGGTCATCGCCTACGACGATTTTTTGGAGGTGCACGCGGCCGACTGGCTGATGCGCGAGATCAGCCTTTACGTGAAGCGCGTGCTCAAGCGCCTCGACGTGACGGCGAAGAGTTTGATCGCGGTGATCGAGCCCGGCAGCTGCTTTGCCGGAACGCTCGCCGAGCTGGCCTTCGCGGCCGACCGGCAGGTGATGCTCGTCGGCCGCCGCGACGGCGACAACCGCCCGCCCGCCGCGCTTACGCTCGGCCGCGCCAACTTCGGCCGTTATCCGATGGGCAACGGGCTCACGCGACTTTCGACCCGCTTCCTCGGCGAACCGGAGGCGGTCGCGCGCGCGCAAGAAAAAATCGGCACGCCGCTCGAAGGCGCCGACGCGGAGGCGGCGGGCCTCGTCACCGCGGCGATCGAGGCGTTCGACTGGGACGACGAGCTGCGGGTGATGATCGAGGAGCGCACCAGCTTCTCGCCCGACGCGCTCACCGCCATGGAGGCGAACCTGCGCTTCGCCGGGCCCGAGACCTTGGAGACGAAAATCTTCGGACGGCTGTCCGCCTGGCAGAACTGGGTGTTCCAGCGGCCGAACTCGGTCGGCCCGCAGGGCGCTCTCAAGCTCTACGGCTCGGGCGTGAAGCCGACGTTTG
Organism: Hyphomicrobiales bacterium; assembly: GCA_019243195.1. Classification (GTDB taxonomy): domain Bacteria; phylum Pseudomonadota; class Alphaproteobacteria; order Rhizobiales; family Xanthobacteraceae; genus AP-16. Next base: position 2,498 of record JAFAUQ010000199.1, read on the forward strand.
ATAAGGACCGTGTTTGATGCTGCGCGCAAAACACCCAGATTGTCATTCCGGGACGCGAGCGCAGCGAGCGAGCCCGGAACCCATGAACACCGGGCCGTCGATCCCGTCATTCCCGAAGCCGAGCGAAGCGAGGCTGTCGGGAATCCATGAACACCAGTCGATGAAAAAAATGCTCGGCCGGTGTTCATGGGTTCCGGGCTCCGGCCTTCGGCCGGCCCCGGAATGACACCGCGATGGAGTTGAAAGCAAATACAAGAATACGAGGTGCCATATGAACGACATCGGCAATGTCGATTACCAAGGCCTCATTCCCAACAACGTCGATCTTGCCCACGACACCCGCGTCAAGCACGCGCTCGAGCGCTGGCATCC
>JAFAUQ010000093.1 GCA_019243195.1 Hyphomicrobiales bacterium
CCAGCGCGCCGGCGTATCGGCCGAGTCCCGGCCAGTTCCTGTCGTCGACCGGTTTGGGATAGCCCGGGTCCAGCTTGTCTTGCTGGATATCGTAGCGAAGGTATTGGCCGCTCGCGAGGAAGAAGTAGACCTTGCCATTGGGCCAGGTGCAGGCAGCGATGATCAGTCGCGCGTACGGTCCGAGGCCGGGCCAGGTCCGGTCGTCGATCGGTTTCGGGTACCCGGCCTCGGTCCGATCGGCCCGCAGATCGTAGCGCAGGTATGTTCCGTCGCTCAGGAAGAACTGGACCTTGTCGCCCGGCCAAAGCACGGCGGCCGGGACATAAACCGATGGAGCGCTCTCGGCGCGAGCGACTACCGGAAAAAGTTTGAATGAATCGAAGAAACGCTTGGCGTCGCCGGTGTTCTCCAGCGCACCGGGGCCGATTGCCATCACCTGATACAGCCGCTCCTCCTGCACGTAAATTCTGGCCCGCAGGATCCTGCCGCCTTGACATGAGAGCGTGATATCGGCGCTGAAGCCGCCCGGATAGGCGAGCCGCCGGTCGTCGCTCGGCGTGCAATCGGTCTTCAGGATGTTCACCGCCCGCGTCAGCGCCTGTTCGCCGTCGAGCTTATAATTGTATTGCAGAGCGCCGATCGCCCAGAGATTCGGGCCGCGCTCGAACAACCAACGGCGATCGCTGACGAGGCCGGGCTTATCGGTGGCTTGGTTGACCTGCTCGGGCACATCCGGAAACTCGGCCGAAAAGCCGTCGGCCTGCGAAGTCACCGTCTTCCATTCTTGCGCAAAGGACGGACCGGGGAAGATCGCAATCGTCCACAGCACCGCAATAACGGCGGCGCACCGAGGGTGAAACCGAGGGCGGCGGCGAATATCCAAACAATGGCGCATGGCGTCCTTCCCGTCGTATCCGCGCGACTTTAGCAGAGCGGGTTCCGGAAGAGTATGAAGAGTATATAAGAGTCTGCTATGTCTTGACGCCCTTGGCGATGGCGGGTCAGGGTCAAACGATGCGGCGTCCGATGCAAGCATTGCAGGAGTGACAGGGGCATGGGCAAGCTCGAAGGGAAGGTCGCGCTGGTCACCGGATCGGGGCGCAATATCGGCCGAGCGACCGTGCTGAAGCTCGCCCGCGAAGGCGCGCATGTCGTGGTCAACGCGCGCTCCAATCAGCAGGAAGCCGAGGCCGTCGCGCGTGAGGCCCGGGATCTCGGGGTCAAGGCGGTCCCGGTACTCGCCGACGTAGGCAAAAGGGCCGAGGTCGAGGCGCTGGCCGCCAGGGCACTGTCCGAGTTTGGCCGGGTCGACATCCTGATCAACAATGCTGCGATCCGGCCGCACATGCCGTTCACCAAAACAACCGACGCGGATTGGGAGTTGATCCGGAGCGTGGTTCTTGACGGTCCGCTCTACCTGACGCGCGCGCTGATCGAGCCCATGGTCAAGGATCGCTACGGGCGCATTCTGTTCTTCGTCGGCGACGGTTCGATTTCTGCGAGCGGCAATGGCCGCACTCTTTTATCTGCAGCAAAAATGGGGCTGATCGGCATGGCGCGCGGGCTCGCCTCGGAATTCGCCCCGCATAACAGCCGGGTCAATGTCGTTTCGCCCGGCAGCATCGATACACGGCGCGACAATCCGGAATGGTATCACGGTCACCTGCCGAACGCCGCCGGCATCCCGCTCGGCCGGCAAGGCAGCGTCGAGGAGATTGCTGCGACCTGCCTGTTCCTCGTCAGTGAGGATGCCGGCTTCATTACCGGACAGACAATCCACGTCAATGGCGGCGCCCACTATTACTGATTTGCAGTCTGGTTTAAAAGCGATGCTTGCAAGCTTCCCTCAGCAAAGGCTGCATCATGTCCGTCGACACTCAAGCCGCCACTGACCGCCTCATGCGCTTCCTCGCCGTCGAGGGGGTGACGGGGAAGGAGGCGGCGATCGGACGCGAGATCGCCGCGGCGCTCAACGACGGCGGCGTGCCGACGGATGCGATTCGCCTCGACGACGCGAACTCGCGCATTCCCGTGCCGACGGAAACGGGCAACCTGATTGTCGATCTGCCCGGCCGCGGGGCGATGCACAACCAGCCGCGGATCATGTTCATGACGCACATGGACACCGTACCGCTGTGCGCGGGTGCGAAGCCGAAGCTTGCCGGGCGGAAGATCGTCAATGAAGCGAAGACCGCGCTCGGCGGCGACAACCGCGCCGGCTGCGGCGTTCTCGTCACTCTGGCGGCCGAGCTTGCGAAGCAGGGGCTCGATCATCCGCCGATCACGCTTCTGTTCTGCGTACGCGAGGAGAGCGGGTTATGGGGTGCGCGCCACGTCAAAACCAGTGATCTCGGTTCGCCGGTCATGGCCTTCAACTACGACGGCAGCTCTGCTTCCAACGTCACCATCGGCGCCGTCGGCGCCGATCGCTGGCAGGTCGAGATTTTCGGCCGGGCCTCGCATGCCGGCGTCGCGCCGGAGCGCGGGATCAGCTCGACCATGATTCTTGCGCTCGCGCTCGCCGACGTGAAGGCCGGCGGCTGGTTCGGCAAGGTGGTGAAAGGCAAGCGAACGGGCACGAGCAATGTCGGCCCGGTCACCGGCGGCGAGGGTCGGCCGGCCGGAGACGCCACCAACGTCGTCACCGACTATGTGCACGTCCGCGGCGAGAGCCGCAGCCATGACAGCAAGTTCTTCAAGGAGATCACCCGGGCCTACAAGGCGGCGTTCGAGAAGGCCGCAAAGCGCGTCAAGAACAGCGATGGCAAGTCGGGCCGCGTCCGGTTCAAGGCCGAGACCGACTATTATCCGTTTCGCATGAAAGAGAACTTGCCCGTCGTCAAGCGCGCGGTCGCGGCGGTGTCCGCTGTCGACGCCGTCCCGCGCGTCCGTGCCGCCAACGGCGGCCTCGACGCGAACTGGATGGTCCGCCACGGTATTCCAACCGTGACCTTCGGCGCGGGACAGAACGAGGCGCACACGATCGATGAGTGGATCAATCTCGACGAATACGATTTGGCGTGTGCGCTCGCCCTGCGGCTCGCGACGACGCGGTGAGCCGCGGCGTCGCGGTGAACCTGCCGGGAGCTTGTCGGCATTTCCATTTCATCGAAATGCGACTCGCCATCCGGCGTGCAGTAAATCCGCAGGCACTTCATCGAAACCTCCAACCCCGCGTTCGTATCGGGACACTGCATGAAAGTCGAAGAAATCGCCGAAGCGGTTGTCAAACTACCGCCGGATGAACTCGCTCGCTTCCGCCGCTGGTTCACCGCATTCGAGGCGAGCCGCGGTCATTCCGAGGAGCCCCACTCCGCTGCGACCAAATTCGGCCGTCTCGCCGGCCGCGCGTTTGCTGAATTGAAAAGGCGCGCGAAGGAACCGTGACATGTCGGGTACAAATTCGTTCAAATTCGTCCTGCTGCCGCCGCAGTCCGACGTCACGCGCGACTGGGGAAAACGTCTGGCGGAAGAGGTGCCGGAAGCGCGCGTGATCGTGGCCGAGGACGCGAACACCGCCGCGCGTGAGATCGTCGACGCCGAAGCGGCGTTCGGTTGGCTCGGCAAGGACCTGCTGTCGAAGGCAAAGAAATTGCGCTGGCTGCAGGCGCCACAGGCCGCCCCCGCTGCCGGCTATTACTACCCCGAGCTCATCGCGCATCCCGTGGAGGTGACGAATTTCCGGGAAATCTTCAACGATCACATCGGCGCCCACATCCTGGCCTTCGTGCTGGCCTTCGCCCGGGGGCTGCACGTCTTCATCCCGCAACAGCTCCGCCGCGAATGGAAGAAAAGCTCGGCCGAGAGCGGCGACGTCGTGCACCTCCCGGAGGCGACGGCGCTGATCGTCGGCGTGGGCGGCATCGGCGCCGAGGCTGCTCGTTTGCTGACGGCATTCGGCGTCACCGTGCTGGCCACCGATGCACGCCGCACGACGGCGCCCGACGGCGTAGCTGAGCTGCACCGGCCGGAGGCGCTCGACGAGCTGCTGCCGCGGGCGGATTTCGTCATCCTGACGGTGCCGCACACGCCGGCGACCGAGGGCTTCTTCAACCGGGCCCGCTTTCGCCGCATGAAGCCCACGGCCTTCTTTATCAATATCGGCCGCGGCATGACGACGAAGCTCGACGATCTGGTCGCGGCGCTGGAGGCGGGCGAGATCGCCGGTGCGGCGCTCGACGTCTATGAGCACGAGCCGTTGCCGCGCGAGCATCCACTGTGGACGCTGCCGAACGTGCTGCTGACGCCGCATATGGCCGGGCACGGGCCGCATCTCAACGACAGGCGGTTCCAGATCATGGTCGACAATTGCCGTGCTTTCGCAGCCGGGCGCTCGTTGCGCAACGTGGTGGACAAGGCGTCCTGGTTTTGAGGCGGGGTACGACGATCCTAGAGTGGGCTAAGGGCCGAAGACCCATGCCCACCATTTTTTCGTTGCCGATCGCGGCCTTGCCGCCCGGTCTGTCATGCAAGAGCCGCGATCGGCCGCCAGCTGAGAGTTGAAGCAAACATTCTGGTGGGCACGCGCTTCGCGCTTTAGCCCACCCTACGGCGCTTGCGGTCAGCGGGCCATTCCCGGGGCATCGGCGGGGACGTCGTAGAAGGCGAGCGTCATCGCCACGCTGGTGTAGAAGCCCATCAGCGTGATGACGTCGGTGATGCCGACGTGGCCGAGCGCGGCGACGGCGCGGTCGAAGATGCCCTTCGGCACCCAGCGCGCGTTGGCGAGGCACGTCGCCATCTCGTAGATGATCTGTTCGCGTGTGTCGGTGAAAGAGGTCGGCAGGCCGGCGAGAATGGCCTCGACCTTGTCGGCCGGCAGCCCGGCCGCCTTGCCCGCCCGCTCGTGCGCGTTGGTCGGATAGGCCGAGCCCCATTTGGCGAGGATGATGTTGACGGCGATCTCACGCTCACGCTCGCTCAGCGAGTAGCCGGTGCGGAAGTAGGCGCCGAGCGGCGCCATCACCTTGGCGAGCTTCGGATTGTGCACGTAGATCTTGTTCGGGCCGGGCAGCCGCCCGCGCGTTTCGATCAGCGAGCGGTAGGCGTCCTGCTGCTCAGGAGTCATCCGGTCGTAGGGGATCTCGGCATAGCGTCCGAAAGTCGGCGTGTCGGCCATGGGGCAGTCTCCTGTGCGGAAGCTCTCGACGGGGGCTACGGATGGCGGGAGGCGATCGAGCCATAGTAGGCTTGCGCCGAAGGTCCACTCAACGGGAGGGCATACCAATGTCAATC
>JAFAUQ010000103.1 GCA_019243195.1 Hyphomicrobiales bacterium
GTCAGGATTTCGGCCGCCGTGTGATGGGGATATTCAGATGTCAAAAATGCTCTCCCCTTTTCGGCTCGCGTGCACGACCTCTTCCATGCCGATCAACGCCAGGAATTCGTTCCACGACTTGGGCGCATAAACGTATTTGTCGAGATACCGGCGCATGCCTTCGATCGGATCGCCGTTGACCTGCTCGACGTAAGCATCGAGGTGTTGCATCGCCGGCTCGTAGACCCCGTAGCATTCGTGCGGCATGGCGCCGTACGGCACCTCGACGACGGCATCGACGCAAAAAAACGGAATCTTCGTCTGGTCGGGCGCGCGACGGATCTGATCGTTCGAGATGATCCGTTCGGTGGTCAGGATGACGCGATTGGCGGCAAGCGCCAGGTCCATGTCCATGAACTGGAGGCCGTCCATTTGCGCGTTGCCGTAGGCGTCGCAGCGCTGCACATGGATGAGCGCAACGTCGGGATTAAGCGCGGGTATCAGCAACAGCTTCTCGCCGGTGAACGGACAGTCGATTTCTTTCACCTCCGGGCGGATGCGCGCGACATCCGATCCGAGCATCGATCGCATCGGCAGGAATGGAACGCCCATGCCGCCGGCGCGAAAGCGCATGCCCATGCCCATGTGGCTCCACTCGTCGTAACGCACCAATCCGTTCTCGATGTAGTGGCGCATCACTTTGGAGAGGCCCCAAAGAATGCCCTGCGCGAACCAGCTCGACATGATATGGCCGGCAGCGCCCGAGCCGATCAGCAGATCGCCGTCGGTCGAAATGATGCAGCGAGCGCAGGACAGATTCTTTCTGCCGGCGCGGATAAGCTGCCAGATCATCGCCATCGGCGTGCGCGACAGCGTCGAGCCGCCGATACCGACCAGCGCTCCATCATTCAGGAAAGACGCCGCCTCTTCGAGGGTGACGACCTTTTCGCGCAACGAGCGATCGCGTTTGAGCAGGCTATCGCGAAGCGTGTCGTAGGGTTGCACCAAGTTGGAGTTCACGCCGATCCCTTCGTTCGCGCAGCCACATCTCAGAGGTTGTCGGAAGGTTGCCCCAAGTGCGGACATCCTATCATTAGGGCATGATCCCGAAAAGTGGAAACCGGTTGCGTTGACGGGCGCGGAGCCGCATTCTAACGTCGGCGCTCTCGTCCGTTTTCGAGCGAGGAGGATGCGGCATGCACCGTTACGTCGTTCCTGAATGGGTCAAGCAGCGCGTCTTGCGTCGCCAGGGCAAGCTCTTCGCCAACGAGACGATCGCGGCGTCGCGCAGCGCGCTCGTCGTCGTCGACATGCAGAACTATTTCTGCGCCGAGGGTTTTCCGGCCGAGGTTCCGCTCGCGCGGACGGTCGTGCCCAACATCAACCGGCTTGCGCGTGCGATGCGCGCTGCCGGCGGCGCGGTCGTCTGGATCCAGACCGACTCGGCCGAGGCGCTTACGCGCTGGGGCAATCATCACAACTACATGCTCACACCCGAGCGCGTCGAGAAACGGTTGGCCGGGCTCGCCGCGACATCGAAGGGCTTCGAACTCTTTATCGGGCTCGAGGCGTTGCCCGGCGACCTGCGCGTGCGCAAGGCAACCTACAGCGCCTTCATGCCGGGATCGAGCAATCTCGACGCCGATCTCAAGGCGCGCGGCATCGATACGGTGCTGATCACCGGCACTGCGACCAACGTGTGCTGCGAGACGAGCGCGCGCGACGCCATGGTGCGCGACTATCGGGTGATCATGCTGTCGGACGGAAATGCGACCTGGAGCGACGAGGAGCACGCCGCGACGCTCAATACGTTCGCGATCTTCTTCGGCGACGTGATGACGACCGACGAGGCGCTGGCGCGTATCGAGCCGGTGCCGAAGAGGAAAACCGCATGACGCAATGCCGCGTCACCGACGCCGCATCACGACGGCTTCCAGCCACGAGATCGCGAGATACATCAGGGACGACACTATCGCGAGGATCGTTATCGCCGTCATCACGATGTTGAGCTTGAAGATCTGGCTGCCGTACTGGATCAGGTAGCCGAGGCCGAGATTGGCGGATTGGAATTCGCCGACCACGACGCCGACAAGCGAGAGGCCGACGTTCACCTTGAGCGCCGCGATCAGCGTCGGCACGCTCCCTGGCAACACGACTTTCGCGAGGATCTGCGATTTGGTCGCGCCGAACGTCTGGGCGAGCTTGATCTTGTTGGGGTCGGTGCCCTGGAAGCCGTTGTAGATCATCAGGATGGTGACGAACAACGAGATCGCGAGCGACATGCCGTAGATCGAAAGCGTCGCACCGAGCCAGATGTAGAAGATGGGCACGAAGGCGGTTTTCGGCATCGCGTTGGCGACCACGAGATAGGGATCGAGCACATCATGGAGGCTGCGCCACCACCACAGCGCGGCCGCGATCGCGATCCCGATCAGCATCGCGGCCGTGAAGCCGATGATGGTGGCGAGCACGGTCGCCCACGCGTGCGTCAGAATGCCGGCACTCTGCGGCGTACTCTTGAGCAGTTCGAGGAACGTCGGCCATAGCGCCGACGGATAACTGGTGAACAGCGGGTTGACGATCTGCGCGCGCGGCAGGACCTCCCAGAGGATGAGGAAGATCAGAAGCAGCGCAAGCTGGGTGCCGCGGATCGTGAGCCGGTTGCGCCGCTCGCGTGCAAGCCATTCGGCATACTCGGCGCTCGGCGGCGCGAGCGTGAGGATTTCAACCTTCGACATGGACTTCGAGCTCCTGCCAAAGTGTGTTGAAGTAGCCGTTGAATTCCGGCGCATTGCGCGCCGCGAACGGGGCCGGCCGCCTGCCGTCCGGGGTCGCGAAGCGGATCGGGCGGTCGGATTTGATCTGGCCGGGGCGGCGCGAGAGCACGACGACGCGCTCCGCCATGCCGATCGCCTCGCCGATGTCGTGCGTCACCAGGATCGCGGTCTTGGCCTCGCGGCGTAAAATCTCCGCAATCTCGTCCGAAAGCGCGAGGCGGGTCTGCGAGTCGAGCGCCGAAAACGGCTCGTCGAGCAGCACGATATCGGGCCCGGTGACGAGCGTGCGCGCGAGCGCGACGCGCTGGCGCATGCCACCCGAGAGCTGGCGCGGCCGGTGACCGAGAAACTGGCCGAGTCCATAACGCGTGAGAAGCTGAGTCGCGCGCTCACGCGCCCGCGTCATGTCGGCGCCCTGGATCTCGGCGCCCAGCACGGCGTTCTCCAGGATCGTGCGCCACTCGAAGAGATAATCCTGCTGCAGCATGTAGCCGACCTTGCGGCTCGGGCCTGCGACCGGCGTTCCGTCGATCAGCACGTCGCCGCTCGTCGGTCCCAGAATGCCCGAGATCAGCGACAGCAGCGTGCTCTTGCCGCAACCGCTCTGGCCGATGATGGCGACGAATTCGCCGGGCGCGATCGCGAGTGAGATGTCCCTGAGCGCTTCGGTCTCGCCCTCGCGGCCGAAATAGCGAAGACCCACATTGCGCAGCTCGACCTTGGGCTCCGCTGCTCCCGGCGGGCGCTCCATTACTTCGCCTTCTTGGCGTACTCGTTGGTGACGAGATTCTGAAACGCGACGCGCTTGCCCGGATCGAGCACGTGGCCCTGCACCAGGATGTCCTGGAACCTTTCCATCGCGTCAGGATCGATCACCGGCGCGGTCTTCCAGATCTTGAGCCGCTGATACCGCTGCGCGGCGGCGACGAGCGCCTGTTGATTGACGCCGGGGAAATAGTCCTTGAGCACCGCCGCGATCTCGGCTGCTGGCGCCGATGCGGTCCATTTCATCCCGTTGGCGATCGCATCGGTCCAGTTCTGGATCACGGCCGGATTGTCGTGAATGTATTTCTCCGTCGCCATGAATGCCGTGTAGTCGGCAAAACCCACCGTCTCGCCAACCGACGCCATGAAATAGCCTTTGCCGTCCAGCTCGAGTTGCGCGGCGTCCGGCTCGATAAAGATGCCGAACTGGCCTTGGCCGGCGAGCCACGCACCGACCCGCGCCGGAACGCCGATATTGTTGATGAGCTTCACGTCGGTCTGCGGGTCGATGCCGTTCTTGCGCATCGCGGCTTCCAGGAACAGGAGAGGCGTCGACCCCGGGCGGAAGCCGAGTACGTCCTTGCCTTTGAGCATCTTCCAATCGAACTTGTCGGCCTTTTCGCGGCCGAGCAGCATGAACCCGTCGGTCGACGTGAGGCCGCAGAACATGCGCACCTTGGTCGGCGAGTCGCTCGTCTGCACGTAGATCGCAGTCTCGGGGCCGATCAACGCAATGTCGGCGGCGCCGGAGACCAGCGCCGCGATCGACTTGTCGCCGCCGTTCGCGGTCGTCATCGCAACGTCGAGCCCGGCGTCGGTGAAGTAACCTTTGGTCATCGCCACGTAGGCGGGCGTGTAGAGCGTCGAGCGGACCACCTCGTTATAGCGGATCTTCACGGGCGGCTTTGCCTGCGCGAACGCCCGCGACAGCGGCACTGTGAGAGAGCCGACCGCGGCCAGGCCGCCTCCAACGACACGACGGCGATCGAGCATGGGGATCCTCATG
>JAFAUQ010000080.1 GCA_019243195.1 Hyphomicrobiales bacterium
AGGTAGACGGCCTTCGCGCGCTCGATGGTGTCCGGTGCCGTCCACGGGCTGCCCACGAGTTCGACCAGCGGCACCAGATGCGGCGGGTTCACCGGATGGGCGACGAGGCAGCGCTGGCGGCCGACGAGTTCTTCCGTGAACAGGCTCGCCACGATCGCGGAGGTCGACGAGGCGAGGATCGCATCCGGCGCGGCGAGGCGATCGAGTTCGCCGAAGATGGTGCGCTTGGCTTCGACCGTCTCCGGCACGTTCTCCTGGACGAAGCTCGCCCCATCGAGCGCCGCGGCCATATCGGGCACGGCGCGCACCCGGGCGGCAGCGCCGGCGGGATGGTCGGCAAGCCCCTGCGCGGCCAGCGCGCGTAGCCCCTCGTCGATCGACGTGAGCCCGGCCTCGGCGACGCCCGCGAACGCGTCGTAGAGCGCGACTTCCCAGCCGGCGCGGGCGAACACCATGGCCCAGGCGCGGCCGATCAGGCCCGCCCCGATCACCGCCACTTTGGCCATGCAAACCCTCCTCCCAAGCCAATCGGCTCGTTTAAGCGATTGAAATCATACGCGTAAAATTTCTCGAAGATTCTTTGAACCAGCGGCGAACCCGGCACGACCAATAGCCTGAAGACGTACAGGTCCCAAAGTTAGGTCGGCGCGTCCGCCCCCCTTCCACCCCCGCGCCGATCCCCAGACCCGCCCGAACATGTCCCCGTTCGGGCGGGTCGACCTTTTTCGGATGACGGAGGACAGAGGACGGAAAAAGCTTTGTTCTGTCGTCCGTCGTCTGTCATCCGTCGTCAGACGCGAGCATGCCGCTCGCGAGCACACTCTGCACATCGCCCAATGCAACAACGCGCCCTTCGGCCAGCACCAGGAGGTGGGTGACGAGGCTCGCCATGAAATCGAGGTTCCGCTCGATGATAACGAACGTGGTGCCGGCCTGAGCGTTGATGGCGCGCAGCCGCTCACGCAACGGCTCCCGCACAGTCTCATCCAGATCGGTCGCCGGCTCGTCGAGCACCACGAGGCGTGGTCGCGCCATGAATGCCATGGCGATGTCGAGCAGCTTCTGCTGCCCTTCGCTCAGGTTGCCGGCTGTCTGTACGGCGAGACCGTCGAGGCGGAAGAAGGCGATCATCTCCGCGGCGGTATCGGCGAGTCCCGCGTCGGGCGGTCCGACGAGGCGTGACCACAGGCTGCCGCGGCGCTCCTGGCCCGCGGCGATCAGGTTGTCGCGCACTGTGAGCTGAGGAAACAATTGCGCGCGCTGGAACGTGCGCGCGACGCCGAGCCGGCTCATGTCGCGCGCGCGCATTCCGGTGACCGGCCGGCCGTCGAGCCGCACCTCGCCGGCCGACGGCGCGAGCCGCCCGAGGATGCAGTCGAACAGGATCGACTTGCCGCTCCCGCCCGGCCCGACAACGCCGAGGATTTCGCCCGGCGCGATCTCGAATGAGACGGCATCGACCGCGGCCCTGCGGCCGAAGCGTCTGGTGAGATTGTTCACGCTCAGCAGCGCGGTCATGGCGGCGCCTTGGCGGAAGCGGCGCTCAGCTTCATCACCATCGTCAACAAACGATCGAAAAGCCCCATCAGACCCGCGGGCCAGAATGCCATCAGCAGAATGACGGCAAGCGCATAGCCGAGCAAATAATAATTCTGGGCGAAGCGCAGCCCTTCCGGCAGCACCACCGCTGCCGCCGCGCCGAGGAACGGCCCAAGAGAACGGCCGGAGCCGCCCATCACGACCATCAGCAGCAGGCTAACCGACATGGTCAGCGAAAACGGCGTCGGGTCGACGTACTGCAGCAGCGCGGCGTAGAGCACGCCGGCAACGCCACCGAGCGCGGCGCCGAGCGCGATGGCGATCAAAGTGTAGAGACGGGTATCGATGCCGACCGCTTCGGCTCGCAGCGGATTTGCGCGCAGCGCCGCGAAGGCGCGGCCCCAGGGCGAGCGGCGCAGCCACCACACCGCGGCCGTGACGACTACGAGATTGAACAAGCAGAAATAATAAAACCCGAGCGGCGCGGCCGTCGAAAGGCCGAAGAGGCTCGGCCGCGGCACGCGGTTGATCCCGTAAATGCCGCCGGTCAACCAGTCCTCATTACGGAACACGAGGAAGACGAACGTGCCGAACGCGAGGGTGATGAAGGGAAGCAACGGCCGCCGCGCCCGCAGCGCCGGGTAACCGAGTCCCGAGCCGAGCGCGAAACAGGCGGCGAACGCGAGCACATAAGCTGCCAGCAGCGGCCAGCCCCGCGTGGTCAGCAGCGCGGTGACGTAAGCGCCGATGCCGACGAAGGCGGCCTGGCCCAATGATATCTGGCCCACATAGCCGAACGTGAGATTGAGACCGATCGCCGCGATGGTGGTGAGCGCCCACAGGCTGAGCACGTAATGGCTGTAGTCGGGGAGGCCGAGCGGGAGCGCGATCAACACGAGAGCGCCGATTCCGGCGGCCGCATAGCGCAAGGTCGCCGGATTCACGCGGCGGGCTCCTCGCTGCGCCCGAGCAGGCCCTGCGGGCGGAACAACGCCACTGCGATGAGGATCACAAGCGGCAGCGCCCCGCGCCAGGTCGCCGACAAAAAAGCCGCGGCGAGATTGTCGATGAAACCGAGCGCCAGTCCGCCGACGATCGCACCGCGCAAATTGAGACCGCCGGCGAGCGCGGCCACGAAGGTGCACAGGCCGAGCCACTCGCCGTTGGAAAAACTCGCGAGGTAAACCGGCGTGACAAGAATCGAGGCGAGCGCGGTCAGCGCCGCATTGATCAGGAACGCGTAGCGGGTCATGCGGTCGACCGGGATGCCAAGGACGCGCGCGACGGCGGGATTCTGCGCGGTCGCCTGGATGCTGCGCCCGAGCGGGGTGCGGTCGAGGAATGCCTGAAGTCCCGCGATCGCCGCGACGGCGACGACGATGGCGATCAGGCTGTGCACCGGCAGGAGCGCAGCACCGATCGCCAGGCTGCTGGTGCCGCCGAGCGGTGGAAACGGCAGCGCGGCAGGGCCGGCGACATCCTTCACGCCCTCCTTGATGACCAGCCCGAGGGCGATGGTTGCAATTGCGAGCGGCAGCGCGCCGTGACGGCTGATCCGATCGACAACCGTTTGTTTGAACAGGAATCCGAGGACGAGGAGGCTCGCGGCAACCCCGATGAGAATCGCCGCCGGGAACGGCAGGCCGATGTTCATCGCCAGCAAGACAATGAACGCCGGCAGCATCACGAACTCGCCCTGGGCGAAATTGATGGTCTGCGAAGTCTGCCACAGCAACGTGAAGCCGATCGCCGCCAGCGCGTAGACCGCGCCGGTCGCGAGGCCGGCCACGAGCAGCTGCAGGACCTCAGGCATGTCCGGTAACCAGTTATCAGTTATCAGTGACCAGGAGCCAATGAGATTTTCTGGTCACTGATAACTGATCAGTGACTTCTGGTCACTGGGGACTGATAACTGATCACTATTCGGCGGCCGCGCGGGCGGCGGGCGAGACTGCTTCCTCGACGATCGGATTGCGCAGCACGCCGATGCCCTCGATCTCGATCTCGCACACGTCACCAGCCTTCATCCACAGCGGCGGCTTGCGCGCGTGGCCGACGCCGGATGGCGTGCCCATGGCGATGATGTCACCCGGCTCGAGCGTCATTCCCTGCGTCACGTCGACGATGGTTTCGGCCACCGCGAACATCATATTGGCGGTGTTATCCGACTGCAGCACCTGGCCGTTGAGCCGGCTCTCGATCTTGAGCCCCTTGGCGCCCGGCGGCAGCGCCCGCGCGTCGACCACCCACGGGCCGAAGCCGCCGGTGCGATCGAAGTTCTTGCCCATGTCCCACTGACTGGTGCGGCGCTGGAATTTGCGCACGGAGCCGTCGTTGAAGCAGGAGTAGCCGGCGATGCAGCCGAGCGCGTCGTCGAGGCTCGCGTGCTTGATGCGGCCGCCGATCACCACCAGCAGCTCCGCCTCATAGTCGAGCGTCTCCGAGACGAACGGACGCACGAGCGGGGCGAGATGCGGCGTGAGCGACGTCCGGCAGCGCATGAAGATCGAGGGAAATTCCGGCTTCTGATGCCCGCCTTCTTTGGCGTGTTCGAGATAATTGAGGCCGAGGCAAACGATTTTGCCCGGGCGCGCCACCGGCAGGGCGAAGGTGACATTGGCGAGCGGGACGCGCGCGGAGGAAGGCGCGCGCTTGGCGACGTCGCCGAGCGATTTGAGGTCGCCATCGTTCTCAGCAAGCCAACGGCTAAGGTCGCTCGGGACGCGCGCATCGACAGCTTGCAGGTCGATGACGCTGTCGCCCTCGACCACGCCGAGCCGCAATGCCTTGTCCTTCTCGAAGCCAACGATCTTCAACATCCGCCGCACCCTCGTTGCATTGCAAACCCGCCCTAGTGTGGCGGTTCAGAAGTCCGCATCATCCTTGCAGCGAGTCCGAGATGCGGACTTCTGAACCATAGCCACACTAGATCAATAAGTTGCTAGTGCCCTGCGATTCCGAAGTTCGCAAACGAGCGTGCCGCAGAATGATGCGAACTTCGGAATCGGGGCACTAGCCCCTTGCGCTTATAGCATGCGGGTTGCGTCAGGCCGGTGGCGGTTTAACCCCGTTTACCATCCTCGAAATGACCCCGAGGGCGCCACAAACGGCCGAGCTGCGCGCCACAAAAGGCGGATATGTGCAGTCATCGGGGGCTACGGCCCTCGCCGGCGGTCCCGATCGCTTACGTTAGCCCCCTGCCGATCGGGACCGTCTCCTCTTCAGACGACAGACGACAGATGACCGAGGACAGAAGTCCTCGGCGCACTTTGCGGGGTTTCAATCGTCCGTCCTCCGTCCTCTGTCCTCCGTCCTCCGAGTCATGTAAGACCTCGTCACATGCGATGGTCGAGAGACGATGGCCGGCGCGGCTATCACCACGGCAACCTGCGCGAGGCGCTGATCCGCGGCGCGCTCGAATTGATCGCCGACAAGGGCCCGGCTGGCTTTACGGTGGCGGAGGCGGCGCGCTCGGCGGGCGTGAGCCCGGGCGCGCCCTATCGGCACTTCCGCGACCGCGACGACCTGATGGCCGACGTGGCAGGACGCGGGTTCGAGCGCTTCACCGCCGACCTCGAGCGTGCCTGGAACGAGGGCCGCCCGGATCCGCTGCGCGCGTTCGAGAATCTCGGCCGCGCCTATCTCGCCTTCGCGCGCAACGAGCCCGCCTATTACGCCGCGATGTTCGAGGCGGCGCTGCCGCTCAAGAATCACCCGGAGCTGGCGCAGGCGGGCGAACGCTCCTTCGCGGTGCTGCGCCGCGCCGCCGAGGCGCTGAGCGCCCGCGCGCCGGAAGGCAAAAGGCCTCCTGCCCTGATGATGGCGCTGCACGTATGGGCGCTCTCGCACGGCATCGCTTCGCTGTTCGCGCGGGGCGACGCCGGGCGGCGCAGCCTGCCAATGTCGGCCGAGGAGCTGCTCGAAGCCGGCGTGCTGGTCTACCTTGAGGGACTCGGGCTGATGAATGGAGTCGAGAAGCCCTAACCCTCGCGCGAGTGGCCCGTTAAGGTTCTAATATCGTTCACGAATATCTTTCTTTGCGCCTCCGCCTTGACAATTCGCAGGCGGTGGCGCATGTAAATGTAAGTTACATTTACATGAGGCTCTCGCCATGGATATCGCCGCGAAACTCGACAAGCTCGACGAGGTACCGAAGCCGATCTGGATTGCTCTCATGGTCCTGGGCTTCATGGTCTATTGGCCCATCGGTCTTCTGGTCCTCGCCTATCTCATATGGGGAAGACGCATGAACTGTTGGTCGCACGCGCGTGGACGTTGGCACAATAACGGCAAGGAGCGTTTCTCGGGCGCCGGGCGCTGGCATGGCCCGACGAGCGGCAATCGCGCCTTCGACGAATATCGCGAAGAGACCTTGCGCCGGCTCGAAGACGAGCAGCGTGAGTTCGTCGAGTTCCTCGAGCGCCTGCGCTTCGCCAAGGACCGCGCCGAGTTCGACCAGTTCATGGCCGACCGCCGCTCGCGCGCCCAGCAGGGACCCGAGCCGCAGCCCCAGGCGTGAAATCTACGCGAATAGCGAATGGCGAGTAGCGAATAGTAAGCCGGGCTTAGGCCTTCTTCTATTCGCTACTCGCTATTCGCCACTTTTCACATCCGTGAGGGCAGGAAGGTCGCGAGGATCGGAAACGCGATCAGGATGACCAGCCGCACCAGGTCGGTCGCGATGAACGGCAGCACGCCGTAGAAGATTGTCGAGAATTTCACGTCCTGCACCACGCTCTTGATCACGAACACATTCATGCCGACCGGCGGGTGAATGAGCCCGAGTTCGACCGTCATCACGATGATGACGCCGAACCAGATCGGATCGAAGCCGAGCGCGGTGATCACCGGAAAGATGATCGGGATCGTCAGGATGATCATCGCCAGCGCGTCCATCAGGCAGCCGAGCACCAGATACATCAGCATGATGAGCGCGAGCACGCCGTAGCGACCGAGCCCGAGGCCGGTAAGAAATTCCGTGACCTTCTGCGGCGTCTGGGTGACGGTGAGGAAATAACCGAATAACAGCGCGCCGATCAGCACGGTGAACACCGCGGCGGCGGTGCGGGTCGCCTGCAACAGCGAGCGGCGGATGTTCTTGCGATCGAGACGCCCGCGCGCGACGCCAATGATGAACGCGCCGGCGGCGCCGACGCCGCCCGCTTCGGTCGGCGTGAATTTGGGAATGAAGGGCAGCCCGTAGAGCCCGCCGATCACGAAGGCGAACAGCAAGAGCGGCGCCCAGATGTCGCCTAGTGCCGCGAGGCGTTCGCCCCATCCGCTGCGCGGACCGGCCGGCAGGAAGCCGGGCCGCACCCCGCCGATCACCGCGATGGTGATCATGTACATGGTCGCGGCGAGGATGCCCGGGATGATGCCCGCAAAAAATAATTTCCCGATGTCCTGCTCGGTGATGATGCCGTAGACCGCGAGCACGGTTGACGGCGGCAGCATGGCGCCAAGCGTGCCACCCGCCGCGATCACCCCGGTGGCGAACGACTGCGGGTAGCCGAAGCGGCGCATCTCCGGATAGGCGACGGTCGAGAACGTCGCCGCGGTCGCAACCGACGAGCCGCAGATCGCCGCGAAGCCCCCGCACGCCGCGATGGTGGCGATGCCGAGCCCGCCGCGGCGGTGGCCGACGAAGGCGTTCGCGGCGCGAAACAGTTCGCGGCTCATGCCGGAGTTCGACACGAACGCGCCCATCAGCAAAAACATCGGGATGACGCCGAAGGTGTAGTCTGTCACCGTGCGCATCGACGTTTGCCCGACGAGCTTGAGCGCGGGCGCGCCGCCGACGAGGTAAGCAAAGCCCGACACGCCGACGAGCCCCATGGCCATGCCGACCGGGACGCGCAGCAGCATCAGCGCGAACAGCACGACGAAGCCGATGACGGCGACCGCGTCGGAACTCATCGCCAGCTCATTCGACCGGTTTAATTTGGTAACCGTCGGCCATCAGCTCCGGCCGGAAGATCAGGCGGTAGGTGCGCACGGCGATCAGCAGCACCGCCGACACGTCGCCCGCCCAGGCAACCGCGAAGAACGGCCAGGTCGGCAGGTTGAGATCGAAGGTGAGCACGTTGTCGGCGCGGGTGGTCGCGACCTTGTCGAACAGCGTGTAGGTCTGCACCGTCACCACGAACAGCAGCACCAAGGTCGCAAACACGTCGATGACGCGGCGCAGCCTCGGCCCGACGTTCGCCCATACCAGGTCGACGGTGATGTGCGTGCCGCGGTACGACGTCGCCGCGATTCCCCAGAAAATGAGAATCCCGAGCAGCATGCGGCCGATGTCGTAGCTGTCGGGAATCGACCAGTTGAAGGTCGAGCGCAGGACCACGGTGATGAACACGTCGGCGGCCACGATGCCGACGAAGATCGCCGCCACCAGCTCGATGCCGTCGATGAAGCGGTCCATATAGCTGCGGGGCATTGTGAGGTTCCGACCTCTCATCCGTCACCCTGAGGAGCTCGCGCGACGTAGTCGCGCGAGCGTCTCGAAGGGCGACGGCCCGGCTGGCGCAGACGGTGGCCGTTCATCCTTCGAGACGCGCCCTTCGGGCGCTCCTCAGGATGACGGAACAGAGATTCAATACGCCGCCTTGTACTGCGCGAGGTCGGCCTTGAGCTCGTTGAGCACGGTGTCGGGATCGAGTCCGACCTTGCGCACCTTGGTGGCCCAGCTTGCCTGCAGCGGCTCGGCCGCCTTGCGCCATTCGGCGAGTTCGGCCGGCGTGAGGGCGTAGATCTCGTGGTCGGGCTCGGCCTTGAGCTTGGCGCGCCCGCCGTATTCGAACTCGGCCCACGGGCTCGCGATCCGCAGCGCCCAGTCGGTGGTGCAGTGATCGTCGATCACCTTTTTCTGGCCGGCCGACATGCTTTCGTATTTCGCTTTGTTGATCACCCAGGCGAACGTGGTCGTGTAGAGCGCAGCGTCCATGTGATACTTGACGACCTTGTCGATGCCGAACAGCGGGATCGAGCCCCACGGAAAAGTGACCGCCTCAGCGACGCCCTTTTCGAGGATGTCGCGCACCTCCGGCGCCGCGGCCTGCACGTTGGTGCCGCCAAGCAGCGTCACCATCTCGGCAATGGTGGCGTCGGCCGGGCGGATCTTCATGCCTTTGATGTCGCCCGGCACGACGATCTTCTTATTGGCGTGGAACGTGCCCGGATCGTGCGTGAAGCCGAGGCAGAATTTCACGTCCTTCATTTCCCGCGCGGCGTACTTGCGGTACCACACGTCGAGCGCAGCCGAGCCGCCCTTGGCGTCGGCAAACAGGAACGGCAGCTCGCCCGCCGCAATGATCGGGAAGCGGCCAGGTTGATAGCCGGGGTTGACGTAGGTCACGTCGGCGATGCCGTCGCGCGCCATGTCGTAGTGATCGAACGCCTTGCCGAGCTGCTGCGCCGGGAAGACCTTGTATTTGATCGTGCCGCCCGAGGCCTTCTCGATCGAGGAGCCCCAGTCTTCCAATGCCTTCTGCAGCGGATGGCTCGGAGGCACCCAATGCGACAGCTTCAACTCGACCGCCCTGTCCTGCGCCGATGCGGCGGACGCAAGTCCGATCACGAATGCCGCAAGCGCGGCCGCGCCTATCCTCATTGACATCCTCCCTGGCCGCGCCCGGCCCATGTTTTGCTAAAAATGCTTACTAGGGCCCCGATTCCGAAGTTCGCATCATACTTGCCGCGAGTCCGGTCGCTAACTTCGGGTTCGCGGCACTAGCCCTTCGCGTTGACATTAGCACGATCGTTATGCAGCATCACAAGTAAGGCTTTTCAGCAAAACACGGGCCGAGCGCGGCCGGGGAGGATGTCCATGAGAATAGGCGCCGCTGCGCTT
>JAFAUQ010000239.1 GCA_019243195.1 Hyphomicrobiales bacterium
AATCATGTCGTACCGCTATAAATTATGGTAGCGGACATCGCGGACGGCAGCGACGTGCCATTTATGGTATCTTCCCCTGTAGCTTTGAAGGAGGGCGTTATGGCTGAAGCGAAACTCGCGCCGAACCTGCCGGACTGGATGGTCGAGCACGCGAAGCGCTATCTCGCTAGCGGCGGAACCGACGGGCACATGTACAAGATAAATGTGCCCAAGCGAGGTGAGATCACGGCGCCGGCGCTGCTGCTGACCACCACCGGCCGCAAGTCCGGCGACAAGTTCATATTCCCGCTGTTTTACGGGACCGACGGCGGCAGTTACTTCGTCGTCGCCTCAAAGGGAGGCGCGCCCGAACACCCGGGGTGGTACCGCAATATTCTGGCGAACCCCGACGTCGAAGTGCAAGTCGGGACCAAGAAGATCAACGCCCGGGCGAGGACAGCGGCCGGCGAGGAACGTCTCCGACTTTGGAAAAAGGCGCTCGAATTTTGGCCGCCCTACGCCGACTATCAGCTCAAGACCGAGCGCGAGATACCGGTGGTCGTGCTGGATCCGGTCCATTAGAGCACGATGCCGAAAAGTGGGTACCGGTTTTCGGAAAACATCGTGCTCCAACAATAACCTAAAGCGGGATGGCGATTCGAAGAAAAGCCATCACGCTTTACGGCCGGCCGCCGCAGCGACGGCATGACGCCGGTGAAACGGCGCCGTGCTGCACGTTTTTTGATGTCGCGCAAGCTCTTGCTCTTCGCGGTCGCGTTCCTCCTCATCGCTCAAGCGAGCATTCTCTATTTTTTTGGACAACCGCCTATCTGTACGTGCGGCTACGTGAAAGTGTGGGAAGGCAATGTCTTGAGCTCGGGGAATTCGCAGCACCTCACTGACTGGTACACCTTCTCGCACATCATCCACGGATTCGTTTTCTACGGAATTTTGTGGGTGCTCTTCCCGGGGATGAGCGTTCTGCAGCGCTTCGTCTGCGCGCTTGGCATCGAGGTCGCGTGGGAGGTCATGGAGAATACGCCAATGGTCATCCAGCACTATCGTGAGCAAGCCCTGGCGCAGGGCTACACCGGCGACAGCATCATCAATTCTGTCTCCGACTCGCTCGCGATGGTCGCGGGTTTTCTTCTCGCGTGGCGCCTTCCCGTCATCGCCACGTTTGCACTCGCGCTTGCTCTCGAGGCCTTCCTCGCATACGAAATCCGGGACAACTTGACGCTCAACGTCATCAATCTTATCCACACCTTCCCGGCTATTCACGACTGGCAGAGCGGTTTGCTGCCGTCGCGCTAAAAATATCGCCTTCGGCTCGTCTCGATCCGCCTCCCCAACCAAACCGGTGACCTCATGCGTACCGTCGCCCTGGAAGAGCATTTCTCCGTCCCGCACCTCGCCCGCCGCATCGATCCGTCGATCGTCAGCCGGCGCGGTTACCGGCCGCGCTCCGCGCCCCCGGACGGACCGAATCCGCTCGAGTTGATGACGGAGATCGGCGAGCGGCGGCTCAAATCCATGGACGAGGCGGGCATCACGGTGCAGGTGCTCTCGATCACCGGCCCCGGTCCCGACCTTTTGCCGGGCGCCGACGGGGTCGCCATGGCGCGCGAGATCAACGACTATCTCGCCACCTCAATCGCGAGACATCCCGACCGCTTCGCCGGCTTCGCGGCGCTGCCGATGCAGTCGCCCGACGCCTGCGTGGAAGAACTTCGGCGCAGCGTGCGCGACCTCGGTTTCCACGGCGCCATGGTCAACGGCACCACCGAGGGCCGCTTCCTCGACCACCCGAGCTATGACGGCCTGTTCGCGGCGGCGGTCGAGCTCGACGTGCCGATCTACGTCCATCCGCACATTCCGCCTGAGCCGGTCCGCCAAGCCTATTTCTCCGACCTGCCGGCGGGCGCGAGCCGCGTACTCGAGACCGCCGGCTGGGGCTGGCACTCGGAGACCGCGGTGCACCTGCTGCGCATGGTGCTCGCCGGTACCCTCGACCGCCATCCGGGGCTGAAATTGATCATCGGTCACATGGGCGAAATGCTGCCGATGATGCTTGACCGCGCCGATAATGTGTTTCGCAACGATATCGGCCACCTCAAACGGTCGGTCATGCGCGCCATCCTCGACCAGGTGTGGATCACCACCAGCGGCATTTTCACTGAGCCGCCGTTCCTCGCCACCCTGCTCACCTTCGGCATCGACCGCATCATGTTCTCGGTCGACTACCCTTACGCGCCCAACGCCGCCGGCCGCAAATTCCTCGACCGCCTTTCGCTTTCGCCCGCCGACATGGCGAAGCTCACGCACGGAACCGCCGACGCGCTGCTCAAGCTTAATGTGGGCGGCAAGGCGAAGTGAGCGCGTCGTCAGAAAATTTCTACATGGAAGATCGCCTTGGTCTCCGGCGCCGCGCGGGATCCCGCTCAAAGCCGCCTCCCACGGCGAATCCCGCGCGTCGGGGTCGACGAAAGAGCCGCGAACGCTCTAGAGCGATTTCCGCTTCAAGTGAATCGGAAAGCGCTCTGGCTTTTTGATTTGTCGCATTTTCTTACGGAAAACCGGTTCCCACTTTTCCGGAAAATGCTCCAAGCCGCGTTCAACGGAACGCCGACTTGACCTCCCGCGCCAGTAGCCGGATCGCCTCTCGTTCCGCCGCGTGGTCGGCCAGGCCCGCGCAATTCGTTTCCAACTGCACGCCCGACAGCCCGATGTCGCGTTGCAGGTCTTGCAACTTCGCGACCACCGTATCGGGTGAGCCAATGAACACCGAACCACGCAATGTTTCCTCGAGCGTGATTTCAGTGAGGCGCTGCGCGGTTTTCCAGCGCGGGTGGTCCGGCGGGCTGTTTTGTCGGCGAGAGGAGTCGGCAAGCAGGCGGCTTTGGTTCTGGAAATGCCGCATCAGCGTCGGCCCGTAGGCTTCCTGGGCCGCCGCATCGGTTTTTGCAACGAAACCGGGGCAACGCAGATAGACCGGTGCCTCTCCGGCATGTCCGGCGTCGGTCCAGGCTTTGCGGTAGACGTCGATGTGCTTCTTGAACATCCGCACATCCTCGTGCCGCACCGACAGGAACAGGCCTTGGCCCGCTTGGCCGGCCGCCGGGAATGTTTCGACGCTCACCGCCGCGATGCGGATTTCGGGCGTCGGTTTTTGCACCGGCTGCGGCACGACCGTGACGTCGTGGATGTCGTAAAACTTGCCCTTGTAGGAGAAATTGTCTTGCTGCCAGGCACGCTGGATGATTTCGAGACACTCAACCTCGCGGTCCTTGCTTTCGGAATAGGCGATGTTCAGCGCCTCATAGGTCTTCACGACGCCGCTGCGCCCGACGCCGAAGATCAGCCGGCCCTTGGAGACGTGATCCAAGATCGCGGCTTCCTCGGCGATGCGAAGCGGATTAGCCAGCGGAAGCACTTGCACGCTGGTCCCGATCCTGATCCTTTCGGTGCGGGCCGCGACCGCGGTACCAAGGACCAGCGGGCTGGCGGCAAGCGCGCGCCGTTTGTCGAAATGCAGTTCCGCGAGCCACATCACGTCGAGGCCGTATTCCTCGCTGGCGTCGACGATATCGAACCCGGCCGCAAAGCATTCAGCTTGGCTGCGGCCAGGCAGCACTGGAAACTCGTGATAGATACCTAATTCCATTGAAGCCCATCATTCCGGGACTAAGTTCGTCCGTTCGGCGGCGGCGGTGGCCGTGTATTTCGAATAGAAATGGGCAACCCGCTCGCGCCACATTTCGACGAACGCCCCCGATGTCAGGTTATCGACCGATTTCCACGCGCGTTTGACGGCTGGAACGGTATTCTGCCAGATCGCGCGTTTGCACCATTTTTTCCCTTTCTCCATGCCTTCGCTGGTGGCGCACATCGATTTCCAAGCGATGCGATCAGGTTTGCTGATGTGCTCGGCGGCGCCTTCCCAGCCTTGTTGATGGATCAAGTAAAGGTCGCTCAAGCTCGGCTTCTTGTGCGTCACCCACTCGAATAGAATGCCTTCAGTAATGATCTTGTAGGCCGCCGCAACGGCATTGTCGCGTGGATTACGAATCTGCCCGGAGCCGAATTTGTTGAACTCGTATTTGCTCAGTTGGAAGAGCCCGATATACGACCCCGTGCGTTGCTTGGGGTCGAAATTGGACTCGATCCTGGCGACCGCTTTCATGTAGTTGAAATCGAGACCGAAAGCGTCGGAAGCGCGCTTGATCTCCTCGACCGGCGTTCCGATCGGGATGTCCTTGAGTGAGCTTAAGACGATGTCCGCCGGTTTCTCGGCAGGCGGCAGTTCGGACCAGACGTAATAGATAAGATAGCGGAAATCATGCGTCACCGGCGCCGCGTCGGAGGCACCGCGCGTTGCCGGCACTGTTTGGGCGGCATCATGGCGGCCCAAGTCTACTGATTTTGTCTCGATAGAAGCCTCGCCGATTTCGGCTTTGGCCGTCAACGACGGTCCGGAAACCGCCGCGGGCACCGAGCCATGCTCTGCACCAAGCTCTGTTTCCGGCCTGGGCGAGACCGCCGGCACGGCCGCGGAGAGCGCGGGCGCACCGGGCATCTCGGCGCTTACAGGCGCTGCCGGCATTGCGTCCGGCACGGTCGCGCCTGGCGTTTTTCCGCCAACGTGATGGATCATCCCCGTGAATGTTATGGCACCCACGGCACAGATGGCCTGCCAGGCTTTCATTCCCCCCAACTCCGCGGCACGGTCCCCGAAAGGACGCTAGGCGCATGTTCCCGGTAGTCCAAGGCGATTCCGGCACGCTACATTTTTTTATTGGAATGACCCAAGCGAGGCGACGGACAAGATTGCGGTTGGGTCACATTTAACGGAACTGTTGCCTAAATGTGACATCCTTATCGCCGCTCGGGCTCTTGGCCTCGCAGCAACTGGTCCGCTTATCCTCGAATAACCATCATTCGGGCAGACGCCGCGGGCGGCAGAGAAGTGTCACAAGGCGAACAACTCAAACTGAGAAATCCTGTCCGATTTTCCGCCGATGACGGACATCGAACAAAGCTAATTCCTGATGCGCGGCCCGCGCCAGGACAGCACGCGATCGGCGGGCGTCAGCGTGTCCTGCGCCGCCCTCTCGACGACGCCGTTGATCTCACTCGGGACCGGCCACAACGGCAGGGATCCCGTCACGAAAAGGCTCAACAGGCCCAGCCAGAACGCCGTGCGCACGAAGAACCAGGCGAGCCTGAGCACGGGTCGGCCCTCGACCATGTTTGGGCAACAGCGGCTCTAATGGATGGACTCAGGATACGGCGCCCACGCTCCGGCCGCACGCGGATCCTTAACCTAGCGTTAACGCCCGGGGGGTGATCGCCACGCGGCAACACACGCTCCACGTGGTCGGCTGCAGCCAAAAAGTTTTCGGTCCGCGCGGGGGGACATGTTACAGTCGGCGCGGAGCGGGGGTGATTCAGCCATGAGCGAGAGCGACGGGATTGACACCGTCTTGAGGCATCTCGGCAGTGGTCACGACCTGCAGGAGTTCCCAGGCACGACAGCCGAAAAGCTCGGACTGATCCGAACGGCTGGCGCCCGCAGGCTGATCGCGTGGAACAAGGCGCGCGGCCGCTACGAGCTGACCTCCCGCGGCTGGCAGCGAATGGCGCCGAGGCGAGGGTTGGGATTAGCGCCCCTCTTGATCAGCGTGACGATAGGAGCGGCGATCGGGGCCGGTGCACTTGCGGTCCTATGGCCCTCGGCCGACGCTTCGCATCGTTCTGTTGCGGGGGATGCCGGCGTTGCAGTGTCAGGGCCGGTCGTCACCCACGTCGCGCGAGGCACGCCGGCTCCCGCTCCACAGTTGGCGAGCACGCTTGAGGCTGCACCGCCGGCCCAAAGTGATCCACCGCCTCAGGAACAAGTTGGCACTCCCGCAGAGCCGGTGAAGGTGGCCGACCGACCGGTAGAGCAGGAACCCGGCACCGAGCCTCCCGCGACCGTGAGGAAGCAAGCTGCGGCCAAGAGACACCGTCACCACAGAACAAGCAGAGCACGGGTTCGCCGGATGTGGGCCTGGGCTAATCGCGACGAGCGATACCCGCGTTTCCGATAGGGGCACTTCGCCATCTCGCTCTAAGCGTTGTAAACGTCGAGGATCTGACCTGCTGCTGTAATTCTCGATGGCGCCCTCGGTTCGGCGGCGTACAAGTGGCTCACCTTAGCCGCGGCGCACCTTCCCGAAGTGGGGGGATCGCGATCAGCTGTTCGGTCCGCGCGCCATCGAGACCGGTTGCCAGCGGCGAAGGCCTGACTTCGCAAGCACCTCCGGGTTGACGCAACTCATCGGCCACCGGCCGGTGAGCGCCAGGGCCAGCTCCTGACCGACGCGGCGCTTGCGCGCGGGGTCGAAGCGGGCCGACGCCGAGGCGACATGGGCGGTGAGCGTCACGTTGGGCATGCGCAGTAACGGATTGTTGTGGCCGGGCGGCTCCTGTTCGAGAACATCGAGCGCCGCATGGGCGATCCAGCCTTCCTGCAGTGCCTTGATCAGCGCCGCCTCATCCACGGTCGGGCCGCGCCCGGTATTGATGAACACCGCGTTCGCCTTCATCTGGCGGAAATGTTTCTCTTTGAGCATGCCGTGCGCTTCGGCCGTTGCCGGCGCATGCATCGAGACGAAGTCGGACTGCGCGAGCACCTCGGAAAGCGTTGCCGGCAGCACGCCGTGCTCGAGCATCACCATCTCTTCGATGTAGGGGTCATAGGCCATCAAGCGCAGCCCGAAAGGCGCGGCACGCAGCGCGACGGCGCGCGCGACATGCCCAAAGGCGATGAAGCCTAGCGTCTGGCCGCGCAGCCGCTCGATCTTCGCCAGCATCGGGCGGCCCTCTCGCCACCGGCCCTCGCGCACGATGCGGTCCTGCTCGACCAGGCGGCGGAAACCCCCGAGGAGCAGCGCCATCGCATGGTCGGCCACCTCCTCGATGAAGGTGTCGGGGCAGTTGGTGACCGGAATCCCGCGTGCGGTCGCCGCTGCGACATCGACCGAGTCGACACCGACGGTGCCGAGTGAGATGACCCGGCATCGCTCGAGCCCATCGATGATCTTTTTGGTAATCCGCATGCCCTTCGCATACATCGCGTCGGCATCACGCGCGGCGGCGATGAAGGCGTCCTCGTCGAGCGGTCCTTCGACGATCTCGGCCTCGACGCTCTCGAGCGCCTCCATCTCGAGGTCATAGCCGGTGCTGGTCGTGAAACTCGCAGCGGCCGGCGTGATGATCTTGAATTTCGCCACGTCATTCTCCTGGCAAAGCCACCCGCGCTGTTGCGGGTGACGGCGGGGTGGTCCCATTATGCAGTTCTCATGCGACGCGCGAAACCGGGCCAGAGGTTGCGTCGGTCGTGCTAGGATGGCGCGCCGGGCGGCTCCGGCCCTCATGCCCACGGGTGGCTGGCGGTTGCCGCACCATTGAGCATGGAGCCGACCCATGCGCGGGCGAACCTTGCTGCGCGATGCGATTGCGATCGCGGTCGTACTTTGCGCCCTCGTGCCGCTGCGCACGATGGCGCAGGAGTGGCCGACTCGGCCGCTCACCATTGTCGTTCCCTTCGCCGCGGGCGGCGCGGCCGACGGCACCGCGCGGGTAGTGGCGATAGGATTGTCGGAGGTCCTGGGCCAAAACGTAATCGTCGAGAACTTCACCGGCGCGGGCAGCACGATCGGCGCCAACCGCGTGGCGAAGGGGCCGGCCGACGGCTATCAAATCCTGCTCGGCTCCACCGGCACCTTCGCGCAGAGCCAGTTTCTCTACAAGCGCCCGACCTACGATACCCTCAAAGACTTCGCGCCGGTCGCGCTCATCAGCCGGCAGGCGCTCGTGCTGGCGGTCCGCAAGGATTTGCCGGTGAACGACCTGCCGACGTTCATCGCCTATGCCAAAGCCAATCAAGCCAACATGCAGTTCGGTTCCGCCGGCGCCGGCTCGGGGATCCATCTCGCCTGTGCGGTGTTCAATGCGGCGATCGGGGTCCATACTACCCACGTGCCGTATCGCGGGGGAGCGCCGGCGCTGCAGGATTTGATCGGCGGCAGGATCGATTATCTGTGTCTGACCGACCTCACCTCGCGGGCGCAGATCGAAGGCGGCACGATCAAGGCCATCGCGGTGCTCGGGGCCGACCGCTCGCCGCACCTGCCGGACTTGGCGTCCGCGCGGGAACAGGGACTTGCCGATTTCGACGTAGGGATCTGGTATGCGCTCGCCGCCCCCAAGGCCGTGCCGGCGCCGATCATGCGCAAACTCCAGGCCGCCACCGTCGCGGCAATGGAGCTCCCCATCGTGCAGACTCAGACGCAAAAGATGGGAGCCGATCTGGTTCCAGCCAACGAGCGCTCGTCGGAATATTTGCAGAAGTTTCTGGAAAGCGAGATCGCGACGTGGGGGAAGACGATCAAGGCCAGCGGGATTACGCTCGATTGAAGGGACAATGCCCAAAACGAGCCCGCGCGGTCAGGATTGCGAGCCGGCGCCGAAGATGGGCGGGTTGCTCGACGATGCCCCGACGATGCCGGCGCCGCTGATCGGCGGAGTGGGCGCTCGCGGTCAATTTACCGCTAGAGCGCGATGACTTTTATTGGAATCGTCATCGCGCTCCGAGGGTCTCATCGACGCAGTCCGCATAGACTGGGGTGCGGGAAATATAGCCGCCCGAGAGCAGGCTTGCGCCCAACCGGGCGAACCCCTGCCGGGAGACGTCGGTCGATTGCGACCACAGGCCGCCCCGACGATACCGGTCCATCGCGCTCGTCAGAACGTCGCGTTCGACGTCGGGGTAGAACGGAGCGACGGACTCGGCGAGCTTTGCCGCGTCGTTTTCGCCGAGCCATTGCAGCATGTGCCCCATGGCGCGTGTCAGCGCGGCGAAGGCGCCATGATGCCGTGCTATCCCGGCGCGCGTGGCGAGAAATGTCGTGTACACCGTCGGTCCGCGCGAACTCGCCGCATAGAGAACCTTGGCGCCGTCCCGCACGGCGAGCGAGGCGTAGGGTTCGAACACCTGGATCGCATCGAGGCTTTTCTCGCGCAGCGCGGCGAGGTTCTCGCCGATGGTGCGGTCGGTGACGCGGGCGAGTTTCGTGGGATCAATGCCGCGTTCGCGCAAATCGTGCTGCAGGCATAGCCACGGCGTCGGCACCTCGGAAACGGTGGCGAACTTCAGCCGCGGCAAATCCTCGAGGCGGAAGCTCTCCGCATCGCGATTGCCGACGAGAAAGAACGGATCGCGCCCGACGACCTCGCAGAAAGAAACGAGCGGCGAGGCGGGGTCCTCGTCGTGCGCCTTCATCACCCGCAGCGGTCCGCCCCAGGTGAGATCGGCGCTGCCGTCGGCCATCGCCGTCGGCCCGCCGCCTGGCGCCGACGAGGTGATAAGTTCGACCTCGACGCCTTCGCGTGCGTAAAAGCCCAACGCCTGCGCGGCGTAGAACGGCGCGTAGAACACGGCGCGGAAATTTTCAGCCATCCTGATGCGCATCGTTTTCTCACTCGATGATTGCGCCGCTTTGTTTGATCGGGGCGGCCCACTTGGCGATCTCGCCGGCGACGAAAGTTTGCAGATACGCCGGCGTGCGCCGCTCAGGCGGAGGGAGTTCCGCGCCGATGTCGCGCATGCGTGCCTGCAGCGATGGCGTGTCCATGGAGGCGGAGATTGCCGCGCGCAGCTTCTCGACGACCCCCGCGGGCGTTCCTTTCGGACAAAAGATGGCGAACCAGTTCGATGCAACGACCTCGAGGCCTTGTTCGCGCGCCGTCGGGACGTCGGGGAGCCGCCCCGAGCGCTCGGCGGTCAGCACCGCGAGCGCCTTGACGTTCCCGCCCTCGATCTGCGCGACCGAGGTCGGGCTGTCCGGACATTGGTAATCGATGCGGCCGGCGATCAGGTCCTGCATGGCCGGCGCGGCGCCGCGATAGGGCACGTGCGTGACCTTGATCCCCATCGCGAGATTGACCAGCAGGCAGGCGAGGTGGCTCGCCGAGCCCGCGCCGCCCGAGCCGAACTGCATCTTCACCTGGTTCGCGCGCGCGTAACTGACAAACTGCGGCAGGGTATCGGCCGGAAACGCCTCGCGCGTGAGCAACAACAGCGGCGTCTCAGCGACCAGGGTCACCGGGGCAAAATCGCTCGCAGCGTTGTAGAGCGGAGTTTTGTAGAGTGTCTGGTTCGCCGCATGCGTTCCCATGTTGCCGAGCACGAACTGATAACCGTCGGGCGCAGCGCGTGCGACGCGGGCGCCACCCAGCATGCCGCCCCCGCCGCCGACGTTCTCGACCACGACTTCCTGGCCGAGCACGTCCGACAGATGCGAGGCGAGGATGCGGCCGACCGCATCGGCCGGCCCGCCGGCCGCAAACGGCACCACCATGGTGACCGGCCGCGTCGGCCAGTCTTCGGCCTCCGCAAGCGCGGCGCTTGCGAGGAGAGCGCCGACAGCCGCCGCTAGGCGCAATATTAAAAGCATTTGATGCAAAGGATTCCCGACCTGTTGACGCTGCTCACAATGCACCGCGGCGTGCGGCGAGTGCAGGTGTCGCGTTAAGGGGGCGATTACGCGTCCTCTTCAACATGCCCGCAATGATGCAAACGAGGGCCATGCAGATGCTGCGCGCACCAAATATCGCCGTCTTTGTCATTTCCGGATGTCTGGCGATGATCGGAGTTCTCTCCGCCCTGCCGATCGAGCTCCCAATCCCGGGTCTCAACCAATACAACGCCGGTTGGTACATTTTCCTCGGCTGGTTCATCTTGGCGGCAGGGTCCGTGCTGCCGGAACGCTCCGGCGAACAGGCGCAGACCCCGGCCAGTTAAGCTCGCCTGACGTTGGCGCTCTGCGCCGGAATACCGGTCTGCTCGTAACAGACCCGCGCGAGCGCCGCGATCCCGTCGCGGATCTCGTTCTTCGAGGGAAGTGCGAAGCACAGCCGCATGTGCGACGTGGCGGCTTCCGGCCGGCACGCCCACTCCGGTCCGGGATTGAACACGATTCCCGCAGCCGCCGCGGGCTCGATCAGTTTGCGCACGTCGATCGCATCGGGCAGCTTGATCCAAAGAAAGATGCCGCCCTGCGGCCGCCACGGCTCGACCGCCGTGCCGAACTCCTTTGCCAGCGCCTCGACCATGGTGTCGAGCTTCTCGCGCAGCACGCCCGAGAGCTCGCCGACGTGACGGGCGAAGTTGGGCGCGAAATATTCCGCGACCATCATCTGCTCGACCGCGCCGGTGCCGCTGTCGGCCTCGCGCTTGAGCGCGACGAGCCGGCTCATCGCTTCCCAGTCGGCCACCAGGTAGCCGAGGCGGAGCGCCGGCGCCAACGTCTTCGAGAACGAGCCGATGTGGAGGACCTGCTGCGGGTCGAGCGCGAACAGCGAATGCGGCGCCTCCGGATTCCACAGCAAGTCGGCGTAGCACTCGTCCTCGAAAATCGGCACGCCGTGCTTGCGCGCGAGCGCAAGTAACGCGCGCCGCCGCTCGAGCGGAAGGATCGAGCCGGTCGGATTCTGGATGGTCGGGATGGTGTAGATGAGTTTCGGCACGATACCGTTGCGGCCGAGGTCGTCGAGGATATTGGTAAGCGCGTCGATGCGGATGCCTTGATCGTCGAGCGGCACCGGGACGATTTTCGCGGCGAGCCGGCGCAGCTTGTTGATCGTTCCCTGATACGAGAACTCCTCGACGAGGACCGTGTCGCCCGGTTCGATCAACAGCCGATGCACCAGATCGAGCCCCTGGCCGGAACCGGACGTGATCAGCACGTCGTCGGCGGTGCATTTGATTCCGGCGCGGCCGGCGACCTTCGCCACGACGAAATCGCGCAACCCGCGGAAGCCTTGCGGACCATCGGAATTATAAAGCGCCAAGTTGGCGCCGCTGCGCTTGAGCACCGTGGCCGCCGCATCGGCCAGTGCGGACGCGGGAATGCGGGTCGGGTCGTTGTGGCCGCCGATGAAGTTGTATTTCGCAAAGCCCGCCCAGCGCGGCGCCGGCGGCGGCAGGTCGCGGGCGAAGCGACCCGCGTGAGCAAAACCCGTAGCGGTCATGATCGAACCCCATAACAATGGAAGGGGGCGAGGATAGGAAGCGGTGGCAAGCGCCGTCAATGCTAGTGCCGCGAACCCGAAGTTCGCCCAATATTGCCGCAAGCCCGGTTGCGAACTTCGGGTTCAAAGCGGCACTAGAATCATAACGTCGCTAGTGTCTTTCGATTCCGAAGTTCGCTTCCGAACGTGCGGCAAACTAAGGCGAACTTCGGAATCGGGACACTAGCTGGCAGGCGCGCCAGCCATACCTATATTACTCGGCGACGATAGGGATCGCCGCATAAGCGGCGGCCCGGAGGCGGGAGATTTCCCATGATCCTCGTTGAACTTCTGTTCGGGCTGATGCTCGCCGGCATGGTGCTGCTAGTGCTGCCGTTTCTACTGTTCATGGCCGGCGTTGCCGGCGCCGTGCTGCTGGCGATCCTCGCGCCGGCGGCGCTGGTCGCGCTGTTGATCTTCTGGCTGGTGTTCCCGGGCATGCACGGGCTCGCGCTGCTGCTCCTCGTTCTGGTGATCGGCTTGATGCTGGTCGAGCACCGCTCACGCCGCCGCACGGTGTGATCGGTAATTAGGCGCTCCATCGTCTCGCTACGTAATGGGGCGCGACATTTGTCCCGCGCCCAACAACGCAACGGATTAACGCAACTATCTGCGCCGATTGGCGTTTACTGCTGGGCCGTTCGTTCGGCGTGGCCCGCGGTCGCGATCGGGTGCGGGGTTGCTCATGCGGGAAATGCCTTCCGATTCGGTGCCGTCGGAGGAGACGGACGCCGCACATCAAACGGCGCCTGATCCGTCCCCAGCGGAGGAGGGCAGTCGGACTCTGGCCTCCGGCCGCGCCTTTGTTACAGCGCTCGGCGCCGATCTGGCGGTGGTCGGGCATCGCGTCGCGCGGTCGTTCCGAGCGTTCACCCGGAGAACACCGCGACCATCGCTGCCCCCGCGGCGCGTCGGCGCGTCACAGCGCGTCGCCACCGGCCTCCTGCGTGGAATTATTGCCGTCGTGGTAGCCGGGCTTGTGACTTTCGCCGGCATGATGGTTTGGGCGTTGCACGATCTGCCGCCGGAACGCCCGGTCGGGGATGGGAACGCGCCCTCTTTCATCCTCGAAGCATCGAACGGAACCTCGCTCGGCCGGGTCGGCGCGCTCAAGATGCCGGATGCGAAGCGCAAGGATTTTCCTGACGTACTGGTAAAAGCGGTGATCAGCATCGAGGATCGCCACTTCTACAGTCACTGGGGCTTCGATCCGCAGGGGATGGTTCGGGCGCTCCGTCGCAACTTCGCCGCCGGCACGATCGTTCAAGGCGGCAGCACGATCACCCAGCAGGTGGTGAAGCTGCGCATTCTTGGACATGAGCGCACGCTCACGCACAAACTTCGCGAAGCGCTGGTTGCGATGTGGCTCGACATGCATCGCTCGAAGGACGAAATCCTCACCGAATATCTCAACAGCGTTTATCTCGGGAACGGTGTCTATGGCATGGCCGCGGCCGCACGGCTCTATTTCGACAAAAGCCTTGCCGACCTGACGCTGCCGCAAGCCGCGATGCTCGCCGGCATGATCCAGTCGCCCTCGCGCACCAATCCGTTGCAGAATTTGCAAGGCGCGCAGGCGCGCGCCGCAATGGTGCTCGACGCGATGCGCGAGACCGGCGCGGTCGATGCCACGGCGGCCCAGGAAGCCAAGGCGCATCCGGCGGTGCCCCATTTGTCGGAAGCGGCGTTGCGCGCCGGCTCGTGGTTTGCCGACTGGATCGCCAGTGAAGCCGGCGGGGTGACCGGCTCGGATTCAACGAGCATGCGGCTGCGCACGACGCTTGATCCCGGTCTGCAGCAGATCGCCGAGCAGGCGGTCGCGCGCGTGCTCGATGCCGAAGGTGCGCGGCGCCACGTCTCACAAGCGGCGCTCGTCGCGATGCGGAAGGACGGCGCGGTCGTCGCGATGGTCGGGGGGCGCGACTATCAGGCGAGCCAATTCAACCGCGCGGTGAATGCCCAGCGCCAGCCGGGCTCTGCCTTCAAGTTGTTTGTTTATTTCGCGGCGCTGCGCAATGGATTGACGCTCGATGATACGGTCGACGCCCGGCCGCTCGAGATCAAGCACTGGGAACCGGAGAACTACGGGGGCCGGCACTACGGCCGCGTGCCGCTCACCGAAGCCTTCGCCGAATCGATCAACACCGCGGCGGTGCGCCTCGCCCAGCAGGTCGGATTGAACCAGGTGATCGCCGCCGCGCGCGATCTCGGCATCACCAGTCGGCTGCCGGCGGTGCCGAGCCTGCCGCTGGGCACTGCCGACATGAACCTGCTCGAGCTGACCTCGGCCTATGCCGCTGTCGCGGCCGGCAAGATGCCGGTCAAGCCGTGGGGCATTTCCGGGCTCGGTGTCGAAGGCCAACCCCGGCTGCAATCGATGGGCGCGCCGACCGTCGCCACGCGGCCGTTGCAGCCCTATCAGCAGCCGCTCGTTGAATTGTTGGAGGAGGTGGTGCGGCACGGCACCGGCCGCGCCGCCGCCCTCGACGGGATTGCCGCCGGCAAGACCGGCACCTCGCAGGATTATCGCGACGCCTGGTTCATCGGCTTCAACGATGAGCTGGTCGTCGGCGTCTGGGTCGGCAACGACGATCACAGCCCGATGAATCGCGTCACCGGCGGTTCGTTGCCGGCGGCGATCTGGAAGAATTTCATGACCGCCGCGACAAACGTGGTGGCGCGCGAGGAGCCGCCGGCCGAAGCGACCGCGCCGCAGCCGCAAGGACACGCCGAGCAGAATCCGCCGGCGAGCGCGCAGGCGCCTCAAGCTGCCGAGTGCGATTACCAAGCATGCGCGCGCACTTATCAATCGTTTCGCGGGTCGGACTGCACCTATCAGCCCTATGGCTCTTCGGAGCGGCGGGTATGCGACAAGGCTTCAAAGCGACGGACGGTCCAGTTCCCGTTCTCGCCGGATTCGCTGTTCGCGCCGCGGCGGGAACAGCAGGGGAGGGCGGGATGCAACGTCGCCGCCTGCGAGGCCACTTACCAGTCGTTTGATCCGAGCGATTGCACTTATCAGCCCTACGATGGCGGTCCGCGCCGCGTCTGCTCGAAGTAGTGCCTTCGGTCACAAGCCCCTTGCCGTGTCGGCCCGTTCGGCCCGATGCTGACCGACCGAGGGGAGTTCGTCGCATGCCGGCCATGGCCGCCCCGAGCGCGCGCAATGATTTTGTCGGCACCTTGCCGCAGAAGGTGCGGCGCGATTTCTCGTCCGTCGGCTACGACGAGGCGATGCGTCGCGCGCGCGAGATCGTGCCGGTCCTGCGCGAGCGCGCGCAAGCGGCCGAAGACGCGCGCATGCTCATCCGCGAGAACGAGCAGCTGCTGCACGAAACCGGGCTGTTTCGGTTTCACCAGCCGAAGGCGTTCGGCGGCATGGAGCTCGCCTTCGTGGCGCTCGTCGACATCGCGGCGGAGGTTGCCCGCGGATGCCCCTCAACCGCCTGGAACATCGGCAATCTCGCCTGCCATCACTGGATCCTCGGCTATTACGAACCCGAGACCCAGCATGAAGTCTGGGACGCCAATCCGGACGCGCTGATTGCTTCCTCGATTGCGCTTGCCGCCGGCCGCGCCCGAGAGGCGCCGGGCGGGTTCATCGTCAACGGCCGCTGGCCGTTCTCCTCGGGGGTCGACAACTGCGATTGGAACATGCTCGCCGTCACCGTTTATGACGACGATGGCAAGACCGCGGTCGATTGGCGGCTGTGTTTGGTTCCGAAGTCTGACTACGAAATTATCGATACCTGGTTCGCCATGGGGATGGCGGCGACGGGCAGCAAAGACATCAAGGCGTCCGAAGTCTTCGTGCCCGAGCGCCGGGCATTGGCGCTGGCGCGCTGCCGCGGCGGGCTCGAGCATCCCGGCGCGGCGCTCAATCCGGGCCCATTGTTTCGCATCCCGATCGTCGCTGCCTCCAGCCACCCGCTCGCGCCCGCGGCGGTGGGCGCGGCCGAAGGCGCCTACGAACTCTTTCTTGGCTCGATGGCCAAGCGCCTCGGCACCTACACGGGCGCGCGGGTGGCCGACTTCCAGGCGGTGCAGATCAAGCTCGCCCGCGCGCGCTGCCTCATCGACTCGGCGCGCCAGCTGCTGCGTGACTCGGCCATCGCATTCCAGGCGGCGGCCGAGCGCAACGAAGTTCCCGACCTCGCAACCAAGCTGCGGTTTCGCGCGCAGTCGGCATTCGCGGTCAATCAGGCGCGCGAGGCGGTGGAAACGCTGTGGTCATGCTACGGCGCGCAGGGACTCTACACGCGCGATCCGCTGCAGCGGCACCTGCGCGACGTGTTTGCCATGAGCCAGCACTTCTCGTTCAATTTCGACATCGCCGGTTCGGCCTTCGGCCTGCACGCGCTCGGCGGGCCCTATGCGAGTCCGACGATGTGAGCTCGGCTTATTGCAACTAGAACACTAAACAGTCCCCCTAAAGGTATTATAGAACCAGTTGACGCCTACGTTTATGTTTCATATGATGTGCTGCATGAAACTATAACGTAAGGACCTCCCATGGCAGCTCAAATTCTGCCGATGCCCGGCATAAAGGCGCCGAGCACCCCGATAGGGCACTTTGTTCGACTGGGCGAGACTGGACATCGTCAGTTGTCCGATCTGCACGCGCAGGGCCGCTTTTCCCCGAAACGCGTCGTGGTCGATGCGTCCCGCTTCCATCATCAAAAAGAGCTAATAGGTGCGTTGCGCTCAGCGGGCACTCAAATCGTATTGGATACCAAAGCGGCGGAGCTATCGGCCGCCTCAAAGTTCTCTGGATTTGCTCAAGGTGCCCCTTGGGCATCAGCAGCAAAAGATAAGCCGTTAAGCCCCGATCATTTTCGGCATGATGCCCCAGGCGATGTCATTGGTCAGATTGCGCGATTTGCAGTACAGAACAGGGTGCATGCGGTACTGTCACCGAGTCATTTTCTCAGCAAGGGTTCGGCGACAGACTGGTTTCGAATTGATCTTAGAGCTTGCTGTGCGCTACGAGAGGCATTGGACCGTGCCGGCGGACGGCACATCGGGATTGATTACCTAGTTCTAATTCCGCATGTGGCGCTTGACGATCTCGCCGAGCGTGGCCAGATCCTTGCGTCGGTGAAGAATTTGCCCTTCGACAATCTTTGGATTCGGGCTTCTGGTTTTGGGGCTGATTCCGGCCCACTCACAACGAGACGGTACATCAATTCGCTTTCAAGAATGAATAACTTGGGTAAGCCGATTGTCGCGGACTATCTGGGTGGGCTAGTCAGTCTAGCCGCGGAGGCGTTTGGCTCAATAAGCGGCTTCGCCGAGGGAGTTGGTGAACGCGAGCGATTCGATGCACGAGAATGGCACAAGTCGCCGAAACCGCGCGACGACGATGATGTATTCGGACATGCGAGACGTGTGACAATCGCTGGCTTCGGACGCACAGTTACGTGCGCTGAATTGGCGAAGCTCTGTGAAGCGAAGGGTGGTCGTCGGCTCGTGGCATGCACTAATAGATCGTGTTGCCCGCATGGGCTGTCTGACGTGTTAGTAAACCCCAAGAGACATAGTTTAAATTACCGCTCAATTCAGATTCGTAGTCTTGAGCAAACGCCAGACTTAAGCCGCCCGCAGCA
Source organism: Hyphomicrobiales bacterium (assembly GCA_019243195.1). Taxonomy (GTDB): domain Bacteria; phylum Pseudomonadota; class Alphaproteobacteria; order Rhizobiales; family Xanthobacteraceae; genus AP-16. The sequence goes on from JAFAUQ010000239.1 coordinate 17,700, forward strand.
TTTTTTGGACGGCGAGATGACGCGCGCAGATCGCCTTTCACGACAGATAAAAGAGTTGAAAACCGGAGATGATCTGCTCACGAAGCGATTGACGGATCATAGCCATCGTATGGAAAAGCTTCGGGCAACTTTGGAGCATTTCCAAGAGACGAGAGGAGCCAATCATCCTCGTGCGCTGCCGATCGTCGAACGAGGGAACGTGGCGGAGCATCAGGGGGCAGACAGCGCATGAATGCGAAGCGAGATACTGTCGTTCGATATATTGATGAACTTGAGAAGGTTGGTGGCCTAAAGGGCACCGATATAGCCAACATCGCTCAAGTATCAAAAGCGACTGTGTCAAGGTGGGTGAACGGCGCAATGAAGCCGCGCCCGCACATGCAACTTATTTTGTCGGATTTGCACTACATCGTCGGCCGACTTCAGGAATATTATTCCGCTGATGAAATTCGTATCTGGTTATATGCGCGCCATCCGCAGCTTGAGGGCAAACGCGCAATTGATATCATCAACGAGGGTGAGTCAGAACGCGTGTTGAATGTCCTCGATCGCCTTGACGCAGAGGCATATCTCTAACATATGGTTGCACCACACCGAATTCGCGACAAGCTCCTAATCGATGCATTAGAGGGAATTACTCCAGTGCCATTCGATGGAATGGCGTGGCGCGTGGTCCGCCAAGGGCGCGACGTGCTGATGGGTAGTTCGGCGGGCGGGCGCTGGGACGATGGCACTTTCGATGTCCTTTACGCCTCCCAAAAAGCCGACGGTGCCGTTGCTGAAAGATATTTTCACCTCAGCCGGGGACTTCCAGTATTCCCGTCCCGACCAGTCTATCACCTGTTTCAGTTGCGAGTCTCGATGAAACGAGCTCTTCATCTCGCAGATATGACCGCCATTGCACGGCTAGGTGTGGACACGGCGCGATACGGCGCGCTTTCATATGCCGATCGAACGGATGAATATCCGCGCACACAGGATATCGGAGAAACAGCTCTGTTTGTCGGGTTTGATGGCCTGATCGTTCCAAGCGCAAGATGGGACTGCGCCAATATTGTCCTATTCTGTGACCGCGTTCCTCCCGATAAATATGAAGTCAGCCGAGATCACGGTCCGCTTGATTGGAGTGAATGGCAAACGAAGCCATTCGGGTTTTGACCCGTCGATCTTACACTTTGCTCGGCACTGTTCAATTTCGATATTGCGGGCCCGGCCTTCGGCCTGCACGCGCTCGGCGGGCCCTATGCGAGCCCGACGATGTGAGGGCAGGGCGGCCCGCGCCGGTCAACACGCGGAACAGGTGGCCGTGCCGTAAGGCGAACTCAAAGCGATCAGGCGACCTTGAGACTGGCCGGCACGGTGCCGCCGCCTTCAGCCAGTTTGGCCATGACTTGCTTGTGAAGCCAGACATTCATCTCCGCCGAGCCGTCGAGGGCACCGGTGTAACCGAGTTCCTGGGCCAGCTGTTTGCGCGCTGCCAGGCTGCTGTCCAACTTCAGCGCCTTCATGAGATCGACGATAGACTGCCTCCAATTCAGATCCTCGCCTTGTGCGCCGACCGCCTTCTCGATCATCGCGACGACTTCCGCCTGCGACATCGGCTTTGGGGCGGCGGCGCCAGTGGGCGTCGCCGGCGCAGCCGCGGAAGGTGCCGCTGCCGATGCTGTGGGCGATGACGTTGTTGCTGACGATGTTGCCGGCGCAGAAGTCGTTGCTGCCGATGCGCTCTTATGCCCGAAGATTGCCGATACGATGCTTCCGAAGATACTCATGGCCTACCTCCCTGAGTTTGGGAATGCCGCTCTGGCCTCCCAGATAACCTTGGAAACGCCGATCTTTGCCCGAACTCACTCCGCGGCCGCGGATGACTGACCTCCATCGACCGCCCTAGTCGGCGCGAACTCAATCTTGTGGTCCGGCCCTTTAGGGACCGCTGCCGGGATCCGGAATCTTCCGTGCCGCGACAAGTCTGTTCCAGATAAAGAGAACGACGATCGCCCCGATCGTTGCGGTGATAAATCCGGCTCCCTGGTCGGGGCCGTAATGGCCGACGGCCTGCCCGATGAACGTTGCGAGAAAGGCGCCCGCAATGCCGAGGATGGTCGTCAGAATAAATCCGGACGGGTTGTTCGCCCCAGGCGAGACCATCCGTGCAATGATACCCGCAACGAAGCCGACGACGATGATCCAGATAATGCCGCTCATTTCTGCCTCCGTTGATGACAAACCAACGCAACGCACGCAGAGTCGCTCTCCGCGCGCATGGGTTCGAGTTGATCGGCACGGGCACAAGTTCCCGTGCCTGCTCCGGACGTTAGACGAGACGAGCCGCTTCGTGCTCGTTCGGCACGCGCCCGTTCGGCGTCAGCTGGTCGACGACGTCGGGAAGTTGCTGGCTCAGGCCATCCAGCAGTTCCTCACGCGACATTCCCGACTGCGCCATCATCGTGTTGATCCGGTCCGCCCCGAGCGCATTCGCCAGATCGTTGGGAGCGATCGTCTTGTTCGGGCCTGAGCCGACCCAGGAATCAGCGGCCTCGCCGTGCCCACTTTGCTGGAGTTGCTTGAGCAGGTCGTTGAGGCCGCCGCTCAAAACGCTGCCGGCATCACGGCCGCCGAACAGGCCGCCTAGCCCGCCCGGCAGCAAGCTGCCGAGCCCACCGGCGCCGCCCGGCACGCCGGCATTGACGTTGCCCGGCGGCACGCCGGGGCTCGCTGGACCAGCCGTCTGGCCGCCGGTGAAGCTTTTGACCGCCTTGTAGGCAAGCAGGCCGAGGATCGCCATCGTCATCGGCGACATGCCTCCGCGGCCGCCGGCACTTGGCGTGCTGGGTCCGCGCGGGCCCTGCTGCATGCCGTTGAGGACATCAAGTAGTCCCATGTTCATCTCCCAGTTGTTCCTTCGTTGCGACCTGCGCCCGTCTGTCTTCAACGTTCTCGCTCCGAGGTGGTTCATCGAGGCGCATGGCCCACACTCGTTACCAGGTAGCGAATGGCAATAGACGGACCCGCAATCGCCAACCAAATATTGGAAAAGTAACTCTGCCCGTCCGAGCGGCTTCAATCGGGCAATTGCACCCGGCCGGTGAAGAATGCCGCTCGAGCAAGACCGACTGCACGGAAAAAAGTTCCCGTCCGCGCCGTCTGCCGCTGAAACCGATGGGTGAGCGTATCTCCGAATTTGCCTCGCAAGCCACTATCCTTAGGGATGAGTGACGGCAGGGCGGTTTAGCATCACGACCTTGTGAAATGGCGCGTAAATGGATGTCCTGGGCACCTTGCCGCTCAGCTGGAGGGCGCGGCTCGCCGGAAAGATGATCATTCCGGTCGCCGCCGGAATGAGCGGTGCGGCCGTATTCCGTGTCGTCAGCGGGCGGGGGATCGACCACTACCTCAAGATTGGGACCGGAACAGTCGCAGATATCCTGAAGCGGGAGATCGAGAGGACCAAGTGGCTGGCCACGGCCGGGATCCGTGTTCCCAGGATTCTCGAGCGTTTCGCCGACGAGAATGTTGTTGCCGTGGCAATGACCGCTCTCAGCGGACAAACTGGGGAAACCATCGAACGAGCCGATTGGCGATCCGCGGTTGTGGCGATTGCGCGGGCCTTCGCGCATTTGCATTCGCTCCCGCTCGCGACCTGTCCGTTCGATGAGAGGCTCGACATTCGTCTCGCCCGCGCACGCGAACTCGTGCGCGCAGGCGGCATCGATCCCGCCGATTTCGACGAGCGCAACGCCGGGATTGCGCCCGAACACCTTTATGACCGCTTGGCTGCCCGTCTGCCGTTGCCCGAAGATTGCGTGGTGACACACGGCGACGCAACTTTATCGAACCTGATTTTGGGCGACGACGGCCAAATCGGGTTCCTGGATTGCAGCCACTGCGGAAGAGCCGATCGCTACGTCGACTTGACGCTTGTGGTGGGCGAACTTGAAGATCGGCTCGGCCCGCAGGCACGCGAGACCTTCGCCGCGGCGTACGGCGGCCTGCCGTGGGACGAGAGGAAAGCGGAATACTACCGCGACCTTTATGAATTATTTTGACCGATCTAATTTGCTAAACTCCGCGCCAGATTTCCGCCTGTCGGGCGACCGTAGTCCTGATGCCGATCCAGCTTCAGTATCCGGCATTGTGATTTCTTCCGTTCTCATGCAACCGGTTGTTTGCCAGGTGCCTGCGAGCGTTGGGATAACGCTGCGAGCGTTGCCACCAAGTCGTCGATGAGCGCTTCCTGGTAACGATAGAACATTTCGTCACCCATCGGCGTGACAATTGACCTCGCGTAACGTTGGGAGCGTGCTCGCAAATCCGTGAGTTGGCGCACAATATCCCGGGCAGTTGCGCGGGAAACGGATTCTGTCAGCACATTTTCGGGTAAAGCGGCGTGTATTTGCTTACGCGTGAGACCCGAACCGGTCAGCTCGCCGAGTCGAGCCTCGAGCTTTTCACGCGCTGAATCAATGCGCCAAAGTTGAAAACGGCTGATGCCTCTCATCGCATTGAATAAGAGCGTCACTGCCATCAACAGGTAGACCCAGTACGCCGGCGACATCAGGTCGACCAGCCACGGGAAATACCGGTCGGCTATCGCGGGCTCCCCCGAAACAAAGAACTGTCGCGCCTCGGCCGCGAGCGGAATTGCGGACGAGGAGCCGGTCGACGTGGGCGGGTTGCCGCGTACGAAACCCGGAAGCTCTGCTGTGAGCAGTGTAAGCAACGCCACCCGTTCGGCTCGTCCCACGCAGGAGTTGGCCACTATCAGGGTATCGACAGAAGCGACGGGCTTGTCCGCGGGAGGCGCAGGACGCGTCAGTTCGTAGAGGCCGGCTGGGACGCGCCCGAGGCCCAGCCACCGATGCCGTTTCACCAAGCCCTCGATGCCTTTTGGCGCCGCAATGTCGAGATCGTGTTCTCTGACCGCGTTCTTCACAAGTTCTGCATCCGCGGCAATCACGATCGCGGCAAGATCCAGCCGGCCGGTTGCCAGCAGTTCAATCTGCTCCGGCAGTTCATGGTAGGAGAGGCGGACGTTCAGACCGGCGAGGTCCGGGTCCGTGAAAAGCTGCCGCACGAGATACGCCGTACCCGAATTTTCAGGACCTATCCCGATCGATGCTCCTCGCAAGTCAGCGAACGTGGCAAAGGCGCGGTCGCGTCGACCCAGCAGCAGAAGGGACTCGGATTCCGGCAGTCGACCTAATGCTTCAACCCCGGCCCCGGGAGGCGCGGGTATGCCATCCTGCACAAAGGCGAATGTCGCGGTGCAGCGCTCCTGTTTTGCCAAGCGATTAACGTTGTCGATTGAGCCCTCGGTCGGCACCACTGTAATGCGACCATGTCCGCTGCTCGCACGCGCAGCCAGGCTCGTCGCCAGCGCGTGATACTTGCCTGCAGGATCGCCTGACAAAAAGGTCGCATGAAGGTAGCTGTAATCCCGTGCAACACCGAAGAATGAGGCGAGCGCGGCAATCGCGACAGCCGTGCTAACAAACAACGAGATGCGCAACAAACCTTTGCCGCGCCAGTTGGTTGGTCGGATGGCAATGCGCTTTGGTAATTGCATCGCCAGTACTATCGCTTCAAGCTTCGCCCGAGGATCAGCCGGAGTACGGCCGTGACGGCGAGGGTACCGGACAAAGCCGAACGAGAGCCTTCTCGCAGGTTTGCGGTGATGAATCTTGCCGCCTGTTTGTTACGTGCCATGGCTTTGGCGTAGCTGTCCTGTCCGAGCACCGGCAACTCTATTATTCTAGTGCCGCTTTGAGCCCGACGTTCGCCATTGGAATCGCAACAATTGTGGTGCGAACTTCGGTTTCGCGGCAGTGATCACGTTTGAGTTTCGCTCAGCTCTCGCGAGCTCAACCGGATCGGCCGACGTTGAGGAGCGTAATCCGGCAGCGCATCCGGGTACAGGTGGTGGGGCGACAAGCGCGCCGGGCTTGTCGGTTTGCGTCCGGTTGGATTCCAACCGGCGAAGGCGCCGATCCTGTGACCATGTCATCTCTGCTCGGGTAATTCATCGATTTTTTTATGTAGATAATCCTTAAGGATAGTAGCGCCGAGATCCATGGGGCGTGAGGATGGCCGAGTAGTGCGACTGAGAGTTTGTATTTTATGGACCGGAAGGACGACGGATCCAGGATCGATGCCATGTTGCGGCATCTAGGCTGCGGTCGCGATCCTTGGGATTTCCCCGGAACGGCGTCGGAACGACTTGCGCTCGTTCGGACCGCGGACGCACGCGGGCTGATCGCATGGAGGAAGGCGCCGGCGCGTTATCAAGTGACCGCCGCTGGGTGGAGCAGACTCACGCCAAGACGGCATTTCGGCCTTCCGTCGCTGCTGGCCGGCACGGCCATCGGGGCAGTGGTCGGCGCTGCCTCACTGGCGATCGTTTGGCTACCGGACGGTAGATCGCACCGCCCTAGTCGCGCGCAATGGTCGGCATCGGTGTCGCGCCTGGACAAGCCCAGTGTGACGCAAACCCCAAGGCCTGAAGCCGGCCACCGAAACTCAGTGCTTCCATCGACGGACAGAGCGGTGGTCGTGGCTGATGCGACTCCCATGCTCGAACTTGTGAAAGCTGATCAGCCTGCCGCACGCGAGCCTAGCGCCGAGCCTGGGCCCACTGCCGTCAAGCAGGCCGCGACCAGAAAACCTCGGCACAAGACCGTCCATCGTCACAGGAGAGGGCAAATCGGCCCGGCCTGGGCCAACGCCAAGCCCTGGAGCACTCAGCCCTTCAGATATGCCGGCTATGGCGGTCAGGGCGCTTGGCTCGGCTATAGATGATGGCGGCTCGATAGGGGCAGACGGCTGAGCGGATGGCAGGTCGGAGGGGCGTTGATCGGATTGTTGTGCCCGCGGCGACTAGCGAGAGTCGTTTATCCGACAAAGTGCCGGACGCATGGCGTGGGTTATCACACAACGTTGAAAATGAACGATCCCAGCCAAGAATTCTGATTTAGAACATTCAGTTGGAGGCGCTTCTTTATCTGAACAGATGAAAATTGCTCGTGAGCTCGACAGAAATCTGTGTGCAAACGAATTGTTGCCACCTATGGGCCACGGGCTTGCCCCAGCCGGAGCGGACTATCGGCGCGCTCGGGTGACTTGAGCATCTCCCACCTCGACCAAGGCGGCCCCGATCAGCATTTTAAGGGGCAACTTGATGCTGATCGGGCCGTCTGGTTGAAGCCATCCGGTTCGCGGAGCCGTTCGGATTTTTTATGTTCGTTGCATGCCCGCGCCAGGACGCGACGCGATCTGCTGGCGTCAGGGTATCCTGCGCCGTCCTTTCTGTGAGAATTCCGGCGTGACCATCAGTGGTCGCCCCGCGCGCCATGAGGCCGGGCACGCGTATGTCATTTATCGAAAGAGCGTCGGGGCACCCTTGGCTCGTCTCGTAATTTCGCGCATGGCACTACCTTAATGTCGAGTTCGCGACACAAACCCCATGTCGCGCGGATATCCCTGGAGGTCCGAGTCGTGTCAGAAGGTTGCCTTCCGCACGACCGGAACCACTTTTGACTATACCTAAGGCCAATATCGCTCCAACCATCTGGAGGTTCAGCATCGCGGGGTCCCGGTCTTGAGTGGCGACGTCATAAGGCGCCTACCGTTAGTCTCTTTTCTCGCGCCACAGGGACTCGCTGCAGGCCCTTGGTACGTTGAGTAAGAGGTGCGTGTCGTGATTCAAACATTGATGTTTTTCTCACTTGGTTTTCTCACCGCAATCCTGCTAACGCTCGCGGTCATTCCGCTGGTTCACAATCGCGCCGAACGCCTCACTCTACGCCGGCTTGAAGCGTCAATCCCGCTGTCCATCGCGCAAGTTCATATCAGGAAAGACGAATTGCGCGCCGAGTTTGCAATGGCGACGCGACGTCAGGAAATGCGTATCGAGCAGCTTCGGGTGAGGACAGCGAGCCTCTCTGCGGAACTCGCCAAGAAGGACGCCGCCACGAATCGTCTCAAAGTCGAGCTTGCAGCCAAGAGGGCTGCTCTTTCCAAGGGAAACGAGCAGGAAATAACGTTCGCGCCTGGAACAAACAATGGATTTTTCGCGAACGCCAAGCCATCGATGGGCGCGTCCACTCTCGTCGGCCCGCAGGCGGAGATCGTCAGGCTCAATGCCGAACTTGACGAGCGGTCGCGCACCGCGGACAGCCAACGTATCGAGATCGTGGCACTGAAGATTCAGATCGAAGCGCTCAATGAACGGATTGCCAATCCTCGCAAGGCGGCCGATCAGCAGCGGATCGAGCTGGACGGCAGGCGCACGGGATTACGGTTGGCGAGCTAAACACCACCGCAGCGGCGACCAACAGCATCTCGTTAGTAGTGCGCCAAGGACGGCGCCGCCACACTTGCCCCCTAAACTCCCCATTTTCAGTCACGCTTGGGTCCAAAATCGATGCTACGCGCTATCGCGCGTCGTCCCTGGCACGATGGCCGAGTGCGGCGCGTTCTTAATGGGGTATCGGATGGTCGAGTGGCATCGCAGCGTCAGCTGGTGTCTGGAAAGAGCGGCCCACTACGAAAAAAAGGCCGAACGAGTCGTTGATCCCGCGGCACGACAGAGCTTTCTCGATGCAGCGAGTAGATGGCGGCAGTCGGCGGAAATCTACCAATCCATGCAATGGGGCAAGGGCGACCCTTCCGGTGCGAATGGCGTCCCCGAACAATCACATCAACAGGCGAGCTTCGCGCAGATTGTTTTGGGCAGGCTCGGCAATTGGTCAAAGCGGCTGCGATTAAATCGCGCCGCTTAGAGGGTATCCCTCACGTTATCGTGCCGCGACAACGGCCCTGTCCACCGACACCCTGAGCGGTACATCGCGATGCGGAGCGCGGTTGAGCACGTGCCTGCAGATCAAAGACAGTCGAGGGGCGCGCGAAGTCGCCCCCCGACTGAGAGATAGCCGCTATTCCGGTGACGTTATTCCGGACAAATCCTGAAGATCACGCCGGTACCGGGAATTTGCACCAGGGGAGCGTCGGCGGGAGTGACAAACTTGGTGTCACCGCCGCCCTGGCCGAAGTCGCGGACCGCGCCGTAATCGGTAACCCAGGCGCAGCCGTCGGGCCCGAATCTGAGTTGTGTCGGCCGATTCCACCCGTGCGAGCCGTCGATGAACGCCTGGTCGCCCGACTTGTTCTTGGCAAACCGCTGGATCTTCAGCGCGAGCGCGTCTCCCTGCTTGCTGAAGTTGATGAGCTTGACCTCATGCCCGATTTCGTCACTGGCGGAGTTCGGTGCGGAGAAGCCGAAATCGCCTTCCAGCGCGTAGAGCGCAGCCCCACGCCCAACCGGCCCGCGCGCAAACGAGTCGGGTACGAAGTCGATGCCGGTGAACGAGGAGTCAGCCGCCTCGATCGCCAGCGGCGAGGTGATCTGCTGCGGCGGATGATCCAGAACGTCACGGATCGGCACATCCTCGGACAGGATCTGAGCGAGGCTCCCCGGCGTGCAGTTGCTCGGCGGGTTGTTGGCACCGACGCACAGATCGTCGCCCGGTCCGCCAATCGGGTTGTAAACCGCCTGGCTGGTCGGCAGGAAGCCGTAGCGATCCGGCCAGCCGTGATAATCGGGGGTTCCGTCCGCGTTTTGCTGCGCCAGATGCAGCGCGTCGGGCGCATTATTCGAGGGCCGCGCACCACGTTCGTCCGGGCCGTCCTCGCCCACCAGCAACCCGCCCTGCAGCACGTGATCCTGGGGCGCGAAGCGAATGGCGTAGCCGTTGCGATATCCCCATGAGAACGGTTGGATCGTGGCACTCGGATCCCGCGCATTGAGCTGGGCGCGCAAGATCGCGCCGTCGCAAACGCCGTGATGACTGGCGCCTTCGAACGCAGGCACAGTGGCTCCGGGGCGCGTCGTGCCGAAGCGGGAGTAGCCGCTCGTAAACACTCCTCCACCGGAGTCGAACACGTTGTGGCTGAGCACGATGTCCTGGCAGGGGATGTCGGCTTGATTCTGTCCGCCTCCGTTGTCGCGACCGACGACGCCGCTGTTGGTCGTCGAGCCCTGTGACCAGTAGATCCAACCGTCCTTGAAAGCGAGTTGCTCGGTTGGATGATCGCCGGTCGGCAGATTGGTGATGAAGGGTGTGACCGTCCCGGTTCCAGCATCGACGGTGACGATGCGAGAACTGTTGTTTTGCCCATTATGAGCGTGGGTCGCCTGGTTCGAGTCGGTTGCGAACAGACGGCCTCCCTGCAGACCGTTCTCGAACGCGATGTCGACCGCCGGGCCGTGCGGTTGGAAGACACTGTTTCCGCCGGTCTCGGTCGACGCGGTCGTCGGCTTGCCCAGCGTGCGCTGCAGGACCGCATTCTGGTCGAACACGAGGATGTCGGGCGTGAACGGATTCGGTTTGCCCGGAAATTTCGTTTGAAACGCCGCTTCATCGTTGCACTGGCTGGGCAGCCCATGCCCGGATTCGAGGACGAAGACCTCAAATCGGCGCGGACCCCCGCCCTTGCCATCGTCGTTGCCTTGATTGCCAATCCGGCGAAAGGCAATACCAGTCGGGAAGTTCAGTCCGGACGCGAAAACCGAGACCTTAAACCCCCTCGGCACAACGATGTCTTGCCCTTGCCCGGGATCGAATTTGACCGTTTCAGTCGGGCACAGCGGGTTTGCAACGGTCGCCGCTCCGGCGGCACCCGGCAAAATCAATACAACGACGCCGCCGGCCAAGCACCCGAGAAGTCTGGCTTTGGTTTTTGACAAGGCAGAGAATTTACGCACGCTAACCTCCCTAGCTGTCGCCCATTGAACGTAGGCGGGTTGCACCTTGCATCGGCCGCAAGAGCGCAAGGAGGTCGTGCGTGATCGCCGCGTCGTCACACGCGTGGCGCACGTCAGATGGCAGCAAAGTATGTGTCGGCGAGAGAACCTTCCTCGCGCTCTCCGGCAATAGGAGCCTAAAGCAGGAAGCTGTCTGCATTAGGGCGCAATTGTGCAGGATAGCCGAAGAGATAATTGTTTGTTGGAATGTTAGCTGCTTGGAATTTTTTCGCCGCGCCGTGGACAGGAGCGACCAAACCATTCGCGGCCTTCGAAGGTGACGCAGAACGGTTCGACGTTTCCGCCCATTGATCGGTGCAACCGCGCCGAAAAAACTTTCATTCGGCTGCGGAGAGCGTATGCTCTCTCATTACGGTCGCACTGGCGGGTGGGTCATGACGGCGGATCGGCGGGCAGGGGGCTTTGCCGGCTGGCCGATTTGGCGCGTGAGTGCACTCCTGGCCGCGGCATTTTTAATTTTCGGCATTGCCCGGGCGGAGGCCGGTTCGCAGCCGGGCGAGGTCATGGCCGTCGCGCCGGATGCAAACCTCGATCGGCGACCCGCTGATCCGGTGCCGATAGCTCGTGCGGCAAGGACAGAAAGTTCATTGAGGGGCAACCCGTTGTGGGCGGTTCCTCTCGCGGCGCTGGCGGAAACGCGGGCGCGCCCGATATTCTCTCCGTCGCGCCGGCCGCCGTCGCCACCCGTCGTCGCCTCTCAACCGCCTCCGCCGCCGAAGCCGTCGCCTCCCAAAGAGCCGGACCGCCTGAGGCTTACGCTTCTCGGAACGGTCATCGCGGAAACCGAAAGCATCGGCGTCTTCCTCGACGAGACCTCAAAAGAAGTGATCCGCATCAGAACCGGCGCAAGCCATGAGGGTTGGAGGCTGAGTTCGCTCCAGCGCCGTGCAGCAAGCTTTGAAAAAAATAGTCAGGAGACGACGATTATGCTGTCGCCCCCGGGCTCCGAACAGCCGGCTTCGGGCGCCGGCGTCCTGGCCGCGCGATCAGGCGGCAGCAACGTTCCTGGAAATCACGGTGCTGCGGATTCGGCCGAGAATCGGGCGCGCCCGGTCGCGCTCACGCTTCCTGCGCCCGTGCCCCCCACGCCAAGCAGTCATAACCTACGACGTGAGATCCGGCAGGATATCTTGTCAATCGGCGCGCAAAATTAAGCCGCGCACATGGATCCGGCCGTGCAGCCTTATGGCCGGAACCGGGGATGCGTGGCTGCTTATTTTCAGCTGGAGTATTTGGTCGGAGTGGCAGGATTTGAACCTGCGACCCCCTCGTCCCGAACGAGGTGCGCTACCAGGCTGCGCTACACTCCGATGCGGCGCGCTTATAGCGGCGCGCGTAAGGCCCGGCAAGCGCGGGCGTTGATCGCGTGACGCGCCGCCGCTATCGTCCCGCGCGCTCGGTGGGGCGTAGCCAAGTGGTAAGGCAGCGGATTTTGATTCCGCCATTCCCAGGTTCGAATCCTGGCGCCCCAGCCAATTCGGAAGAATTCTCCCGTCCTAGGCCGCCGCGATCAGGAACTGGTTCAACGGCCGGCGCGGTCGATAGGCGAGGCGGGCATGGCCCGCGCAATAGGAAAAGCCGTCGAGCGAAGGATTGGCGCAGAAGGCGAAATCCGCCGCGTCGGGTTCGCTGATCGGCCAGCGGCACTGCGCTGGCCTTAGCTCGAGCAGCGAGCATTTGTGCGGACTCTCGATCGCCGTTTCATGGACCGCCGAGCCGGGGTAGGCGGCCCGCAGCGCTTCACGCTGCGCGCTGATGCTCAGCCCGCGCAATTTCGGGCGCAATGCTTTCGGCCGCCATGTGTCGCTCGGCGCGCGCCGCGGCTTGATCCGATCGGCAAACATATTCTTCGGTCGCGACAGTCCGAGGCGATGCATTTTGCCGATCACGGCATTGCGGGTCGTGCCGATTTCGCAGGCGATCTGGCTGCACGACAGCCCCGCGTCGAAGAATTTCTTGAGCAGTTCGACGCGGTCGGACGTCCAGCCCTGCTGGATATGACTCATGGTGATGGCCTCCTCATGGAAGCCGATCGCCGTCTTTCCTTTGCCGCCGGCAATCGGCTTCGATCACGGCTTGCGCTCGTGCGACAAGTCGATCGGCCGAGGCACAGGTACGCGTTCGCGCGCGCGCAAGCGGGCGCGTTCATCCCGGCTCGGCCGCGCGCATGTCGGCGCGAGGCGAGCACAGTTGTGGAACGGAAGACTGATGAGCGGTGCACACCGCCGCGTGTGCCTGAGGGAAGGGCTTGGAATCCCGTCCCCCGACTGCTCACCAGCACGGACGGCCCAAACGGGGCCGGTTCTTAACCGTAGCCCGAATTCGATTCGCCAATCAAGGGTTAAAATGCCATTATAACCTTGGCTAGTGTCCCGATTCCGAAGTTCGCCTGAATTTGCCGCACGCCCGGAAGCGAACTTCGGAATCGAAGGACACTAGCAACTCTATGATTCTAGTGCCGCTTTGAACCCGAAGTTCGCAATCGGACTTGCGGCAATGGGGTGCGAACTTCGGGTTCGCGGCACTAGGAGGTAATTAATGGCCAGACCTGAAAACCGGTCAGACGCGCGCGCCCTGAACCTGACCTTGCCCCGGGAGGCATTTGATTACCTCGTGCTGCTGGCAACCTTGGGCAAGCTCGGCCGCACCGAAAACGAGGTCGCCACACACATCCTGGTGCGGGAGGTCTACGGCATGTTCGAGCGCGGCTTCCACGAACAGCGGATTCCGGCTGCGGATCAGGAGTGAGCGTACTAACGAGCGAGGCTGGCCGCTGCGTGAGCCCGCTTGCTGGATTGTAGAAATGTCCTCACTATTGCGCCTAGCCCCTCATGGCCGAGGACATCGCATGATAACCGCCACCGTCAGATACAAACTGCCGCCGCACATCGATTACGTCGCGTGCCGCGAGCACTTTCATAAGATTGCACCGGGCTTTCGCGAGGCGAGGGGGCTGATCAGCAAACATTTCATCTGGAGCGAGAGCGGTTGGGCGGGCGGCGTATACCAATGGGAACGTATCGAGGACGCGAAAGCCTTCTACAGCGGCCCCTGGCTCGACGGCATCGTGGAACGCTACGGCATGAAGCCGCAAATCGAGTTTTATGAGGTTTTCGCGGTGACCGACAACGCGCGCGGCACGGTCGAGCTGTTCAAGGAAACCATGCCCGCCAAATAGTGGACGACAACTGAAGCAACGGCCGGATGCCAATGCCCCGTACCTCACGAAGGGGAGCTGTTATTTGTAGCTGCAGTAAGCTGTGGGACTAAGTCTCTCAACGCCCTTGGCAGGGCCTGGAGTTCTTGGCTGTCAAAGGAGAGCCGCAGATATTGGGTTGCGATCGTAGCAGCTGCTTTAGCCTGCTCTAAATCGCGTTTGACCTTCAAAGGCTCTCGATCTGGCCGCGCGGATAGCCAAGCTTTGTGGAGGGCAAAGCTGCGTGGATCAATAACGACCAGTCGAACTGGTGCGCCGCGCTCGTCTATCGCGACAGCGTCCAATTTTGGCGAATTAAGAAGCCATGACAGGCCAAAGATGGCCGCTCCCTCCAGATCATCCGGTAAGTCAGACAATGACGCCGGCAGTCGGTCGCGAAAAACGTCCTTCGCTTCCGGGCGAATCAAATCGACGAGATAACCATCTCGGTTGGTTGCTCGGTAGCCACGGCGGTGCGTGACAGTGAATGATTGATCTGCTTTCCGAAGGAGCCCTATCAGGCCGTCCGTTCGAATGCCTTTCAGGGCCAAGCTTAAATGCTGCCGCGCGTCATAGAGAAGGTCGATATCGCCGGTCGCAATCAGATCGCTTTGGGTTTGAACACCGGCTAAAGCCTCGTACGCAAAGAGCGCGTTGGTACCAACCACGATAAGATGTTCACCTAACAGATGATGTTCGTCACACTGGTGCAGGATGCGAGCCGCAATTCTTGGAACCCGGCCGAGCCCCATGGCGCGATTAACAGGCGCAAGCTTCTCTAACCGGACCTTAAGCCCTTCTAGTCGGTCTTGATTCTCCCTACGCTCCTCCATGAAAGCGTCGTAGGTGGCCTCAGTCTGTTCATTGCGAGACCCCAGCGAAATTTCGGAGCGACCTGTTTTTCGAAGCAGGTAGTCCGTTCCGTGCCGCGCTCCCCATCTCATGCTGCCGGCATAGCGATTGACGCTGGCTTCGTTCGCTGAGCGCCAAGCTTCATAGACCTGCTGGGTATCTATGAACTGGCGCCGCTGTTCTCCGGTTAAGTCTTTGAGAGACAATGCTTTTCCACCCTTTAGCTTCTGCGCCCTCAGTATAGTGGAAAACTGTGCATTTGCAATAACTTATACCTTGTCGAACGACGCTACCAGTTAACCCATTGATTTGGTTTTCCTTTCCACTACCGAGGACGGGGAGCGGTGCAGTAGTGGAAAGCGCCTTCGATTCAATACGTTGCAGCTCATTGATTTTGGCACCAGCTCCAATCCTGCCGCCTGCCGCAATCCTCACAGCGCCAGATATCCGCCGTCGACCGGCAAGGTGACGCCGGTTATGTAGCCCGCCAGATCTGAGGCGAGGAACACCGCCGGCCCGGCGATGTCGTCCGGCGTGCCGATGCGGCCCATCGGAATGCGGCCTTCGAAATTCTTCATGTAATCCGGGTTCTGGCGCGCCCTGGCGTTGAGCGGCGTCGCGATCATGCCGGGGCCGATCGCGTTGACGCGGATGCCGAGCGGGGAGAGTTCGATCGCCAGCGCCTTGGTGAGCGCGCGCACGCCGCCCTTCGAAGTCGTGTAGGCGGCGGAATTCGGCAGCGCCACGAAGGACTGGATCGAGCCGATGTTGATGACCGCGCCCTTGGTCTCGCGCAGATGGGCGAGGAACGCGGTCGTCACGTTGTAGGGGCCATCGAGGTTGACGGCGAGCGTCGCGTCCCAATCGGCGCGCGCGTTCGGATCACCGATCTTGCCGCGCCGGATGATGCCGGCGTTGTTGACCAGCACCGAGATCGATCCGACCTCGCGCGCGATCACGCCGGCAAGGGTGTCGCAGGCGGCGCGGTCCGTCACGTCGCAGGCGTGATGCGTCGCGTTACCCCCGATCGCTTCGGCCGTGCGCTTCGCCGCGATCCCGTCGATGTCGACGGCAATCACGCGCGCCCCCGCCTCGGCCATCGCGAGCGCGATGCCTTCACCGATGCCCGAACCGGCGCCGGTCACGAGGGCCACGCGGCCCCTCAGCAAGCCTTCCATGCTCCGCTCACTGCGCCCGATTGAGAGCGATGGTGAATTCCGGGATCCATGCGCCCGGCGATTCCATCGTGAAGGTCTGGCGGGTGCCTTGCGTCTTCACGTTCAGCAATGCCGTGAACGTCTGGCCGGACGCGCGGACATTGACTTCATCGCCCGCCGCTTTGCCGGAAATTTGTCCGCCGACGCGCCGCGTTCTTTCGAACCAATTTCCCGACAGCGACCCGCCGCTCTGAACGATGCTGCTTGTGAACTCGACCTTGTAACTGTCGGTCGCGCAGCGCAAATCGAGTTGCACGCCGTTGCCGGCCTTTTCCGAGACGTATTTGGCAAGGCACTTCACGCGCTCGTGCGTTCCGTCCGAGGTGTTGACCATGCCGCTGCCCGACCACGAGCCCGCCATGACTTCGAAAGGGCCGGCAGCCTGTGCCAAGTCGGCCGACGCCGCGAGCAGGAGCACCGCCAGCGCGGCCAGCGCGAGCCTTCCATAGGCGGCCGTGTTCGGTCGCAACCGCATGATCGTGACCTCGTGCCCCGGATCGGGCGATTCCTTATTATCGGCCGCTGCGGTGCGTCAAGCATGAGTCTTCGATCCTGGCCGGTCCGTGGTCCTCTCCTTTATTATCCCGGTTTAACAGGGGCATAACGCGCAATGGCGTGGCGGATCGGGGTCGATATCGGCGGAACCTTCACCGACGTGGCGCTGGTCGACGACGCCAGCGGCCGCATCGGCGTCGCCAAGGTGCCGACCACGCCGGCGGATCTGGCCGACGGCGTGTTGGCCGCGCTGGGCACCGCGATGGAGCGCTACGGCGTCGCGGCGGCCGACGTAGGTCTTTTGTCCCACGCCACCACCGTCGTCACCAACGCGATTCTCGAGGAACGCGGCGCGCGCGCGGCGCTGGTGACGACGCGCGGCTTTCGCGACGTGCTCGAGCTGCGGCGCTCGGCGCGCGCGGACCTTTACGACCTGTTTCAGGACGGGCCGTCGATCCTCATCCCCCGCCGCCGGCGGTTCGAGATCACCGAGCGGATCGGTGCCGACGGCGCGGTCGTCATCCCGCTCGCCGAGGAAGAAATCGACGACCTCATCCCCGCGCTGCGCGCCCAGCGGGTCGAGGCGATCGCGGTGTCGCTGCTGTTCAGCTT
Source organism: Hyphomicrobiales bacterium (assembly GCA_019243195.1). GTDB lineage: Bacteria > Pseudomonadota > Alphaproteobacteria > Rhizobiales > Xanthobacteraceae > AP-16. The sequence continues at coordinate 34,891 of JAFAUQ010000239.1, forward strand.
TCTTAATCCGCAGCATGAGCGCCGCCTCGGTGAACGGCTGCGCGCGGGGCTTCCTGAGGTGCCGGTTTATCTGTCGTGCGAAATTCTTCCCGAGATCAAGGAATTCGAACGGTCGAGCACCACATCGGTATGTGCCTACGTCGGGCCCATTCTCGCGTCCTACCTGCGCCGGCTCGAGGCGAGCACCAAAAACAAAGCGCTGCCGTCGCTTTATCTGATGGGCTCGAACGGCGGCGTGCTCGAAGCGGCCGAAGCGGTGGCCATGCCGGCGATGGCGGTCGAATCCGGGCCGGCGGCCGGCGTGGTCGCCGCGGCGCTGGTCGCGCGCCAGACCGGCCGCGGCGACATTATTTCCTTCGATATGGGCGGCACCACCGCCAAGGCGAGCCTGATCCGCGGCGGGAAGTACGAGACGACCCCGGACTACGAGGTGGGCGGCGGCTCGAGCCGTACGCGCTGGATGAACGGTACCGGCCATCCGATCCGCGTGCCGGTGATCGACTTGGCGGAAGTCTCCGCCGGCGGCGGCTCGATCGCCTGGGTCGACCGCGCTGGCGCGCTGCGCGTGGGTCCGCAAAGCGCGGGCGCCGATCCCGGTCCTGTTTGTTACGGGCGCGGCGGCACCGAGCCCACGGTGACCGACTGCAACCTGCTGCTTGGCTATCTCGACCGGAGGTCGCTGCTCGCGGGTGACCTTCCGGTCGATCACGCGGCGGCTGAAGCCGCGGTGCAGCGTAGCCTCGCCGCGCCGCTCGGCGTCGACGTGCGCACTGCGGCGGCCGCCGTGATCGACGTGGTCAATCATGCGATGTCGGAGGTGCTGAAGATCGTCTCGGTGCAGCGCGGCCATGATCCGCGCGATTTCGGGCTTGCGGCGTTCGGCGGCGCCGGGCCGCTGCACGCGGCAGCGCTGGCCGCCGAGCTCGGCATCGCCGAGGTGATCTGTCCGCCGATTCCCGGCGCGTTCTCGGCGCTCGGCCTGATCGGCAGCAACCTCAGGCGCGACTATGTGCGCACCGTCTATGTCACCACCGCAAGCGCCGATCCGGCTGCGCTCGAGGCGGCGTTCGCGGGGCTCGAGCGCGAGGGCGCTGCCATGCTCGATCGCGCCGGCGTGGCGCCGCCGCGCCGCCGCCTCGCCCGCGCCGTCGATGCGCGCTACGAGCGGCAGTCCTACGAGCTCGCCGTACCGGTGCCGTCCAGCCGGCTTGACGCGGCGACGCTCGGCGCAATCGCACAGTCGTTCCACGAGCGCCATCGGCGCACCTACGGGCACGACAATCCGGCCGAGCCGGTGCAGATTGTGAGCATCCGGGTGACGGCGGTCGGCGTCATCCCGCAGCTCGGCATTCACGACCGGCCGCAGGCGAGCGGCAACGGCGCGATCAAATCGCGGCGCAGCGTCTGGTTCCGCGAGAGCGGCGCCGTCGAGGCCAACGTCTACGACCGCGCCCGCATGCCGGCCGCGCTCGCGGTGGCGGGACCGGCGGTCATCGAATCGCTGGAGTCGACCATCCTGGTGCCGCCCGCATGGCTGGCGCGCATGACCGAGGATGGTTTCGTGCTGCTCACGCGCAGCGATCGGGGGGAGCCATGAACGACCCGGCAATGCGCGGCGATCCGGCCACGTTCGAGATCGTCAAGAACAGCTTCTACAAGATCGCCGAGGAGATGCGGGTGGTGCT
>JAFAUQ010000159.1 GCA_019243195.1 Hyphomicrobiales bacterium
TCCGCGTTCAGCAGGTACAATTGATCGATCAGACCGGCCACAATCACGGCCCGGTCGACACAGGAAGCGCCCTCCAGAGGGCCAAGGAAGCCGGTCTCGACCTGGTTGAGATCGCTCCCAATTCATCCCCGCCTGTCTGCAAGATTCTCGATTACGGCAAATACAAATATCAGGCCCAGAAGAAGGCGGCCGAGGCGCGCAAGCGCCAGAAGGTGGTCGAGGTCAAGGAGATCAAGCTCCGGCCCATGATCGACGATCACGATTACGGCGTCAAAATGCGCTCCATGCAGCGCTTTTTCGAGGAAGGCGACAAGGTCAAGGTGACGTTGCGCTTCCGCGGCCGCGAGATGGCGCACCAGGAACTCGGCACCAAATTGCTCGACCGCGTTCGTGACGACCTGACCCCGCTCGCCAAGGTGGAGCAGGAACCCAAGTTCGAAGGCCGGCAAATGGTGATGGTGCTGGCGCCACGCTGAACAGCTAAGATCCATTTTCGACCGCCGGGACGCAGGTTCCGGCGGTTGCCATTTCGGGCCGCTTCTGCCATATAGCCGCGCTTTCCGCCGCCCGGCCAAAGGGCTGCCGTGGCGGCGCTTTTGCTCAGCCGAACCAGCGCGAGCACGCCCGCAGGACGGGCGCGTGCGCGTTTGTCGGCTCGGCCGGTCGAGGAGATGACCCAAATGCCCAAGATGAAGACGAAGTCCGGCGCCAAGAAACGCTTCAAGATCACCGGCACCGGCAAGGTGATGTCCGCCCATGCGGGCAAGCGCCACGGCATGATCAAGCGCACCACCAAGCAGATCCGCCACCACCGCGGCACGCGCGTCATGTTCAAGACCGACGGCGACGTCGTGAAGAAAAATTGGCTGCCCAACGGCTGATCGCCCGGGCATTTTCGAAGGAGATCGGCCATGGCACGAGTCAAACGCGGCGTAACTTCCCACGCGCGCCACAAGAAAATCCGCAAGGCCGCGAAGGGCTACTACGGTCGGCGCAAGAACACGATCCGCATCGCCAAGCAGGCGGTCGAGCGCGCCAACCAGTACGCCTATCGCGACCGCAAGCGCAAAAAGCGCACCTTCCGCGCGCTGTGGATCCAGCGTCTCAATGCCGCCGTGCGGCCGTTCGGGCTCACCTACAGTCGATTTATCGATGGCCTCGGCAAGGCCGGGGTCGCGGTCGATCGCAAGGTGCTGTCCGACCTCGCCATCCGCGAGCCGGCGGCGTTCGAAGCCATCGTCGGTCAGGCCAAGGCCGCGCTGGCCGCCTGACCTTTCGCAGTCCCGTTCTTACCGAGGCCCGCTAGTGCCGCGAACCGAAGTTCGCGTCAGAATAGCCGCGAGTCCGGTTGCGAACTTCGGGTTCAAAGCGGCACTAGAATCATAGAGTTGCTAGTGTCCTTCGATTCCGAAGTTCGCTTCGGAACCAGCCGCAAAATCAGGCGAACTTCGGAATCGGGACACTAGCTCGCGACGGAGCATCCGCTCTGTCATCCGGCGGGGCTTGATTTTTTCCTCGCCGGGCACGCACAACCCGCTTACGCGAGGATGACGATGTCCAATATCGAACAGCTCGAACGTGAGATCGCCGGGGCGATCGACGCAGCGCCCGACGAGGCGGCGCTCGAAAGCGTGCGCGTCTCCGCGCTGGGCAAGAAGGGCTCCGTCTCAGAATTGCTGAAGACCCTCGGCTCCATGACGCCACAGGAGCGCAAGGAGAGAGGCCCGGCGATCAACGGGCTCAAGGACCGCGTCAACGCCGCGCTCGCTGCACGCCGCGGCGCCCTTAAGGATGTGGCGCTCACCGCGCGGCTCAACACCGAGACGCTCGACGTCACCTTGCCGGTGCGCGAGCCGCCGAGCGAGACCGGCCGCATTCATCCGGTCAGCCAGGTGACCGACGAGCTGACCGCGATTTTCGCCGACATGGGTTTCGCGATCGCCGAAGGTCCCGACATCGAGACCGACGACTACAACTTCACCATGCTCAATTTCCCGCTCAGTCATCCGGCGCGGGACATGCACGATACGTTCTATTTCAATCCCAAGCCGGACGGCACGCGCATGCTGCTGCGCACGCATACCTCGCCGGTGCAGATCAGGACGATGCACGCGCAGAAACCGCCGATCCGGGTGATCATTCCGGGGCGCACCTACCGTAGCGACTCCGACCAGACGCACACGCCGATGTTTCATCAGGTCGAGGGGCTGGTGATCGACAAGCAGAGCCACCTCGGTCACCTCAAATGGATCCTGCAGGAGTTCTGCAAGGCATTCTTCGAAGTCGATCAGGTGAAGATGCGGTTTCGACCGTCCTACTTCCCGTTCACCGAGCCGTCGCTCGAAGTCGACATCCAGTGCCGCCGCGACAAGGACGAAGTGCGTTTCGGCGAGGGCGAGGATTGGATGGAAATCCTCGGCTGCGGCATGGTGCATCCGAACGTGTTGCGCAACTGCGGCCTCGATCCCGACGAATATCAAGGCTTCGCCTGGGGCATGGGGATCGACCGCATCGCCATGCTCAAATACGGCATGCCGGATTTGCGCCCGTTCTTCGAAGCGGACGTGCGCTGGCTCGCCCACTACGGCTTCCGGCCGCTCGACTTCCCCACGTTGGCGGGAGGCCTGAGCCCGTGAAATTCACACTGACGTGGCTCAAGGAGCATCTCGACACGGACGCTTCGCTGGAAGTGATCGTCACGAAGCTCACCATGATCGGCCTCGAGGTCGAGGCGGTCGAGGACAAGGCCAAGGCGCTCGCGCCGTTCACGATTGCGCGGGTGATTTCGTGCGAGCAGCACCCGAACGCCGATCGCCTGCGTGTGTGCCTGGTCGACACCGGCTCAGGCGATCCGGTGCAGGTCGTGTGCGGCGCGCCTAACGCGCGCACCGGCATGAAGGGCGTGTTCTCGCCGCCCGGGTCGTTCATTCCCGGCAAGAACCTGACGCTCACGGTCGGCACAATCCGCGGCGTCGAGAGCCGCGGCATGCTGCTCTCCGAAGCGGAGCTTGAGCTTTCCGACGATCACGACGGCATCATCGATTTGCCCGCCGATGCGCCGGTCGGTGAGTCCTACGCGCGCTGGGCCGGCCTCGACGATCCGACGATCGAAATAAACCTCATGGCCAACCGGCCGGACTGCGCCGGCGTGAACGGCATCGCGCGCGATCTCTACGCCGCCGACCTCGGCGCGTTCAAAGATTCAGCCATCAAGCCGGTCAAAGGCGAGTTCCCCTGCCCGGTCGGCGTGACGCTCGACTTCGGAACGACGCCGTCGCTCTGTCCGGGCTTCGCGCTGCGCCTTGTACGCGGCGTCAAGAACGGCCCGTCGCCGGCGTGGCTGCAACGGCGGCTCACCGCCATCGGTCTGCGGCCGATCAATGCGCTCGTCGATATCACTAATTTCATTACTTACGATCGCGCGCGGCCGCTGCACGTGTTCGACGCCGCCAAGGTCACCGGCGATCTGACGGTTCGCCGTGCACGCGCCGGCGAAAAGCTCACGGCGCTCGACGGCCGCACCTATGAGCTTGACGAGACGATGTGCGTGATCGCCGACCGCACTGATGTCGAATCGCTTGCGGGAATAATGGGCGGCGAGGCGACCGGCTGCTCCGAGGCGACGACCGACGTGCTGATCGAATCGGCGCTGTGGGTTCCCGCCAACGTTGCCGAGACCGGCCGCAAGCTCGGCATCACCTCGGACGCGCGCTACCGCTTCGAGCGCGGCGTCGATCCTAATTTCATGGTGCCGGGGCTCGAGCTTGCGACGCAGATGGCGCTCGACCTTTGCGGCGGCACGCCCTCCGAGATCATCGTTGCCGGCGATTCGCACGGCGAAGACCGCGTGATCGACTTCCCGCTCTCCGAACTGCGGCGCCTCGCCGGACTCGAGGCGCGCGCGACCGAGGTGCGGCGCGTGCTCGAACGGCTCGGCTTCTTCATGGCGGGCCATGGCGAGACCGTGAAAGTCGCAGTGCCGTCGTGGCGCCCCGATATCGAAGGCAAGGCCGACGTGGTCGAAGAGGTCGTGCGCATCCTCGGCGTCGATCGCGTGCCGTCGACGCCGTTCGACCGCGGCGACGCGCTGCCCAAGCCGGTGCTTACTCCGGCGCAGGTGCGCCGGGGCAAGGCGCGCCGTTCGCTCGCCGCGCGCGGTATGGAAGAGGCGGTCACCTGGTCGTTTATTTCGCACAGCGAGGCGGAGCTATTTGGCGGCGGCAATCCGGTGCTGGCGCTCGCCAATCCGATCGCGGCCGAATTATCAGATATGCGGCCGAGCCTGATTCCCGGCCTGGTGAAAGCCGCGCAAGGCAATGCCGACCGTGGCTTTGCCGACACCGCGCTGTTCGAGATCGGACAAATTTTCAAGGGCGACGCGCCGGAGGATCAGTTCACCGCGGCGGCCGGCGTGCGGCGGCGGCTCGCCAAAGCGAACGGCGGCGGCCGTACCTGGTCGAGCCCGACGAAGGATGTCGACGCGTTCGACGCCAAGGCGGATGGGCTGGCGGTGCTCGCCGCGGCGGGCGCACCGGCCCAGGCGCTGCAGGTGGTGCCGGGCGGACCGGCGTGGTTTCACCCTGGGCGATCCGGGACGATCCAGATCGGGCCGCAGAACGTGCTCGGGCATTTCGGCGAGTTGCATCCGCGCACGCTCGAAGCGCTCGGCGCCGAGGGTCCGCTGGTCGTGTTCGAGACCATTCTCGAACGGATTCCGCAGCCCAAACAAAAAGCAACGCGCGCGCGGCCCGTGCTGGAGCTCTCGCCGTTCCAGCCGATCGAGCGCGACTTCGCCTTCGTGGTCGATCGCGCCGTGAAGGCCGCCGATATCGTGCGCGCGGCGCAATCGGTCGACCGCAAGCTGATCACGAGCGTGAACGTGTTCGATGTCTACGAAGGCGCGGGCATCGATCCGGGCAAAAAATCGATCGCGATCGCGGTGACTTTGCAGCCGCGCGACCACACGCTCACAGATCAGGAGATCGAGGCGGTGGGGGCAAAGATCGTGGCCGAGGTCGGCAAAAAGACCAGCGGCGTTCTGCGCGGCTGATTTTACTTTCGCGATTGTGCACTACCCCTCACCCAAACGAGATGGCTGACCTGTCGGCGCAGCCCTCTCCCGCAAGGGGAGAGGGCACAACTACAAAGACTGCGCCGGCTGCTCGTGCCACAAGCGAGGTCGTCGTATGAGAGCCCTCTCCCCTTGCGGGAGAGGGCAACTCGATTTGTCGACAATCTCCGTTGGGTGAGGGGTAGCTTTCCGACAAATTATTTACAGAGGAGTGTCACCGCCCGATCCGCCGGATCAGCGCGTCGGCGGCGCGCTCGCCGGATTCCCACGCACCGCCCACCGTGCCCCATTGGGTCTCGTGCACCGCTTCGCCGGCGAAGAACAGCCGGTCGCGCACCGGCTCCATCAGCGCGCGGCGGCCGGGCTGACCGCCGGGCGCAGCTGCGGAGAAACCGCCGAGCACCCACGGCTCTTTGGCCCATTGGGTCGCGTGCGTGCGTTTGACCGCCTGCTTCGCCTGCGACCCGAACAGGCTCGTCATCCACTCGAGCGCAAAGGCCACCATGGCGTCCTCGCCCTCGCGCGCGAGGTCGCGCGCGAACGTCCCCCCGATACGTACGAGAGACAAACTGCCGCCGGACGCATTCGCCAGCAGCGCGGCGGTGCGGGGGCCGCTCGCCTTTTCGAAAATGAGATCGTCGCTTTGCAGTCCGAACGGGTTGCCGGGAAATTCCAGCGCCACCTGCTCGTAATGGCCGAGCGTGAGCTTCCCGAGCGCCTCGCCGTAGCGCCGCGGCAGTTCCGGCTCGAACCTGATCTTGCCCGCGTTGAGCACGCCGGTGGACGCGGTGACGATGGCGCCGCGCGCGGTGAGATAGCCTTTCGACGTGCGCAATTCGACGCCACGGCGGTTCACGTCGATGTTGGACACGGCGGTCGCAAGCTGCACCGGCAGGCCTTGCGCAAGCCGCGTCACCAGCGCGCCGAAGCCCTGGCGGCAGAAGCCGTCGACATCGCGTTCTGCCGACCGGGCGAGATCGAAAGCGGAGATCTCGGCAAGGTCTTTCGCGCAAGTGTGCGGCCCGAGATAGAACTCGACGCTCGGGCGCAAATCGCCGAGGTCCTTCGGCAGCGCCTGCGCGGCGGCAACGTCGGCTTTGCCGGCGCGCGCGACATCGCCGATCGCGCGGTTGGCACGCACGATGGTGGCGAGATAATCCTCAAGTTCGTTGGTGCGCGCGTCGCGCCGTCCGATGCGCAGCTTCTCGCCGCCGGGCGCCGGATAAACCTCGAGGCCGGCACGCGCCGCAAGCTTCGCGACCGGATTGATGTCGGGCGTGTGGACCGCGTGGGCGCCGCGATCGTAAGGCGCGCCGAAGGTCTGCGTCTCGGTGAAGCACCGCCCGCCGATGCGCTCAGCCGCTTCTACGATGAGGAAGCGCTTGTTTGCCGCCGCGAGCCGGCGTCCGGCCGCGATGCCGGCAGCACCAGCGCCGACGATGATGGCATCGAGCATGCCCGGTTGCTGTCGCGTCCCCGCGACCGCCGGAGCGGCAACGGCTGACGCGGAAGCGGCAAGGAACGCGCGGCGGCTGATCGGTTTCATGGTCGGGGCAGTCTTGCGCGATCCGGATACGAAAATCCATGGCGGCACCGTGACGGTGCGTCCGCTTGCACACAGCGTCGGCCCCCGCTAGTGCAGCGCGCCTTTCAGAGCATGATCCCGAAAAGTGGGTACCGGTTTTCGGAAAAGATCATGCTCCAGTAAAGGGAGAAACCATCATGCTGGACGCGGCCCTCAAGGCCCTGGAGCAGTTGTTCTCGCCGCCGTTCCGCTCGGTGCTGCTCAAGTCGATCGCGCTCGCGCTGGTGCTTTTGTTCGCGCTCGGCATCGGGCTGCAGCGGCTGATCGCCTGGCTCATTGCCGGCGGCGGCGGATGGCTCGAAACCGCGCTCGGTCTCCATGCGCATGGACCGGTGACCGCGCTCGAATGGGTGCTCACCATCGCGGCCGGCTTGGGTCTCATCGCCGGTGCCATCTTTTTGATGCCCGCCGTCACCTCGCTTGTCGCCGGCCTCTACGCCGACGAAATCGCCGACCTTGTTGAGCGCGAATATTATCCCGGCGACGTGCCCGGCGTTCCGGTGCCGATCGGCCGCGCGCTCATCGAAGGCGTGAAGGCGGCGTTACTGGCGCTCGTCGTCTATCTCGTGGCGCTGCCGTTCCTGCTGCTCGCCGGGATCGGCGCGATCATCTTTTTCATCGCCACCGCGTTCCTGCTCGGACGCGTCTATTTCGAGCTGGCGGCAATGCGGTTCCACCCGGTGGCCGATGCCAAGCGGCTGCGCAAGGCGCGCCAGGGCAGCGTGTTTGTCGCCGGCCTGTTGATCGCCGCTTTTGTGTCTATTCCGATCGTCAACCTGGCGACGCCGCTGTTCGGCATGGCCCTGATGGTGCACGTGCACAAGCGGCTCACAAATCCCCGGAACGAACTGCTCGAGCGCGCGGCTCGCTGATACAGGCGAGCTATTTTTTCCGGCGTTCCTGGGCGATGCCTTCCTGGGCGATGCGCTCTTGGGCGATGCGCTCTTGGGCGATGCGCTCTTGGGCGATGCGCTCCTGCGCGATGCGTTCCTGAGCGATGCGCTCCTGAGCGATGCGCTCCTGAGCAATTCGCTCCTGCGCGATGCCCTCCTGGGCGATGCGCTCCTGAGCAATCCCCTCCTGCGCGATGCGCTCCTGGGCGATCCGTTCCTGCGCGATGCCCTCCTGAGCGATCCGCTCCTGGGCGATGCGTTCCTGGGCGATGCGTTCCTGAGCAATTCGCTCCTGCGCGATGCCCTCCTGGGCGATGCCTTCCTGGGCGATGCGCTCTTGGGCGATGCGCTCTTGGGCGATGCGCTCCTGCGCGATGCGTTCCTGAGCGATGCGCTCCTGAGCAATTCGCTCCTGCGCGATGCCCTCCTGGGCGATGCGCTCCTGAGCGATCCCCTCCTGCGCGATGCGCTCCTGGGCGATCCGTTCCTGCGCGATGCCCTCCTGAGCGATCCGCTCCTGGGCGATGCGTTCCTGGGCGATGCGTTCCTGAGCAATTCGCTCCTGCGCGATGCCCTCCTGGGCGATGCGTTCCTGAGCAATCCGCTCCTGGGCGATACGCTCCTGAGCGATCCCCTCCTGCGCGATGCGCTCCTGGGCGATCCGTTCTTGCGCTACGATTCCACGGGCCTCTTGCTGTGCTCCATGCGAATACTGGACACGAACCGGATGGGAAACTCCGGTTGGCGCGATCATGTCGTCGGTTCTGTCGTCGTTGGACATTGGTCGTCTCCTCGGTTCAAGGCTTTACATCAATTCCAGGGCCCCCGATTGAACAAGCTCTGAGACCCAAGCGGTCGGTATTTGGAGCGACTCGGTCTCTTGCGCCCTCTTTATCTTATTCAATGTCGGCAGTATTTCCTTCCGGATCTTAAAATAGTCGATTTGGTGCCCGTTACGCACCAACAAATACGATTTATCTTCACTGCCATTTATCTTGAGCGGGCCTAACCGGTCATACGCGCCCGGCTCTTCGACCAAACGGATCAATTCAAAGCGGCCGCTTCGGTAGGTTTTGCTACCTGCGCCTGATTGAACCGTGACGGGTCGCGAGGCTTCGTTGCGACCAAGGTTATATTCCGCAGTCTCAAGCTCCAGTGCGCTGAGGGTTTCGCGCGAAAGCCTCAATTTGGCAAATTCCTGTAAGAACACCTCTCGCTCGACCGCGCGTCGAACCAGCGGGTGAATTGCGGAAAGATCGCCTATTTTTTCGCCTATATGTTCCAGAAGCCGCCACAAAGAGCCGCCTTCCATCATGACGTATTGAGCCAATGTTCGGTAGAAGCTGGTAAAGAGCGTGTAGGCTATATGCATGCCGACAACGAATTTCCGATATTCCCCCAGTCGCAAGTGAGTGTTATGGAAAGGAAACAGCGCAGGGTGTTTCTGTGCGAATCGGTTGTCGTGCATGATGTTCGGCGTGTCGAGCAGAAGCAGCGGCTTCAAATTTGTATAAGTACGTTCGGACCGACTTAGTTCATCGGAAGTCGCCGATTGGTTATAAAGGGTCAAAGTGTTTAGGCGAATGCCGCATCCGACCGTTCGCGCGTACAGAGCGACGGTGAGCGCAGCGTCGGTGTCGGCGCAGTCGGAATTGGGTGGATCAATCATGAACGCACAGGTCGGGACAATATCCCTATCGAGGCAGGCTTGCAGCTTTTCTGACAGTCCATTCCAGCCTTTGAAGAAATGCTTCGCAAACGCCGATTTCGATCGTGCCGAAACAGCATCGACGCCGACAAACACGGAAGTGCAGCCGGACCGCGCCAACCGATCCAGCAGGTTCGGCTTTAGCTGCGGCAGCGTGGCATAGCAGTTCCAGGTCAACCCGCTGCGTGCCTCGATAAGCGCGTCACAGATGGACAATGCGGCAGGCATCGAGTTCGGAAAATTATCTTGTACGAAGAACAGATGTCTCGCTCCAAGATCCTTGAGTCTTCCCGTTTCGGCAGCGATTCGATCGGCGTGTTTGATCTGCTCGCCTTGCCCCCAGTGAGCCGGGCTGTAGCAGAACGAGCACCTGAAGACACAGCCTCGGCCATGCTCGTAGTCGAGCAGCCGCATCGGGTTGGCCTCGAAATAATGCGAAAGATCGACCAGATGGTAAGCCGGGAAAGGAAGCTCATTCATTGTCCGCAAGGGCTTCAGTTCACGATTTAGGACTATGTCGCGTCCCCGGCGATGCGCTACATTGGAGAGACCCGCGATGCCTTGCTTGCCCTGCAGATAGTGCAGCAGACCCACCGCGGCGCGCTCCCCCTCGCCGGCTATCACGAAATCGATCCAGGGATACAGCTCCAAGAGATGGCTGGCGATTGCCGAAAAATGAGGGCCGCCCAGTACAGTCGTAATTGCGCTGTCGGACGCTTTGACTAATCTAGCCAGCTCCAAACAGACGTGGGACTCCAGCGCCATCGAAGTGAATCCCACCACATCCGGATTCGAAACCAATATGGCGGCGAGCGCATTCTCGTAAAAATTGTCCTGGACCCAGCCGTGATCTGTAATTCCGCGGACGTTCATATCCACCAGCGACAAATCAAATCCCGCCTCTTCAAGAAATGCGGCAACGGTCAGCAATCCTAGCGGGGGCGCCAGGTCACCGGTCTCGTACAAGCCGCTTGGAGGCTGAACCAGCGTAACGCGCATCGCGTGCCCTCTTGGGGGACGCCCGATTAAGGCCTGTAAGCAGTCAGTCGGCGATCATGAACGACTTGGCGTAATTCCGTCACTTTGCCACGTGTGGCGTCGTTTGACAAGCATAAAAGCGTAGATTGTCGTTACTTCGAGACCGTATTTGGCCGAATCTGCTTTGAACGCTTCATCACTTTCGGCTCGCTTGGCTGCGTCACAGCGCCGTTCCCGGCGGCGCCGCGTCCGCGGTCTTCTCCGGCCATTTGCACAGGTCGGCGATGATGCAGCGGTCGCACGCCGGCTTGGTCGCCTTGCAGATGTAGCGGCCGTGCAGGATGAGCCAATGGTGCGCGTGGAGTTTGTAACGGTCGGGCACCACCTCGTTGAGCTTCACCTCGACCTCGAACGGCGTGAGCCCGGGCGCGATACCGGTGCGGTTGCCGAGACGGAAAATGTGGGTGTCGACCGCGATGGTCGGCTCGCCGAACGCGGTGTTGAGCACCACGTTGGCGCTCTTGCGGCCGACGCCCGGCAGCGCTTCGAGCGCTTCACGGTCGTGAGGCACCTTGCCGCCGTACCGCTCCACGAGCTGTTGCGACAGCGCGATGACGTTCTTCGCCTTCGTGTTGAAGAGGCCGATGGTCTTGATGTAGTCGCGCAGCTTCTCCTCGCCGAGCGCCACCATGGCGGCGGGGGTTGAGGCGACCTGAAAGAGCGGCCCGGTCGCCTTGTTGACGCCGGCGTCGGTCGCCTGGGCGGAAAGCACGACGGCGACCAGCAAAGTGTACGGATCGACGTGCTTGAGTTCGCCGCGCGGGTCCGGATTGGCGGCAGCAAAGCGCCGGAACGCGGTCTCGATTTCATCCGCTGTCCAGGCGCTCATGGTCTTGCCGGCCGCGACCGCGGCCATGGCGGCCTTGGGCGGACGGCGCACGCGTGCGGTCGTGGCGAGACGCGTCGATTTCTTGGCGACGCGCTTTTGCTTGCGCGGGGCGGCGCGCTTGCGGCGCGCGGGCGCACGGTTGCGGCGGGTGGTCCGCTTGGCCATCTTATCCGTATAGAGAACCGCTATGGCCGCCGACAACGCCGCGAGCGACGAACCCACATTGTTTTCCGCGGTGCTCACGCCGCACCGTTCGCTCGGGCGCACCGGGTTTATCGTGCTGATGTGCCTCGTCGGCGGCATCAGCTTCATCGCCGGCCTCGTGTTCTTCATCGCCGGCGCGTGGCCGGTGATGGGATTCTTCGGGCTCGACGTGCTGCTGATCTATATTGCCTTCAAAGTGAGCTACCGGACCGCCGCGGCCTACGAACAGGTGACCATGACGCCGAGCACCCTTACCGTGCGCAAGGTGAGCCATCGCGGCCGCGTCGCCGAATGGACGCTCAATCCGGTGTGGGTCCGGCTGCAGCGGGAAACTAACGAAGAGTTCGGCATCGAACGGCTGTTCCTGGTGTCGCACGGGCGGCGCCTGCCGGTCGCGACCTTCCTGGGGCCGGCCGAAAAGGCGAGCTTTGCGAATGCGCTCTCGGCGGCCCTCGGGGAAGCGCGGCGCGGACCCACGCGGACGGTGCTGAATTAGCGGTGAAATCGGCAGGAATCGGGTGGAGAGGGGCCCAGGCGCGGCCTAGGTAACGGGGCAAGACAGATGACCCAGGAGGACACGATGTTGTCGCCCGATCGCGTGAGCGAACTCACGCCCCTTTCCGGCGCGGCCGACGACTACGCCGTCGTGCGGCGCGCCATCGCCTTCATCTCCGAGAACTGGCGTGCCCAGCCGGAGATTGACGAAATCGCCGTGGCGGTCGGCACCACCACCGCCGACCTGCATCACGTGTTCCGCCGCTGGGCGGGCCTCACCCCCAAGGCGTTCCTGCAGGCGATCACGCTCGATAACGCGCGCCGCCTGCTGCGCTCATCCGCGAGCGTGCTCGACGCCGCCTACGAAGTCGGCCTCTCTGGGCCCGGCCGGCTGCACGACCTGTTCGTCACGCATGAGGCGATGTCGCCGGGCGAATGGAAGTCGGGCGGCGAGGGCTTGAGCGTCGCCTACGGCTTTCACCCCTCGCCGTTCGGCAACGCGCTGGTGATGACGACCGAGCGCGGGCTTGCGGGCCTTGCCTTCGCCGATCCGGGCGAAGAGGACGCGGCGCTTGCCGACATGCGCGGGCGCTGGGCCAAGGCGCGCTACGCCGAGGACAAGGAGCGCACCGGCGCAATCGCCCGGCGCATCTTCGATCCGACCCTGTGGCGGCCCGAGCGGCCGCTGCGCGTGGTGCTGATCGGCACCGATTTCGAGGTTCGGGTGTGGGAAACCCTGCTCGGCATTCCGATGGGACGCGCGACGACCTATTCGGATATCGCCGCGAAGCTCGGCAAACCCACGGCCTCGCGCGCGGTCGGGGCCGCGGTGGGCAAGAACCCGGTGTCGTTCGTGGTGCCGTGCCATCGCGTCATGGGCAAGAGCGGCGACCTCACCGGCTATCACTGGGGCATCACCCGCAAGCGCGCGATGCTCGGCTGGGAGGCGGGGCGGGTGGAAGCGGCCTAAATCTGCTTCCAGAAATACACCGTGTCGCACCAGCTCCCGTCGGGAAACAACGCGTAGTGCGGGATCACCCCGACGCGGCTCCAGCCGGCGCGCGTGTAGAGCCGCTCGGCATTGTCCCCGAGCGCGGTATCGAGCACCAAGAGGGTGCGGCCGCGCGCCCGGGCGGCGTCCTCGGCGGCGGTCATCAGCGCCATGCCGATGCCGCGGCCACGCGCGCTTCGGTGCACCAAAAGCTTTCGTACGTCGGCGCGATGCGGCTGGTTGGGCGGCATCGCGAGCCCGAGCTGCACCGTGCCGACGATGCGGCCGTCAACGCGCGCGACGAGCAGCGCCGCCTCGGCGCGCGCGACTTCCCCGGCGATTTTCGTGAAGAACGCTTTGCCGTCCTCATGCTCGAATGGCGGCATGAAGCTCACCGACGCGCCGCCGGCGACGCAGTCGACCAGAACCTCGGCGAGCTGGGCAAGATCCGTTGCGGTGACGGAAGTCGCTACGGAAATATCCGCCGGAGCATTTTCAGGAAAAGTAGGCACCGGTTTTCCGCGGAAATGCGACCAGCTAAAACTTAGTGCTCACGCCGCGAGATCGCGCTTCTCGGCAACCGTCGAGTCGGCGTTGAGGCGATAGATCAGCGGCACACCGGTGTCGATGTTGAGCTTGATGATCGATTCGGTCGTGTGGCGGTCGAGTACCATCACGAGGGCGCGCAGCGAATTGCCGTGCGCGGCGACCAGCACGCGCTCGCCGCGCAGCACCCGCGGCAAAATTTCCTTGATGTAATAGGGCAGCACGCGCGCCGCCGTGTCGCGCAGGCTCTCGCCGCCGGGCGGCGCGATGTCGTAGGAGCGGCGCCACTTGAGCACCTGCTCGTCGCCCCAGCGTTTGCGCGCGTCGTCCTTGTTGAGCCCGACCAAATCGCCGTAGTCGCGCTCGTTGAGCGCCTGGTCGCGCAGCACCGGAAGATTCTCCTGGCCCAATTCCTTGAGCATGATGTCGAGCGTGCGCTGCGCGCGCTTGAGCACCGAGGTGAACGACACGTCGAAGCGCAGCCCCTGCGCCTTGAGCGAGCGGCCGGCACGCAGCGCCTCGGCAACGCCCTCATCGGTGAGGTCGACGTCGCGCCAGCCGGTGAACAGATTCTTCAGATTCCATTCGCTCTGGCCGTGGCGCACGAGCACGAGGAGGCGATCGCTCATGACGTATTCCCTTGATCGTGTTTGTCAGAAATCAGTCAGGCCGAGCACGTCGGCCATCGAGTAGAGGCCGGGTGGCTTGCCGTGCGCCCACAGCGCCGCCTTGATCGCGCCGCGCGCGAACAGCATGCGGTCCTCGGCCTTGTGGGTAAGTTCGAGCCGCTCGGCGGCACCCGCGAAGATCACGCTGTGATCACCCACCACGGTGCCGCCGCGCAGCGAGGCAAAGCCGATGTCACCGCGCTTGCGCGCGCCCGTGATGCCGTCACGGCCGCGCTCGGAGCGCTTCTCGAGATCAATCTGCCGGCCCTGAGCGGCTGCTTGGCCGAGCAGCAGCGCGGTGCCGGACGGCGCGTCGATTTTCTTGTTGTGATGCATCTCGACGATCTCGATGTCGTAATCCTCATCGAGCGCGCGGGCAACGCGCCGCACCGCTGCAGCGAGCACGTTGACGCCGAGGCTCATGTTGCCCGACTGCAGGATGGTCGCCCGCGCCGCCGCCGCCCTGAGCTTGCCCATGTCGTCGCCGGAGAGCCCGGTGGTGCCGATCACGTGCACCTTTCCCGCCTCTGCGGCGAGTACGGATGCCGCAATCGTCGCCGCCGGCACGGTGAAGTCGAGAATGCCGTCGGCCTGCGTGAGCAATGGTTTGAGGTCGGGCGCGACCTTCACTCCATTCGCGGGCAGGCCCGCCAGCACGCCGGCGTCCTGGCCAATCAGCGGCGAACCCGCCTGCTCGACCGCGCCGACCACGGCCGCGCCGGGCGTATCGGCGATCGTCTTGACCAGCGTGCGCCCCATGCGCCCGCCGGCGCCCAGGATCACGAGCCGCATGTCGGCCATGGCTCATGCCTCCACTAATCAGCTGCCATATAGCGGGGCGACGATGATACGTGAAGCCGGCTCACCGCGCCTCAGGCTGCGGCGAGCGCCTGAGCCGATCAAGGAACGGCAAGACGCGTCGACGGTACTCATCAGGCGCAAACGCTTCGAGATCGACATGGTCGGCGCCTTCGACCACCCATAGGTATTTCGGTTCGCGCGCGCGGGCGAAGAGTTCGCGTGTTTCCTTGAGGGTGGTTCGGCGATCGTTCGAGCCGGCGATAACGAGGACGGGGGCCGTGACTTCCGCGATCTGATCGATCGGCCGCAGTTGGCTCGGCCATACGCCGATGACCGCAGGAGCAAACAACTCGAATACGGGCATCAGCACCGGCACGGCAATGTTTGCGCCGTTGGGACCTAAGACGAGGCGCAGGCGGTTTGCGAGAGCCCGCTCGACGTCCGGATAGACCGCTTCGAGAACGAGCGCATCAACCGGCAGCGGACCCGGGCCAAGCAGCGCCGCGGCGCCACCGAGCGACGCGCCGATCGCGCCGACACGCTCGTCCGGCAGACGCCGACGAACAAATTCAACTGCCGCACGGGCATCCAGCGCCTCCAGATGCCCGACCGTGATACGCGTTCCGCCACTCTCACCGTGCGCCTGAAAATCGAACAGAAGAACCGAGAATCCGTTTTCATGCAGCAGGCGGGCGCGCCGCACCATGCTCATCCGGTTCGCCTTGATGCCGTGCATCAGCACGACCGCGCCGCCGCCCGGACGACCGTTCACGAACCAGCCGGCGAGGTTCGCGCCCGACTGGGAAGGGATAACTACCATTTCGGGGTGGAGATCATCACGAATATCGGGGCGGGGCGGATCGATCAACGCGAAGGCCGGCGCTGTCAGCTCCAGTTCCATCCGGACAACCGCGACCGCGAGAGCCGTCAGGCATACGACCGCGATCGCAGCCAACACGATACCGAGCCGCGGGGAGGCCCGCCGCTTGGGCTGCGCGGATGCCACGTGAGAGGTCATCCGATCAGTCCGTCGGCTGCGGGCCGTCGTAGCCTTCGATCACGATGATATCGGCAACCGCGGCGCCCTCGCGCAGCGCCATCGCCTTTTTGTATTCGGGCGAGCGGTAGCACGCGAGCGCGGTCGCGTAGTCCTTGAACTCGAGCACGACGTTGCGGCTGCGCGGCTTGCCCTCCACCGCTTCGAACGTACCGCCGCGCACGACGAATTTCGCGCCGTATTTGCGAAACGGCTCCGCGTTAGCAGCGACGTAGGCTTTGTAACCGTCGGGCTCGGTCACATCGACGCGCCCGATCCAATATCCCTTCGGCATATGTCCTCCTTAGTGCGCAGCTGCAGCGATGTCGGCAATGATCGCGGCGGCGGCCGCCGGCGGATCGGGCGCCGCGGTGATCGGACGGCCGACCACAAGATAATCGGCCCCGGCGGCAATCGCATTCGCCGGCGTCACTACACGCTTCTGGTCGGCATGCGCGCTGCCGACCGGCCGGATGCCGGGCGTGACCAGCACCATGTCATTGCCCACCAGCAGATGCAGCGCCGGGCATTCCTCGGCCGAGCAGACGATACCGTCGAGCCCGAGGTCGTGTGCGCGCTTGGCACGATCGGTCACCACCTCGTCCACGCCGAGCGCGTAGCCGGCCTCGTGCAGGTCGATGTCGTCGTAAGAGGTGAGGACGGTGACGGCGAGGAGTTTCAGGCTCGACCCGGCTCTCGCCGCGACCGCGGCCTGCATCGTCTGCGGATAGGCATGAACGGTGAGAAACGTCACGCCCATGTTGACGATGCTCTCGACGCCGCACGCGACCGTGTTGGCGATGTCGTGCAGTTTCATGTCGAGGAAGACCTGCTTGCCGGCTTGCACGAGCGCACGCGCGAGCGGCAGGCCACCGGCGAAACCGAGCTGATAACCGATCTTATAGAACGCGACGGTGTCGCCGAGCCGCTCGACTATCTTCTCCGCGGCCTCGACCGACGGCAGGTCGAGGGCGACGATCAGCCGCTCGCGCGGGCTCAGCGTCATCTATTTGCTCCTTTCATGCGACCAGCCGGGCCAGCTCGACCAGCCGCCGTGCCAGCGTCCTGAGCAAAGCCGCGCTGCGTTCGTCCTTGAGGTCGTCATTTTCCTCGAACGCGTGACTCGCCTCGCGCACCGCGATCTGCTCCGGGATCACCAGCGCGCCGCAGCCGAGTTCGAGCACGTGGCGCAGCGCCATGACAGAGCGCATACCGCCATAGGTCCCGTTCGAAGCGGAGCCGAGCGCAAATACCCGGTTGCGATAGGCGGCGAGCGCTGGCTCTTTGTTCTCGCGCACGCGGGAGAGCCAATCGATCGTGTTCTTGAGCAGCGGCGTGAGCGAAGCGTTGTACTCGGGGCTGGCGATGAACACCCCCTGATGGGCGCAAAACATCCGCTTGAGCTTCACCGCGTTCTCCGGCGCGCCCGAGCGCGCTTCGTGATCGCCGTCATAAAGCGGCAGCGGAAAATCGAGAAGCGAAATCCGCGTGACCTCGGCCTCGGCGCGCGCGATCTCCTTGGCGGCAAGCGCCGCGAGGCGCGCGTTGAACGAGCCGGTGCGGATCGAACCGGCCAACACAAGAATCTTCGGGATCGGCATGGATTGGCTTCCGCGAGCGCGGCGGTCAGCCTTTACGATAGACCCAGACCCGCGCGGGCGGCAGGTTCATCCAGATGCGCTCGGAGGCTTCCGCGGTCACGCGGGCAAACGAATGCGGAATCGGCGGCACGACCGCATAGGTGAATTGGACGAAGGGGGCGCCCGGCAGCAGCAGCGCGAGCGCATCGCGCAGCAGGCGCACGCGCGTGCGCACCGGCTTCGTGAACATCGGCAGCCCCGACACCATGGCGGCGGCCGGCTGACGCAGCAGGGTCGAGAGCGCGCGGCGTAGCCCGTAGGCATCCGCCTGGATCACGGTCGCGGCGGGAAAACGGGCGCGCAGCAACTGGCAGAAGGTTGGGTTGAACTCGACGAGGACCAAGCGCGCCGGATCGACGCCGTGCGCCACGAGCGCTTCGGTGACCGGGCCGGTGCCGGGTCCCAACTCCACGACCGGTCCGGGCAGCTCAGGCTCGACATAGCGCGCCATGGCGCGCGCAAGCACGCGGCCGGACGGCGTCACCGCACCGGTGGATAATGGCTTTTCCAACCAGGACCGGATGAACCGGACCTCGTCGTCGAAACGAGGGGGTTTCTTCTCGAGGACCCGGAGCGATTGCGACGGCATCATTGGGAAACGCAGATGACGAAACCGTGAACTTCACCGGTAAAGGGCTAAACCACTGGGGTCAAGCAATTACCGCCCTGGGTTCTACTCAGGCAGGGTCAGGATGGTTCCCGAAACCGTCGAGAAATTCCTTCACCTTCGTGAAGAATCCCGCGGATTCGGGGTGGGTCTCGCCAGAGGATTGGCGATCGAACTCGGCCAGAATTTCCTTCTGGCGCTTGCTCAGCTTCTGTGGCGTTTCCACCATCACCTGGACGTACATGTCACCGGTCCCGCGCGCGCGCAGCACCGGCATGCCCTTGCCGTGCAGCCGGAACACGCGCCCGGACTGCGTGCCCTCGGGCACTTTCACTCGCGTTTTGCCGCCGTCGATGGTGGGCACGTCGAAGCCGCCGCCGAGCGCCGCCGTCACCATGGAGATCGGGACGCGGCAGTGCAGGTCGGCGCCGTCGCGCTGGAAGAACGGATGCTGAGCGAGCGAGATGAAAATGTAGAGGTCGCCGGAAGGACCGCCGCGCGCGCCGGCTTCGCCTTCGCCCGCGAGCCTGATGCGCGTGCCGTCCTCGACGCCGGCCGGGATGTTGACCGCAAGGGTGCGCTCGCGCGTGACGCGGCCGGAGCCGGCGCAGGTCGGACACGGGTCCTCGATCACCTGGCCACGACCGTGGCACGCCGGGCAGGTGCGCTCCATCGTGAAGAAACCCTGGGCGTGGCGGATCTTGCCATAGCCGCCGCAGGTCGGGCAGGTTTTCGGGCGCGAGCCGGCCTTGGCGCCGTTCCCCGAGCACACCTCGCAGCTGACGGCGGTCGGAATGCGGACTTGCGCGGTCTTGCCGGTGAAGGCCTCGGTGAGCGCGATCTCCATGTTGTAGCGCAGGTCGGCGCCGCGCTCGCGCCCGGATGGACGGCCGCGCCGAGCCCCGCCCATACCAAACAAATCCTCGAAAATATCCGCGAAGCTCGAGGCGAAATCGGCACCGAACCCGGCGCCGCCCGTGCCGTGCTCGAAAGCGGCGTGGCCGAAACGATCATAAGCCGCGCGTTTCTGCGCGTCCTTGAGGACGTCGTAGGCTTCGTTGACTTCCTTGAAGTGATGCTCGCAATCCTTGTTGCCGGGATTGCGGTCCGGATGAAATTTCATCGCGAGCTTGCGAAAGGCGGACTTGAGGTCCGCCTCGTTCGCGCCGCGCGCAACGCCGAGCACTTCGTAATAGTCGCGTTTCGCCATATCCGCTCTCAGCCGCCAGCCCGTGCGGCCGGCGGGTCATCGCCTAGCGCGTGATCCCGAAAAGTGGACACCGGTTTTCGGAAAAAGATCATGCGCCAAGAAGCTGTTAGACCGGGATGACGATTCAACGAAAAGTCATCCCGCTCTAATCGCGATGGAAAGCGCGCGCCCGCGCGCGATGCGCGGGAGCGCGGGCGGTCCTGGTCGATGGAATCGACTTCGGATGCCACGCCCGCCTCCCGGCGTCCTGAGGCTCAAGCCGACTTTTTGTTTTTCTTGTCGTCGTCGACTTCGGTGAACTCCGCGTCGACCACGTCCTCCGTCGCGCCGCCACCGGAGGATGGACCGCCGGCAGTACCGCCGCCCTCGCCGGGGCCGCCCTGGCCCTGCTGGGCCTGGGCATACATGGCCTCCCCGAGCTTCATCGAAGCTTGGGCGAGCGTGTTGGTCTTGGCGCGGATCGCTTCGGCGTCGTCGCCCTTCAGGGCCTCCTTGAGATCCGCGAGTGCAGTCTCGATGGCCCGCCGCTCGGTCTCACCAACCTTCGCGCCGTGCTCGGCGAGCGCGCGCTCGGTGGTGTGGATGAGCGCCTCGGCCTGGTTCTTCGCCTCGACCTGCGCCTTGCGCTTCTTGTCTTCCTCGGCGTGCGCCTCGGCGTCCTTCACCATGCGCTCGATGTCGCCTTCGCTTAAGCCGCCCGAGGCCTGGATGCGGATTTGCTGCTCCTTGCCGGTGGCCTTGTCGCGCGCGGAGACGTTGACGATACCGTTGGCGTCGATGTCGAAAGTGACTTCGACCTGCGGCACGCCGCGCGGCGCCATCGGAATGCCGACCAGGTCGAACTGGCCGAGCATTTTGTTGTCGCTCGCCATCTCGCGTTCGCCCTGGAACACCCGGATGGTGACTGCGGTCTGATTGTCCTCGGCCGTGGAGAACACCTGGCTCTTCTTGGTCGGGATCGTCGTGTTGCGATCGATGATGCGGGTGAACACGCCGCCGAGCGTCTCGATGCCGAGCGAGAGCGGCGTCACGTCGAGCAGCAGCACGTCCTTGACGTCGCCCTGCAGCACGCCGGCCTGAATGGCAGCACCGATGGCCACCACCTCGTCCGGATTGACGCCCTTGTGCGGCTCCTTGCCGAACAGCTGCTTCACGACTTCCTGAACCTTCGGCATGCGCGTCATGCCGCCGACCAGCACCACTTCGTTGATCTCGGCGGCCGAAATGCCGGCATCCTTGATCGCCTTGCGGCACGGCTCCATGGTCTTCTGGACCAGGTCGTCGACCAGCGCCTCGAACTTGGCGCGCGTGAGCTTCAACGTCAGATGCTTCGGACCCGAAGCATCCGCCGTGATGAACGGCAGGTTGATCTCGGTCTGCGTCGTCGAGGACAGCTCGATCTTGGCCTTCTCGGCCGCCTCCTTGAGGCGTTGCAGCGCGAGCTTGTCGCGGCGCAGGTCGATGCCCTGCTCCTTCTGGAATTC
>JAFAUQ010000260.1 GCA_019243195.1 Hyphomicrobiales bacterium
GCTCGATACGGATCGGCAGTTGCCGGATGCGCTGTCCGGTCGCGTGATAGACCGCATTGGCGACCGCCGCCGCGGTGCCCACATTGCCGAGCTCCCCGAGCCCTTTGACACCCACCGGGTTCACGGACGAATCCTCTTCCGACACCAGGATCACGTCGACCTGATCGACGTCGGCATTCACCGGGATCAGATAGTCGGCGAGATTATCGTTCACGTAACGCGCCGAGCGCGGGTCGACTTCGGTTGCCTCGTGCAGCGCCGAGCTGATGCCCCAGATCATGCCGCCCATCAGCTGGCTGCGCGCGGTGCGCGTGTTCATGATGCGGCCGGCGGCAAACGCACCGACGATGCGCGGCACACGGATTTCGCGCGTGCGCTCGTTGATGCGCACTTCGACGAACTCCGCACCCATCGCATACATCAGCTTCTCGCCCGCGTGGCCGCCGGTCTGGGTTGACGTTCCGTTATAAAGTTTCTGCACCGCATCGGGCGAAACGCCGGCGGGAATGAACTCCGCGTATTCCTCGATGGCGCCGACACCGAGCCGCTTGAACTGATCGGCGAGCGCCTGCGGATTGCGCGGCGTCTGGCCTGCCACGCCGCCCAGCTTTGTGACAATCGCGTCGCAGGCCTTGAGCACGGTCGAGCACGAACTCGCGGTCGTATTGGAGCCGCCGGCGACCGGTCCGGGCGGCAGGCTACTGTCACCCAGTTCGACACTGACGGAAGAGAGCGGTACGCCCAGCCGCTCGGCCGCCATTTGCGCGATCACCGTACGGGCGCCGTTGCCGATTTCATGTACGGCGATCTGCACCCGTGTTTCCCCGGTCGGGAGCAGGCGCACACGCGCCGTGCAGGCACCGACGTGCGTGGGATAAACCGCTGTCGCGCAACCGAGGCCGACAAGCCAATCGTCATCGCGCATGGCGCCGACCTGCGGATTGCGGCGCGACCAGCCGAAGCTTTCCGCAGCCGCGTCGTAGCACTTCATCAGCGAGCGGCTGGAGAACGGCCTCCCGGTGACGGGATCCTGCGTCGTGTCGTTGATCCGGCGCAGCTCGACCGGGTCCATGTTGAGCTTGACCGCCAGCTCGTCCATCGCGCTTTCCAGCGCATAGATGTAGGGCACCACCGGCGGCGAGCGCATGAACCCCGGCGTGTTGCGGTCGGCGTGCACGATATCGACGTGCGTAGCGACCGTGCCGAAGGCGTAAAGATGCGCGCTATCCTCGACGCCCGCGACCGCGTAAGGGTCGGGACGCGAGGTGATTTCCCGGCCTTGGTGGCTGTACGCGACGAGCTTGCCGTCGCGCTGGGCGCCGAGACGCACGTGGTGCCGCGTTTCCGCCCGGTACGTCGCGATGGTGAAGCCCTGGGCCCGGGTGGGGACGAGCTTGACCGGCCGATTGAGTTTGCGCGCGGCAAGTGCCACGAGACCGGTGCGCGGCGTGAACTGCCCCTTGGAGCCGAAGGCACCGCCGACGTACGGGCTCACCGCGCGCACGTTCTCCGCATCGACCCCCATCTTTTTGGCAAGCCCATTCTTGATGCCGTAGACGAACTGGCTCGGCTCATAGACCGTGAGGCGATCGCCGTTCCAAACACAGGTCGTCGTGAACAGCTCGATCGGATTATGATGTTGCGTCGGCGTTCCGTATTCGGCGTCAAGTACCACATCGCCGGCGGCGAGCGCCTGCTCGGCGTCGCCTGCCTGCGGCATATGTTTGTGCCGTTCGGAAACCTTGGTGACGTCTTCTGCCGTCACCCCCGAGGAGTCGAATGAAGCGCTCGGCGCTTCGGCCGCGTAGTTCGCCTTGACTTTGTATGCGGCCTCGCTCGCGGCCTCGAAGGTGTCGGCGACCACCATGGCGATGATCTGCCCGTCATGGGCGATCTCCGGACCGAGCTTCTGGATGGAGGTTGAGGCACCGCCGCCACCGGCTCCGAACTTCAACTCTTTCAGCTCGCCGGTATTGTCCTGCGTGAGAATATCGAGCACGCCGGGCACAGCTTTCGCGGCGTCGATATCGAGGTCGACCAAGCGCCCCTTGGCGATCGCGCTGGTGACGAGCAC
This sequence comes from Hyphomicrobiales bacterium, assembly GCA_019243195.1. GTDB lineage: Bacteria > Pseudomonadota > Alphaproteobacteria > Rhizobiales > Xanthobacteraceae > AP-16. Next base: position 2,075 of record JAFAUQ010000260.1, read on the forward strand.
CGCATAGGCCGGATTGGCGACTGGGAAATCCGACGGGTAGCGCGCTTCGCCGGTCACTTTCTGGCGCGCGTCGACCCGCGGGGCGGGTTCGCCCATATTGGCCTGAGGTGCGGGCGCGGCTGCGATTGCCATGTCACGTCTCCATCGTCGCGGCTTGCAGCAGCGCGCGCACAAGCGTGCGCTTGCCGAGCGCAACCTTGTAGGCGTTGTCGGTGCGCGGCTTGGCATTAGCGAAGGCGGCGTCGGCCGCCGCCGCTGCCGCCTGCTCGTCGAGGGATTTGCCCAGGACGGCCGCCTCGGCGTCCTGAGCGCGCCAGGGAATTGTCGCAACGCCGCCGAGCGCAATTCGCGCGCCACGCACCATGCGGTCCGCGTCGAGGTCGAGCGCCACCGCCGCGGACGCCAGCGCAAACTCATAAGACTCGCGCTGGCGCACCTTCAGATAAAGCGAGCGCCGCGTCCATGGCGCCGCTGGCACAAGGAACCCGGTGATGAGCTCGCCCGGCTGAAGCGTCGTCTCGAGGTGGGGCGAGTCGCCCGGCATGCGGTGCAGTTCGCCGAATGAGATCCTGCGCTCGCCCTCGGGCCCCGCCAGTTCCACAAGTGCGTCAAGCGCGATCAGCGCCTGGGCGAAATCACCTGGGTAGAGGGCGATGCACGCGTCGCTCGCGCCAAGGACGGCGTGGTCGCGGTGAATGCTCTCGAGCGCCGTGCAGCCGGAGCCCGGATTTCGTTTGTTACAAGCCGGGTAGGATACATCGCGGAAATAGGGACAGCGGGTGCGCTGGAGCACGTTGCCGCCTAAGCGCGCCATGTTGCGCAGCTGCTGACTCGCCGCCAGCTTGAGTGTCTGGGCGATCAGAGGGTAATCGCGCGCGACAACGGGATGCTCGGCAGCGTCCCCCATGCGGATCATGGCGCCGAGCCGCAGCCCGCGCGGGCTTGCGTCGATGCGCCCCGCCGCGGTGCGATCGAGCGCGTTGATGTCGATCACCACCTGCGGTCGCATCACCTCGAGTTTCATCAGGTCGACCAGCGTCGTGCCGCCGGCAAGATACTGTCGATCGGCGTCGGCGGGCGCCGCTGCGAAAGCAGCAAGCGCGGCCTGGGGGCCGTCGACGCGTTCGTAAATGAAGGGCCGCATGTCACGCCTCGCGCATAGTCGTTTTGGCCTGTTTGATCGCTGCGACGATGTTCGGATAGGCGGCGCACCGGCAGAGGTTGCCGCTCATGTATTCGCGGATGTCGGCATCGGTGCGCGCGTGGCCTTCATGCACGCAGGCGACCGCCGACATGATCTGCCCCGGCGTGCAATAGCCGCATTGGAACGCGTCGTTATCGATGAAGGCTTGCTGCATCGGATGCAGCGAACCGTCCGTGCCGGCCAAGCCTTCGATGGTCGTCACCGGCCGGTTGTTGGCCGCGACCGCCAATGTCAGGCACGAGAGCACCCGGCGACCTTCGACGAGCACCGTGCACGCGCCGCATTGTCCGTGATCGCAGCCTTTCTTTGCTCCAGTGAGGCCGAGGTGCTCGCGCAGGGCGTCGAGCAGGCTCGCGCGCACGTCGAGAGCCACGCGTCGCGTCCGTCCGTTGACTTCGAGGGTAACGTTTGCCGGATCGCGGGGATCGGCCGCCGGCCGAACAAGCTCGACCGTTTCCGCATGCACCCCACGAGCAAACAGCGGCACGGCGGCGGACGACACCCCGGCGGAGAGGAAGGCGCGCCGGTTCAGCGGCACGCGCGCTTGCTCCGCCGTTGGCGCGCTGGTCTTCTTTTCCATGGAACCTCCCGCGGCTTTCGGCCCGAGAAGCGGGCCGAGTTGCGGGTTAACCACCGCCGCGCGGCGGCGGTTCCTTCACAGGTCCTTGTTGGGATCGAGGTCCTCGGTCAGCCGATCAAGCGGCGGCGCCGAGCCGTCCGGATGCTCCGCGCCGCTCTGCTCGACCTTCTCGGCCAGCCGTTTTCTAAAAGTTTGCTTGCGTTCGGAAGCGCCTTCGCTGGTATCGGCGTGGGGAGATCGCTCATCGTGACCGGCAACTGGCGCGATCCCGGCTCCGACCAAAGGAATGTCCGCAGAATCCGTCCTCGGGTCCGTGGCCGCCTTGGTCTGCGGCAAACTCGCGCGCCGATGTGTCCGATCCGCCACCGTGGCCTCGCTGGCTCAGTACGCGAGCGCGTTGAGGGCAAGCACGATCATCACGACCATCCCGAGCGCGATGCCGAATATGGGCGCGGCGCTGTCCACGACCGCCAAGTCGACGTCCGGTTTGTTCAGCGTTATTTGGGCAGTAGCAGGCTCGCTGGTCGGGGGCATGAAGCTCTCCTTGTGCGCCGGGACAATCCGGGCGTGCCGGTTTGGTTCCCCGTTTCCGCAGCCCGCCCCAGGAACAAATAAATGCAGCCAGCCGTTAAGATTTGTGACGAAGGGCGCCTGCATGCCGCACGCGGAAATCACGACCCTCGCTACCCTGCGTGAGGCGGAAGCCGGCTGCACCCGTTGCCCGCTCTATCGCAACGCCACCCAGGTGGTTCCCGGCGAAGGACCCTCCCGCGCGAAGGTCATGTTCGTCGGCGAGCAGCCCGGCAATGACGAAGACCTCGCCGGGAAGCCGTTCGTGGGACCGGCCGGCCGCGTGCTCGACCGCGCGATCGCCGAAGCCGGGCTCGACCGCACCACCATCTTCGTCACCAATGCAGTGAAGCATTTCAAATTCGAGCCACGCGGCAAGCGCCGGCTGCACAAGAAGCCGAACACCTACGAGATCGACCGCTGCCGCTGGTGGCTCGAACACGAGCGCGCAATCGTCAAACCGGAGCTGATCGTCGCGCTGGGGGCGACTGCGGCGCGCAGCCTGTTCGAGCGGCCGGTGGTCATTGCCCGGGTGCGCGGAAACGTGGTCGAGCGCGAGGACGGCACCCGGCTTCTCGTCACCATCCATCCCTCCTATCTGCTGCGGATCGTGGATGCGCGCGACAAGGCCGCCGAATACCGCCGCTTCGTCTCGGATTTGAAAATTTGCGCTGAGACGCTCGCCAATGCCGCTTAATCGTCCTCTTCCCCCTCGTCCGTCCCGGCGCCTCCATAGCCACCCGAAGGGCCGCATTCTTCGAACGGCTCAGGCGGCCGCCGCCGGTCAGGCGACCTTGCCTCATCGGTGTGGGGCGGCGGCTTCTCTCTCGTCGGTGTGGGTTTACGATTCATCACGCCTCCGTGGCGGTTTGATTGGTTCGAACGGCCAACGCTACTGTTATTTGTTCTGTTCCCCTCACCTAATTACCTATCGCGCCCTCGGCCAGAGAATGATCGGAAAAACATCATGATCAACCGAATGTCCGGAATGGAACCTGCGACCCGACTTGGCGTTGCGTAACGTGTCGGTGCCGGGAGGTTTCCATGGTGGTGCGCGCCTTTGCTTTTGCCGTAGCTGTCGTTATCGGGGCTGGCTCCGCAGCATTCGCCCTCGATCACTCGACGCGGGATAAGGGAGCCCGCAGCCCCACGGAATTGTGCTGCGTGGGTACTCCCCCACTTCCGCCGATTGAAACGAGTTCAGCCTCCGAGACCCAAGCCATTATCGGCTTGAACCAGGTCGCGCCTGTGATGGATGTAAGGCCCGGTCTCGACGGCGCTGATTGGAGTTGCCGCCGGCCGGATGGCTCGCAACGGTGCGTCTCGGAACTCATCGGGCCTTACTGAACCAGCATCTCAGCTTCGCCGATATTTTCGGCTTACGAACGCGTTGCCGCGTCCCATCGGCGCGGTTTTTTAGTTTGTGTCCGCCCCCTCGCGAGTCGGAAACCCGACTTGGATGGTCCAAATTGTCAGCTCGGCCGTTCGATCGCTCAGAATGCCAAGCCGAGAGCATGCGCCAATCGAAGAACGCTCCTGCCGGGAACCAACGCATCTCGTACAGAATTACCATGAGCAATTCGCTGCGACTCGCTCGGGTCACAGGTCTTCATCCTTCGCCGCGAGGACGCGCCGGTGGCGATCTTCACCCCGCGAGCAAACTTGTTCATGAACGCCGCGCTCATAGGCGCTGTCCTGTTAGGCGCATGTTTGCTTTTGGCGATCCGGGTGGTTCCTGTGATCGGCTACAATACCCAGGAGCGATTTGCGCCGGAGCAGCCGATCCCGTTCAGCCATAAGCACCACGTCAGCGGCCTCGGACTCGACTGCCGCTATTGTCACACCAAGGTCGAGACGTCGTCGAGCGCGGGAATGCCTTCCACCGCGATCTGTATGACCTGTCACTCTCAGGTGTGGAGGAACGCGGCGATGCTCGCGCCAGACCGTCAGAGCCTCGCCGAAAACATTCCGCTCCGCTGGAACCGCGTCTACACGCTGCCGGACTATGTTTTTTTCGATCACAGCATTCACATCGCGAAAGGCGTCGGCTGCACCGAGTGTCATGGTCCGATCGGCGACATGGATCTGACCTGGAAGGCGCGGACGCTTTACATGAGCTGGTGTCTCTCGTGCCACCGCGATCCCGCGCCGCATCTTCGTCCGCGCGATCAGGTCACCACTCCGGATTGGCGCCGCACGCCTTCGACGCCGTCCGGTGAAGCCCTGATGGCCGACTATCACGTTCATACCGAGAATCTATCCGATTGCGGGGTTTGCCACCGATGATGCAATCCGCTCGCACGTATTGGCGCACGCTGGAAGAATTGTCCGAGACGACGGAGTTCGCCGCGATCGTCGAACGCGAGGTTCCGCGTTTCCGCGACATCGTCAATGCGTTCGACCGCCGCCGCTTTCTGCAGCTGATGGCGGCATCGATGGCGCTCGGCGGATTAGCGGGCTGTGGAACGGAGCCCAATCCGCGCCAGCTTCTTCCGTACGTGCGAGAACCAGAAAACGTCATTCCTGGACGCAATCGTTTCTACGCCACGGCGACAACGCACGAAGGGTATGCGACCGGGGTTCTTGTTGCTCATCAGATGGCGCGGCCGATCAAGGTCGAAGGCAATCCGGATCATCCGGCGAGCCTCGGCGGGTCGAGCGCGATCATGCAGGCGAGCATTCTCGAGTTCTACGACCCGCGCCGCGCGCAACTCGTCGTCGGCAACGGACAGATCAGCACGTGGGAAGCTTTCGTCGCTGCTCTCTACGATCGGCGCGGCGCCCTCATAGCGCGCAACGGTGACGGGCTGCGTATCCTGACCGGAACCGTGACCTCGCCGTTGCTCGCGGCGCAGTTCGCAAGTTTGCAGCAGCAGTTTCCCGCCATGCGCTGGCATCAGTGGGAACCGCTCCATCGCGACAACGAGTTCGCCGCCGCAACCGCGAGCTTTGGGCGGCCAGTCGAGCGGACGTTCGACCTGAGCGCCGTCGAGAGAATATTCGCAATCGAAAGCGACCTCATCTCGGCGACGCCCGGCTGGTTGGCTTACGCACGCGCTTTCGCCGCGCACCGGCGCCCGAGTGAGACCGGCGGGAAGATGAGCCGGGTGTACGCGATCGAGAGCACACCGACGCTGCTCGGCGCCAAAGCCGATCATCGTCTCCAGATGCGGCCGGATGAGATCAGCGGGTCGGTGCGTTACCTCGCCGGACTGCTCGGGGCGGGGCCGGCGGAATGGTCCCAGCAGGAGAATGCGCACGCGGCTTGGCTGAAAGCCGCCGCCGACGATCTGGCGCAGCACAAAGGCAACGCGCTCGTGCACACCGGACGCGAGCAGCCGGCCGACGTTCACATCCTGGCGGACGCGATCAACGCGACGCTCGACGCGTTCGGGAAAACCGTGCGCCTGATCGCCCCGATCGAGGCGAACGCCGGGCCGAAATTGCAGTCTTTATCTGAACTCGTCGGCGACATGAATACCGGCAACGTCGATACACTGATCATCATCCGCGCGAATCCGGTTTATGACGCGCCCGCGGACCTCGACTTTGCCGGCGCCTTGAAACACGTGCCGTTCTCGGTCTCGCTCGCGCTCTATAACGACGAGACAGCGCGTGCGAGCACGTGGCGCCTGCCCTGCGCGCACGAATACGAGGCCTGGAGCGACGCTCGCGCTTTCGACGGCACCGTCACGATTCAGCAACCGCAGGCGCGGGCTCTCTACGGCGGCCATTCGGCACACGAGGTTGTCGCGCTGTTGCAAGGTCACGCGACGCCGAACGATTACAGCCTGCTGCGCCAATTCTGGAGGCAACGAGCCGAGCAGGAGAATCGCGGAGACTTCGATTCATTTTGGCACGAGGCCGTCCGCGCCGGCGTCGTTCCCGATACGGCCGAGGCGCCCGCATCGCTTTCGCCCAACAGGAATGCGATCAGCGGATTGCAGCCGCCGGCGCCTCCGCGCGCCGGTGCGACGTGGGTCCTCTTTCGTTCGGACGAGGGAAACTGGGACGGACGCTACGCCGATAATCCGTGGCTCCTCGAGATGCCGCGCGCGTTCACGCGGCTGACTTGGGACAACGCGGTGCTCGTGGCGCCGAGCACGGCGACGCGGCTCGGCATCGACACCCACGACGTCGTGGAGATCGCGATCGACCGGGCGACCGTGCGGGCGCCGGTCTATGTCCTGCCAGGCCAAACGCCGGGCTGCATCACGCTGCCGCTGGGCTGGGGGCGCACGGCGGGAGGCCTCGGAGCCGGCGCTGGGTTCGACGCCTATCGCGTGCGGCGGAAAGACGACCCCTGGAACGCTCAGAGCGACTCGATCAAAAAGACCGGCGACCAATATCGGCTGGCGACGACGCAGCATCAGGATCGGGTGCTCGGGCGCGACCTCATTCAGGAGGGCACCCTCGACCAATTCAACAGGAACCCCACTTCATTGGTGAAAAAAGATCAGACGCCGGAATCGCTCTATCCGCCGGTTGAATATCCCGGCCGTGCTTGGGCGATGGCGATCGACCTCAATTCCTGCATCGGCTGCCAAGCGTGCACCATCGCCTGCCAGGCGGAAAACAACGTGCCCATCGTCGGCAAGGACATGGTCCTTGCCGAGCGCGTCATGCATTGGCTCAGGATCGATCGCTATTACTCGGGTTCCGTCGATAGGCCGGATGTCGCGTTCGAGCCGATGCCCTGCATGCAGTGCGAGAACGCGCCGTGCGAAGTGGTGTGCCCGGTGCATGCGACCGTGCACGATCACGAAGGCCTCAACCTGATGGTCTACAACCGCTGCGTCGGCACGCGGTTCTGCTCGAACAACTGTCCCTACAAGGTGCGCCGGTTCAATTTCTTCGCCTTTGCGGAGAAGAACGAGCGGCCGCCCGAATCGTGGAATCCGCAAGTGTCGGTGCGCGGCCGCGGCGTGATGGAAAAATGCTCGTATTGCATTCAGCGGATTAGAACGACGCAGATCGCCGCCGACAGGGACGAGCGGGACATTCGCGACGGCGAAATAGTCACCGCGTGCCAGCAGGCCTGCCCGACGCAGGCGATCATTTTCGGCAATCGAAACGATCCCAGCAGCGCGGTCTCGAAACGGAAGGCGAGCCCCATCGATTACGTCCTGCTCGAAGAGCTCAATACGCGGCCGCGCACCAGCTACAGCGCGCTGATCAGAAATCCGAACCCCGCGATCAAAGAAGATCAGTCGTGAACGCCGACGGATGAGCAATGTCGATAACGCTGCCAAGCGGACTGTCCCCTGACGCGCCGGTGATCGCGCCGCACGTCACGCTGACCTCAGTAAGCGAGGAGGTCAGCAGCCGCGTGCTGATCGACCGCGCGCCGCTGTGGTGGTGGGTGGGTTTCGGAATTTCTTTCGCGCTGTTGATCGTCTTGGTCGTGCAAATGGCGTGGCTGTTCATCAACGGCATCGGCGTATGGGGCGTCGACATCCCGGTCGCCTGGGGATTTGCCATCGCCGAATATGTCTGGTGGATCGCATTGGCGAGCGGCGGGACGATCGTCTCCGCCCTCTTCTTCTTGACGCGCTCGCCCTGGCGCTCGGCCACCAACCGGATCGCCGAAAGCATGCTGCTCTCAGCCGCGCCCTGCGCCGGCCTGATGCCGATCATGCATCTCGGCCGCCCGGGGCTGTTTTATTGGCTGTTCCCCTACTCGAACGTCATGGGCGTCTGGCCGCAGCCGCGAAGCCCGCTGTGGTGGGATTTCATCTGCCTCATCTGCTACATCATCATGTCGGTCTTTTATTATTACACCGGGATCCTCCCGGACCTCGCGACCGTCCGCGATCTCGCGCAAACCAAACGAAAGCGCATCCTTTACGGGATTTTGGCGCTCGGCTGGCGCGGCTCGGCAGCGGAATGGCAAAACCAGCGCGTCGTCTACGCGATTATGTCGGCGATCATGGCGCCGATGGTCGTCTCGGTCCACAGCGTCGTCGGACTCGACTTTGCGGCCGGCCTTACGCCCGGGTGGCACGACACCCAGTTCTCGCCCTACTTTTACTTCGGCGCCATCGTTTCCGGCACGGCGGTAATCGTCATGCTGACGATCCTGGTGCGCTGGGGGTACAACCTGCAGGACGTTCTCACCGAGTATCACTTCAATGCGATGGCCAAGCTCATTCTCGTTGGCAGTTTGATGCTCATGTATGCCTACGTGTGGGAATCCTTCGGCCCGATGTACGGCAGCGGCGTCGCGGAGAAGACGGAATATTACCAGCGCATTTTCGGTTTCACCTCTCCTGCGTTCTGGGCCGAGAAGGTCCTGACCGTCGTCATCCCTCAGCTGCTGTGGTTCCCGTTCGTTCGCCGCAATCAGCTCCTGCTGCTCCTGATTTGCAGCGGGATCATCGTCGGCATGTGGCAGGAACGCTACGTATTCGTGATCTCCAGCCTCGCCCATAATTACATGCCGTCCTCTTGGGGCGTTTTCTATCCCACCTTCTGGGATTGGGCGGCGCTCGCCGGCACGATCGGTCTGTTTCTCACATTGTTTTTCCTGTTTCTGCGCTTTGCGCCGATCGTCTCGATTGCGGAAGTGCGTGAGATAATCGAACAAGAGAAGTCAAAATGAAGAGCCTTTTCGGCATCATTGCCACTTTCGATACGCCCGACGCCGTCAGGGACGCGGCAAGACAGCTGCGCCAATCCGGGTTCCGCGCATTTGAGGCCTACACGCCTTACCCGGTCGAAGGATTGGCCGAGATCATCCATCCCGGGCCAAAACGCTTCCTGCCGCTCCTCATGTTCGGGGCTGCGATCGTGGGCGCGGCCTGGGGCTACTGGATCCAGTACTGGGGCGAAGCCTTCAATTATCCCCTCAACGTCGGCGGCCGCCCGTTCAACAGCTGGCCGGCATTCGTCGTCGGAACGTTCGAGTTCATGCTGCTCGTTGCCGTCGCGGCCGGCTTTGTCGGCATGCTGGCGGCCTCGCGATTGCCCAAGCTCTATCATCCGATATTCGAGGCGGATGCGTTCGAGCGCGCCTCGCGCGATCGGTTTGTGATTTGTGTGGAATCGACCGATCCGCGTTTCGATGCCGACTTGATCCGGAGAGAGTTCGCGCTTCTCGGCGCCGAGCGGATCGAGGAGGTGCGCGCATGAAGCGGCGCTCGGCAATCGCGCTCGTCGGTCTGACGCTCGCGCTCGCGGCTTGCGACAACATGGCCAATCAGGCGAGGCGCAATCCCTATGAGCTGCCGTACGGCTCTCAGGAGAACTGGCCGGTGATGCCACTGGCCACCGCGGTTGCGCGCGACGAGCCGCTGAAGCCGCCGTCTCCGCCCCCGGTTACGATGGCGTTGCTGGAGCGAGGAAGACAGCGCTTCGACATCAATTGCTCGCCTTGCCACGGCCGACTCGGCGAGGGTGACGGAATGATCGTGCAGCGCGGCTTCCCGCGGCCCCCTTCGTACAACATCGACAGGCTCCGCAACGTTCCGAGCCAGCACTTTTATGACGTGATCACTCACGGCTACGGCATCATGTATTCGTACGCCGACCGCGTCGAACCGACGGACCGCTGGGCCGTCGCTGCTTATATCCGCGCGCTGCAGGCGAGCGCGAGCGCCTCCCTTGCTGACGTGCCCCCCGACAAACAAAAGGCACTGCAATGAGAGGCCGTGCGACATGGCTCGCGCCCAGCGCCGGCGCCCTGTGGGCGCTGGGGATCGTCGGCTGTGTTGTTGGCGGGCTCATCGACCCGGCGGCTTTTCAGCGAGTGTGGCTGTGCAGCTTCGTATTCTGGCTCGGTCTGCCGCTTGCCGGCGTCACGCTCGTCCTGGTGCACGATCTGAGCGGTGGCGACTGGATGGAAACGGCGCGGCCCATTCTCGATGCGGCGATCGCGACCATGCCGGTCGCGAGCCTCGCGGGGATCCCATCTTTCGTCGGCCTGAGCTCGCTTTATGTGTGGGCCCATCCGGACGCGAACCTCGTCAACGCGTTCTATCTCAACGTCACGGGCTTCTTCGTTCGGTATGCGGCATATGTGATCGTTTGGAACCTGCTTGCGGCCTTCGCGCTTTGGGGTCCGCGTCAGGGAAAACTGCCGATCGCGCCCGCGTTTTCCTGGATCAGCGGTATCGGCCTCGTGGTGCTCGCCTTTTCGGCGGCCTTTGCGTCGATCGACTGGATCTTGTCGCTCGAGTCGACGTTCTGGTCGTCCGCTTTCACCTATTTGCAGCCGGCGAGTTGGTTCAACACCGGCATGGCGATCGTTTTGTTCGCCGCCGCCCTATACGGTTCTCCGGCTCCCGGGCGGCGCGATCATATGGCCGACCTCGCGCGCATCCTGCTCGCGACCACGATTTTCTGGGCCTACATCGAATTTATTCAGCTACTGGTGATCTGGGAGGAAAACCTCAAGACCGAGATTCCCTGGTATCTCACGCGCCTCCAATCGGATTGGCATTTCGCGGCCTATGTCTCGGCCGGGTTCGGATTCTTCGTTCCATTTTTCGTGCTGCTGTGGACGCCCAGCAAGCGCAGCCGCCGCGTCGTGGCAACGATCTGCGGCCTCATCGTGATCAGCCGTGTCGCCGACGTATGGCTGCTGATCATGCCCGAGTTCAAACAAGGCACTCCCTTCGGGCTCAACATTGCGGCGCTGCTCGCGCTCGGCGGCGCCATGGTGCTGCTGTTCCTGCTCGGCTTGCGCTATCCGCACCGGCTCGCGCCGACAGCCGTCATGGTGTGGAGAGCGGACCATGGCTGAAGCGGTCCATCCTGCGACGCCGGGCGCCCCGGAACATCCGAACGGGGCGGGCTCTCAATACGCCAACCCGGCGATCGCGTTCGAACCTAACGACTGGCCGCTCAAACCAGTGGCGGCGATCGCGATCGCGGTTCTCATTCTCATCGTGATCTCGGCTTTCGTGTTGATTGGCGCATACCCGACTTCGCTTCCCGACGTCGATCGAAAACTGAGCATCGCGCCGCCCGGGCCGCGGCTCCAGACCGATGCGGCGGGAAAGTTAAGGAGCTTCCGCGCCGACGAGGAGAAGCGTCTCAACGGCTACTCCTGGATCGATAAAAACAAGGGCGTCGTCCGCATTCCGATCGAGCAGGCGATGAAGAAGCTGGTAACCACCGGCATCCCGGATTTTCCGAAGGCGCAACAACAATGAGACGAGCCGCGCGCGCCCTGATCGGAACGATTGTCGTGCTCGCCGGCGCTGTGTCTCTCGCGCTGCTCGCATCCTTTTTGTCGCCGGGTAGCGCGCTTGCGGCAAGCGACGTCGAGGATCTCGCCTTTCGACCGCATCCGGGCGACCGCCTGCCGCTGGGCACGGCATTCACCGACGAGCACGGCCGCAGCGTCGCGCTGCGCGACTATTTCGACAAAGTCCCCGTGATCCTCGTACTCGAATATCTGCGCTGCACATCATTATGTGGCGTTACTTTGCAGAACCTCGTCGAGGCGCTCGCTCGCGTTCCCCTCGAGCTTGGCCACGACTATCGGCTCGTCGCCGTCAGCATCGACCCGCGCGATAAACCGGCCGAGGCTGCGGCTGCGCGGGACAAATATGCCGACCTTCTGGGCCCTCAAGGCGCGGCGAGCAGCATGCATTTCCTCACGACCTCGTCGACAGCAGCCGTGCGCGCAGTCGCCGACGCGGTCGGATTTCCCTATCGCTACGACGGTTGGCTTGACGCCTACCTTCATCCGGCCGGCTTCGTCATCGTCGCGCCCGACGGCGCGATCAGCCGCTATGTGGAAGGCATCGCGATCTCGCCACAAGAGCTGGTGGCTGCGCTTGCCGATGCCAAACAAAATAATCCGCAGGGCCCGCTCAGCCGCCTGCTGATCCTCTGCCGTGTGCAGGGCATCGCGCTCGGCCGGCTCACGGTGCCGGTGCTGGGCGCCTTCACCCTCGCCAATATCGTGGGCGGGTGCGTGTTGATCGCAATCTTCACCGTCGTCTGGCGACGACGCCACAGCTGACGCCATGTATCGCTGGATCCCATTCTGGCCTGATACAGCCGCCGTCAACGCGATCGCGGTCAACAACATTTACATTGCGGAGCTGGCGCTATCCAGCCTGATCACATTGACCGTGGCTTTCATGCTGCTGACATTCAGCATCCGCTACCGTCGCGGAAGCACGGCGTCGAGAGCCAACCTGGTCCAGAAGACGTGGCACTTCGAGGTTGGGTGGACGACCGCCACGCTCGGCCTGTTTTTGATTTTGTTCGTCTACGGCGCGAGCATGTACATCTGGCTCTACAACCCGCCGCCGGCCGACGAGGAGATCTATGTCGTCGGCAAGCGCTGGATGTGGAAGGCCGAGCATCCGGGCGGCCAGCGCGAGATCGACGCACTTCACGTGCCGATCGACAAGACGATCAGGCTGGTTCTGGCGTCGGAAGACGTGATCCACAGCTTCTTCGTGCCCGCGTTCCGGATCAAACACGACGTCGTTCCCGGCGCGCTGGAGACGATCTGGTTCAAGGCCAACAAGACCGGCACTTTCCGGCTTGCCTGCACGCAGTTCTGCGGCCTTCAGCATGCGACGATGGCCGGCGAGGTCGTCGTCATGAGCGGCCCCGATTATGCGCGGTGGCTGGGCGACCAGGGCGTGCGCGAGTCTTTCGCCGAGCAGGGGAGCGAGCTGTTTCGAGCGCATGGATGCAGTGGCTGCCACAGTGAGAACAGCACCGTTCATGCGCCTTTGCTCGACGGCGTCTACGGCACGTTCGTGCACATGCAGGACGGTTCGGTGCGGTTTGCCGATGAAGCCTACCTCCGCGATTGCATCGTCAATCCGCGCTCGTTCACCGTCGCGGGGTACCCGCCCGTCATGCCGGATTATGCGGGACAACTCGGCGAGGACGAGCTGCTGAAGGTGATCGCCTACATCAAATCCATCGGCTCGAAACGGGAGACCGGCAGATGAGCGTCACCACGGTCGAGCGCGCATCGGCCGACGAGCCGCCCGAGACGGAACCGAGCTATCTCACGGCCGAGAACACCATCTCCTCGTGGCTGCTCACGCGCGACCACAAGCGCATTGCGCTTCTCTTCTTCGCCTCCATCACCTTCTTTTTCTTCGTCGGTGGAATGGCCGCCACTTTGATGCGGCTGAACCTCGCTACTCCCGAGGGGCTACTGCAGCCTTCCGTGTACAACCGCATGTTCACCATGCACGGCATCATCATGGTGTGGTTCTTCCTGATTCCCTCGATCCCGACCACGTTCGGAAATTTTTTCATTCCGCTCATGATCGGGGCGCGCGACCTCGCCTTCCCGCGCGTCAATCTCGGCAGCTGGTACGTGTTCAATCTTTCCGGTCTCGTGGTTCTTTATTCATTGGTGATGGGAGGTGCCGACACCGGCTGGACGTTCTATACGCCTTTGTCCACCTCGTTTGCCAATGGTTACGTTTTCGCCGCGGCCATGGCGGTGTTCATCAATGGATTTTCATCGATCATGACGTCGCTCAATTTCGTCGTCACCATACACCGCTTGCGCGCTCCGGGGATGACCTGGATGCGGCTGCCGCTGTTCGTCTGGGGCATTTACTCGGTGAGCGTCGTCATGCTCACGGCGACGCCGGTTCTCACGATGGACACGTTCCTGCTCGCGGTCGAACGTTTCGTCGGTACCGGACTATTCGATCCGGCGCACGGCGGCGATGTGCTGCTATGGCAGCATATGTTCTGGTTTTACTCCCATCCCGCCGTCTACATCATGATCCTGCCAGCGATGGGAGTTATCAGTGAAATCATCCCCTGCTACGCGCGGCGGCCGATCTTCGGCTACGCCGGAATGGTCATCGCGCTCATGGCGATCGCGATCCTCAGCTTCTTCGTCTGGGCGCACCATATGTTCGTCGCCGGAATCTCGATCTATTCCGCCGTCTTTTTCTCTTTGATGACGTTCTTCGTCGCCGTTCCCTCCGCCATCAAGGTCTTCAACTGGACCGTCAGCCTACACAAGGGAAGCATCAGTTTCGACGCGCCGATGCTCTACGCGCTCGGCTTCGTCCTTCTGTTTACGGTCGGCGGGGTCACGGGACTGATGCTGGCGACGCTTCCCGTCGACGTGGACGTGCACGGAACCTATTTCGTCATCGCGCACTTCCATTACATCATGGTCGGCGCCACGGTGAGCGCGTATTTCGCCGCCTTGCACTATTGGTGGCCGAAGATCACCGGCCGGTACTATCCCGAGGGATGGGCGCGATTTTCGGCAATTCTCACCTATGTGGGATTCAATTTCACGTTCTTTCCGCAGTTCATTCTGGGTTATCTGGGAATGGCGCGACGCTCGTATACCTATCCGGCCGACTGGCAGTCGTGGAATCTCCTCTCCTCCGCGGGCGCTTCGATCCTCGCGGTCGCCTACGCCCTGCCGCTGCTCTATCTCGGCTGGTCTCTGATCTGGGGCCGCAAGGCGGGCCCCAACCCATGGCGGGCGACCGGCCTCGAATGGGCGATAGCTTCGCCGCCGCCCGAACATAACTTCGAGCGAACTCCGACCGTCACCCTCGAGCCTTATTCCTACGACCCGGAGCACGGCAGTTTCGTGACCCAGGAAGGCCGGTCACATGCCCGATAGCGCCCTCCCTCGCCCGGAGATTCAGTTCGCCACGATTGCTCAACAGGGCGACACGGCGGAGCTCGGAATCTGGGCTTTTCTGATAAACGAGACGATCTTTTTCGGCGCGCTGATCTTCACCTATTTCCTCTACCGCAATTTCTATCCGCACGAGTTCGCCGTGGCCGCAAAGGACACGGTTCTGTGGTGCGGCACTCTCAATTTCCTCATTCTGATCACCAGCAGCCTTACCATGGTGTTGAGCATCAACGCAGCCGCGCAGGGCGAGCGCAAAGCGATGATCCTGTGGCTTGTCATCACGTGCGCACTGGGGTTCGCCTTCCTGTTGGTCAAAGGTTACGAGTATTACCTCGACTTCCTGCACAAAAGCGTTCCAATCGTCGCTTATGAGATCAAGCCGGGCGAGGGAAACGCCGGAATCCTGTTCTGGGCCTTCTATTGGGTGGCGACGGGCCTGCACGCCATCCATCTGATGGCCGGAATCGGCCTCGTTCTCTACATGCTGCTGTGGCGGATCCGGCGCGGGTTGATAACTCCGGCTTATTACGCGCCGCTGGAGGTGGTCGGGATCTACTGGAGCTTCGTCGACGTGGTTTGGTTGTTCCTCTTTCCCTGCATTTACCTGGTGGGGCGCTCATGAGGATCGAAGTCGATCCGCGGCGCGCCAAGGCGCTGCCCTTCGCCGTCGGCTGGGCTGCCGTAATAGTGCTCGGCGGCGTGAGCTTAGGGACAGCCTTCCTGGGAATAGGTGTATGGGCGCCGATCATTCAATTCGGGATGTCTTTCATACAAACCGTGATCGTATACGTCCTGTTCATGCGGCTGAAAGGCCCGCCGTCGCTGAAATGGATCTTTGCCGCGAGCGGGTTCTTCTGGCTGTTGTTCCTGTATGGAATCACCATGACGGACTACAGCAATCGCCGGGGCTGGCCGCCGCCCTCTGCTGCCGCTCCGCCCGTTTTGGAAACGCCGTCAGCGCGCGCCCCGTAGAGCATGATGCCGAAAAGTGGGAACCGGTTTCCCGCCTGCGCGAAGCCCGAGGCACAGTTCGTCGTTTGGCTTGACGCTTCGGCGGGCGAAGGCAGGTCGGAAAAACATCATGCTCCAACAATAATCTAAAGTGGGATGGCGATTCGAAGAAAAGCCATCGCGCATTAGGGACCGAACAGGCAATAAAAAAGAGCGGGACGACCGAGATCGTCCCGCTCCAGTATGTCCGCAGATGCCTTGTTATCAGCTCTTTGCGATCGGCACTGCGACGAAGCGCGTTCCGTCCGCGGTTTTCACCCGCATCAGCACGTCGTGCTTGCCGCTCGTGTGCGCCTCATTGAGCGCGCCGCGAACGTCCTTCACGTCCGACACGGACTTGCCGCCGACCTGGAGGATCACGTCGCCGGTCTTGAAGCCGCGGTCGGCCGCCGGGCTGCCCGGTTCGACGCCGACGACGGCGACGCCCTCGCTGCCCGCGCCGGTGACTTCATTCGCCGGCGCCAGCGCCAAGCCGAGGTGCGGCTCGTTCTGCGCCGGCTTCTGCTGCTCGCTCGCGTTCGCCTGCTGGTCGCGCGGCATTTCGCCGAGAGTCAGGGTCACGGTCTTGCTCTCGCCCTGATGCAGCACGTCGAACTTGACCGCCGTGCCGGGCGCCAGCGTGCCGATTTCGCGGGCGAGTTCGCGCGAGCCCTTGATCGGCTTGCCGTTGACGGCGGTGATCACGTCGCCCGCCGCGATGCCCGCCTTGGCGGCCGGGCTGTTCGGCGTCGGCTCGTCGACCAGCGCACCTTCGACCTTCTTCAGGCCGAGACTGTCGGCGATATCCGGCGTCACGGGTTGGACCTTCACGCCCATATAGCCGCGCGTGACGTGGCCTTCGTGCTCGAGCTGAGCGACCACCAGCTTCGCGGTGTCGGCCGGAATATCGAAACCGATGCCGACCGAGCCGCCCGAAGGCGAGAAAATCGCCGTGTTCACGCCAATGACGTTGCCGTCGACGTCGAACGCCGGACCGCCGGAGTTGCCCTTGTTGATGGGCGCGTCGATCTGGATGTAGTCGTCATAGGGCCCCGAGCCGATGTCGCGCCCGCGCGCCGACACGATGCCGGCGGTCACGGTGCCGCCGAGGCCGAATGGGTTGCCGACCGCAACCACCCAGTCGCCGACGCGCGGCGCATGGTCGGCGAACTTCACGTAGGGCAAATCGTTCTTGCCATCGACCTTGATCAGCGCGAGATCGGTCTTGGGATCGGTTCCCACCACCTTGGCGGTGTATTTGGTGCCGTCGTCAGTCGTGACTTCGACCGTCTTGGCATGATCGACGACGTGATTATTGGTAACGGCATAACCGTCGGCGCTGATGAAGAAGCCCGAGCCCTCGCCGGTGATGACCTCATGGCGCGGCTGCATGGCACCTTGGCCGTTCTCGAAACCGAACTGACGGAAGAATTGATCGAACGGCGTCTTGTTGTCGCCGTTGTCGCTGCTGTTCTCGTTGCCGTTCTCGTTCATGCTCATGTTGGTGCGGTCGATCTTGACGCGCACGGACACGACGGCGGGTTTTACCTTGGCGACCAGATCGGCGAAGCCGGCTGGATGCTGCACGGCCTCCGCGGTCTGCGCCGGCGCCGTCGCCGCCGGGGACGTGGGCGCGCTATAGCCCGGGCCGCCGAACATGACAGCAAGGCCGATACCGGCGACCGAAGCAAGCAATGTGAGCCGTCGGGCGGCAAGCACTTTGCCCGAAGCAGGGCGAGAAGCGTTGTTGGGATTCATGCGATGTGTCTCCAGATTGAACGCGGCCCGAAGGCCCTGGAGATATCAATGGGGAGCCCACATTACGGTGTCCTGTCGGATGCATTAATTCTCCGAAAGGCGCAGACCCGGCCCGGCGGCGCTGGCGCCTTTACCATGCGTTAACGCTGGTAACCATTTCAGCCCGACAAAAGTCGGGTCCCTGGCATGAGCCGACGAAAGCAAGCGCGCCCAAACCGGATATTGACCATTTTCCCCTAGGGAAAAACCCACGGGCGACGACGCGGGAGACATCCCCATGGGGTTTGAGAGCCTTGGCTTGGCCGAGGCGCCGGCGACCGCCACGATCGGCGCTCCGGTCGCGGAGCGCGTGCAGCGCGTCGCCCGCTGCGATGTCGCGGTGATCGGCGCCGGGCCGTATGGCCTTGCGGCCGCGGCACACCTGCGCGGGGCCGGCTTGGCGACGCGCACCTTCGGTCACACCATGGCGTTCTGGCGCCGCAATATGCCGAAAGGCATGAAGCTGCGGCACGCGACCGGCATCTCGCATCCGCACGATTCCTTCTCCCTCGAAGCATTCGCGAACGTAGACGCGGTGGCCGCGATCCGGCCGCTGCCGATCGAAACCTTCATCGCCTACGCCGAATGGTTCCAGCAGCATGCGGTGCCGGACCTCGACCGGCGCAAGGTCACGCGCGTCACCCCCGCCGCCGACGGTTTCGCCCTGCAGCTCGAAGGCGGCGAGGTGATCGAAGCCGGGCGCGTCGTCGTGGCACTCGGGCTCAAGAATCAGGATTTTCGCCCAGCGCCATTCATCGGTCTGCCCGAACGGCTCGTCAGCCATTCGTGCGAGCACGACGACTTTTCTCATTTCCGCGGCCAGCGCGTTGCGGTCATCGGCCGCGGGCAAAGCGGCTGCGAATCGGCCGTGCTGCTGCATGAGGCCGGCGCCGACGTGGACCTCGTCGCGCGCGGACCCGTTCACTGGATCGGCTCGGAAACGCCGGGCCGCGGCTCCGCCGGTTTGAAATGGCGCCTGTACGATTTGTTGAACCCGCATTTCACCATCGGGCCGTTTCCGTTGAGCTGGCTGGTGATGATGCCGGCCCTGCTGCACGCGCTGCCGCCGACGTTGCGCGAGCGCATCGGCACGCGCTGCCTGCGGCCGGCCGCCACCGCCTGGCTCCGCCCGCGCTGGGGCGGCGTTCGCTTCGCCGCCGGCCGCAGTGTGCGCGACGTTGAGCCTTCCGGCGCGGGCGTGTCGCTTCGGCTCGATGACGGAGCGAGGCTCGAGGTCGATCACGTGCTCCTCGCGACCGGTTACCGCGTCGATATCGCCAAATACCGGATGCTCGCGCCCGAATTGCTCCACCGCGTCGATTGCGTTGACGGCTCGCCGGTTCTCTCCGCCGGGTTCGAATCGTCGGTGCCCGGCCTGCATTTCGTCGGATCGAGCGCGGTGATGAGCTTCGGCCCGCTGATGCGGTTCGTCGCCGGCACCGGCTACGCGGCAGCGGCGCTGACCCGCGCGGTTGTTGCCGCCGGGCGGTGACGGGCGAGACGACGGCGAGTTCCACCGATGCGGCCCGACGGCTCCGACGCTCTCCTCGATCTTCCGGGCGCCGTGCCGACCGGCGCCGGCGGTTCAGCCGGGTCGTCGCCGAGCATCGCGCCGATCGAAGAAACAAACGAACCATTTCCGCAAACTGGTTGCGGCGCGCTGGTCCTGGGCGGCTCCCATGGCGCGCTTGCGGTGGCGCGCAGCCTGGGCCGGCACGACATTCCCGTTTGGTTCGCGAGCGACGACAACAGGCTCGCCCGGCTCTCGCGCTTCGTGCGCAAGGGCCTGTCGTGGCCGGGGCCGAACGCGGCCGGGGCCGCGGACTTCCTGCTCGAACTCGGTCGCCGCGATAACCTCCGCGGCTGGGTGCTGATTCCGTGCGCCGACGAAGAGGCACGGCTGATCTCACAAAACCACGCCGCGCTGTCGCAGATGTTTCGCGTGCGGACCCCGCCGTGGGAGATGATGCGCTGGGCCTACGACAAACATCGCATGAACGAGCGCGCAGCCGCGCTCGGGCTCGATCTCCCGCGCAGTGTCTCCGCCGGAAACCGCGACGATCTTCTCAATTCCGACCTGCGTTTCCCGGTGATCCTCAAGCCCGCGGTCAAGCACCACGGCAACGCGTTCACCTTGGCGAAGGCCTGGCGCGCCGACGACCGCGCGGCTTTGCTCGCGCGCTACGACGATGCCGTCGCGCTGGTCGGGGCCGAGGCCGTGGTGGTGCAGGAATTGATCCCGGGACGCGGGGCGGCGCAATTCTCTTACGCGGCACTATGGGATTGCGGCCGGCCGGTCGCTTCGTTGACGGCGCGGCGCGCGCGTCAGTATCCGATCGACTTCGGCTACACCAGCACGTTCGTCGAGACGATCGCGCGGGCCGACGTCGAGCACGCCGCGTGCCGCTTCCTCGAGTCGCTCGGCTACGATGGTCTCGTCGAGATCGAATTCAAACATGACGCGCGCGACGGCCGCCTCAAGCTCCTCGACGTGAACGCGCGCGTGTGGACGTGGATCGCGCTCGGCGGCCGCGCCGGCGTCGACTTCCCGCACCTGTTCTGGCGGCTCGCCATGGGCGAAGCGCTGCCGAGCGCGCGCGGCGCACCGGGCGTCGGGTGGATGCA
>JAFAUQ010000071.1 GCA_019243195.1 Hyphomicrobiales bacterium
ATGCCGAGGATCTGCTCGTCGGCGAGATGCGTGCCGCCCTTGCACTCGACCGTGCTGCCGTCCGGGACGACTACCGGGCATTTGAACGGATGCAAGGTGCCGGCGGTGATCGCGGCCTGCGTCGTTTCCGCCATCTTCTTCACGTCGTCCGGCATGTTGGTGTAGGGGGCCATCTGCAGCAGGGTCGACTTGAGGCCGCCCCAGGTGTCGGTCGAGGTCCATTTCTTGTCGAGCACCAGCTGGACGCGGTCGACGTAATAGGGCCCCCAATTGTTGACGATGGCGGTGAGCTGCGCCTTCGGCCCGAACTTGAACATGTCGGAATCCTGACCGAACGCGTGCATGCCGCGCGCCTCGGCGATCTGCATCGCGGCCGGCGAGTCGGTATGCTGCATGATCACGTCGGCGCCCTGGTCGAGCAGCGCCTTGGCGGCGTCGGCCTCCTTGCCGGGATCGAACCAGGTGTTGACCCAGATGATCTTGACCTTGATGTTCGGATTGATCGACTGCGCGCCCAGCATGGTCGAGTTGATGCCCGAGATCACCTCGGGGATCGGGAACGAGACGATGTAGCCGAGCACGCCGCTCTTCGACATTTTCGCGGCGATCTGCCCCTGGATGTAGCGGCCCTCGTAGAAGCGCGCCGAATAGGTCGCGAGATTCTTGTCGCGCTTGTAGCCGGTGTTGTGCTCGAAATAGACGTCCGGATATTTCTTCGCGACCTTGACGGTGGGATCCATGTAGCCGAACGAGGTAGTGAAGATCAGCTTGTGGCCGGTGCGCGCCAATTGTTCGATCGCGCGCTCGGAGTCGGGGCCTTCGTTGACGTTCTCGAGATAGCTGGTCTCGATCTTGTCGCCGAAATGCTTGACCAGCCCCTGGCGGCCGACCTCGTGCTGGTAGGTCCAGCCGAAGTCGCCGATCGGTCCGAGATAAACGAAGCCGACCTTGAGTTTCTCCTGTGCCGGCGCGGCGAGCGTGCTCGCGCCGAGAGCGAACGCGGCAACAAGGCCGCCGATCATCATCCGTTTCATCTGACGTTTCTCCGGGTTGCTGACGGGGTTTAGCGATCAGGCACGAACACGGTGCCCAGCGAGGCGGGCGCGGCGGCCCCGGCACGACCGCGCGTCCGCGAGATCACGACCAGCACGAGGATGGTCGCAAGATAGGGCAGCGACGACATGAACTGCGAGGGGATGCCGACGCCGGCCCCCTGGGCGTGCAGCTGCAGGATCGTCACCGCACCGAACAAATACGCCCCGGCGACGAGGCGTCCCGGCTGCCACGACGCGAACACCACGAGGGCGAGCGCGATCCAGCCACGGCCGGCGGTCATGCCGGAAATCCAGAACGGCGTATAGGCGAGCGGCAGGTAGGCGCCGCCGAGGCCGGCGCAGGCACCGCCGAACAGCACGGCAAGCGCGCGCTTGCGCAGCACCGGAAGCCCAAGCGCATGGGCGGAGGCAGGATTGTCGCCGATCGCGCGCAGCTCGAGGCCGGCGCGCGTGCGATAGAGGAACCACCAGATGCCGACGACGATGGCGAGCGAGAGATAAACGAACGGGTCCTCGCCGAACAGGATGCGGCCGAGAAACGGGATATCGGTCAGGCCCGGTATATAAAGGTGTGGCGCGCCGGCGATGCGCTCGCCGACGAAGCCCGCGCCGATCAGGCCGGAAAGGCCGACCCCGAGGATGGTGAGCGCGAGGCCGGTCGCCACCTGATTGACCGCGAGCCCGAGGGTGAGCAGCGCGAAGACTCCCGCGAGCGCGGTGCCGGCGGCGATGCCGGCCAGCGCGCCGATCACGATCGAGCCGGTCAGCCAGGCGGCGGCAAAGCCGCAGGCGGCGCCGACGATCATCATGCCCTCGACGCCGAGGTTGAGCACGCCGGCGCGCTCGGCCACCAGCTCCCCCGCGGCCGCGAGCAGCAGCGGGGTCGAGGCGGCGAGCACCGCAAGAACGATGGACTCAAGCAATCCCATCGGCGGTCCTTCGCTGCGGCATGACGAGGCGGATGCGGTAGAGAACGAGAGAATCGCACGCGAGCACGTAGAACAGCAGCAAACCCTGGAACACCTTGGTGAGATCGAGCGGCACCTTGAGCGTGATCTGCGCACCCTCCCCGCCGATGAAGGTGAGCGCGAGGAAGAGGGCGGCGAACAGGATGCCGACCGGATGCAGGCGCCCGAGGAAGGCGACAATGATGGCGGTGAAACCGTAGCCGGGCGAGAACGCGGGCTGTAAATGCCCGACCGGGCCGGCGATCTCAATGACGCCGGCAAGGCCCGCGAGCACCCCCGAGATCACGAACGTCGTCACCACGAGCCTGTCGGCATCGAAGCCGGAAAAGCGCGCCGCCTTGCTGGCCGCGCCGACGAGGCGGATTTCAAAGCCACGGATGGTGCGTCCGAGCACGACGGTCGCCACGATCACGACGACAACCGCGATCAGCGCGCCGTAATGCAGCCGGCTGCCTTCGATCATCGCCGGCAGCAGCGCGACCGGATCGAACTCGGCGGTGGTGGGGAAATTATATCCCTGCGGATCGCGCCAGGGGCCGCGCACCAGATAATCGAGCAGCAGGTCGGCGACGTAGACGAGCATCAGGCTCACAAGGATTTCGCTCGCCCCGAAGCGTACCTTGCAGATCGCCGGGATGAGCGCGTAGAGCGCCCCGCCGACGGCGCCGAGCACAAGCATGGCGGGGAGCACCCACGGCCCGGCGCCGGTACCGTGGGTGGCGACCGCAAGCCAGCCGCCGGATAGCGCGCCGATCAGAAACTGACCTTCGGCGCCGATATTCCAGACATTGGCGAGGTAACAGAACGACAGTCCGACGCCGATGAGCACCAGCGGCGTCGCCTTCACGGCCATCTCCTGCAGCGCGTAGGAATCGGTGAGCGGGTCGAGAAAATAAACCGCAAGCGCCTGCAGCGGGTTCTTGCCGAGCAGAGCAAACAACACCGCGATCGTCGCCAAGGTGAGCGCGATCGCGAGCAGCGGCGAGGCGATCGCGATTGCGGTGGAGCTTTCGCCGCGCCGTTCAAGCACCAGCATGGGCGGCCTCCCGCGGCTTCAAGCTGCTGCCGCCCATCAGCAAACCGATCGTCTCGCGGTCGGCTTGCGCTGCGGCCAGCGGCGCGGACATGCGTCCTTCGAACATCACGGCGATGCGGTCGGCGATTTCCTCGAGCTCGTCGAGGTCCTGGCTGATGACGAGCACGGCGGCCCCGCGCGCGGCGAGATCGAGCAGCGCCTGGCGGACCGTCGCAGCCGCGCCGGCGTCGACGCCCCAGGTGGGCTGGCTCACCACGAGAATGCCGGGTTCGCGCAGGATCTCGCGCCCCACGACGAACTTCTGCAGATTGCCGCCGGAGAGGCTCACGGCCTCGGGATCGCGCTTCGACTTACGCACGTCGAAGGTCTTCGTGGTGCGGTCGACCGAGGCGAGCGTGGCGGCGCGATTGATGAAACCGTGCCGCACCATGTCGGTGACCGCGTGGCCGGTGAGCAGCGCGTTGTCGGAGAGGCTCATGCGCGGCGCGGTAGCGTGCCCGAGCCGCTCCTCCGGCACGAAGGCGGCACCGAGCCGCCGCCGATCGTTGACGGAAAGATTCCCCACCGCGCGATGGTCGATGTGGATCGCGTCCGCGTCCACCAACCGCTCGCCCGAGAGCGCCGCAAACAATTCGTCCTGGCCGTTGCCGGCTACGCCGGCGACGCCGAGGATTTCCCCACCGCGCACTTCGAGCGACACGCGGTCGAGCCGCACGCCGTGCGGATCGTCAGGCTCGAGCGAGAGGTCGCGCACGATGAGCCGCGCGCCGGCGGCCGAGCGGCCCGCGCCCGATTTCACCTCGCCGATCTCGCCGCCGACCATCATGCGCGCAAGCGACGCCGCGGTCTCGCGGCGCGGGTCGCAGGTCGCGACCTTCCTGCCGAGCCGCAGGATCGTCGCGGTGTCGCACAGCCGCTTCACCTCTTCGAGCTTGTGGCTGATGTAGAGGATGGCGCGCCCCTCCCCCTTGAGCCGCTCGAGGGTCTCAAACAAACGATCGGCTTCCTGCGGCGTGAGCACGGCGGTCGGCTCGTCGAGGATCAGGAGCTTCGGGTTCTGCATGAGCGCGCGCACGATCTCGATCCGCTGGCGCTCGCCGACCGAGAGCCGCCACACCTCGCGCTTAGGATCAAGCGGCAGGCCGTAGGCGCGCGAGAGTTCCGCCAGCCGCGCCGACACCGCGGCGAAGGATTCCGTCGGCGGCAGGCCGAGCACCACGTTCTCGGCGACGGTGAGGTTTTCGAACAACGAGAAATGCTGGAACACCATGCCGACGCCGAGCGCGCGCGCCTGCGCCGGCCCGTCGAGCACGACCGGGCGGCCCATCCAGCGCAATTCGCCAGCGCTCGGCTGGATCAAACCGTAGATGATTTTGACGAGCGTCGATTTGCCGGCGCCGTTCTCGCCCAAGAGCGCATGAATCTCCGCCGGCCACAGGTCGAGGTCGATGGCATCATTCGCCAGCAGATCGCCGAAGCGTTTGCTGATGCCGACCGCCTGCAGCAGCGGCGCGGGCACCCCTTGCTCGGCGGCGCGCTCAAGCATGCGCGGCATCGTCCGGACGGGAGAGATCGCGCGGCGCGTTCTGTTCGCGCGCCAAGGCGTCGCGGCGGATCAGCAATTGCGCGGCGGTGGCGGCGGCGATCGCGGCCGGCGCCTTGTCGCGGATTTCGGTGACCCCAATCGGGCAGACGAGACGCCCGATCGCCTCGGCCGCGATTCCCATCTTGTTCATGGCGGCGACAAAACGCGCGCGCTTGGTCGAACTGCCGATCAGGCCGACGTAGGGGAAGCGGTTTGCCTTGAGCGCCGCGATCACGATGTCGAGGTCGAGCGCGTGGCTGTGCGTCATCACCGCGATGAACGCGCCGGCGGGCGCCCGGTCGATGAAACGGATGGGATCGTTGTCGGTGAAACAGGTGACGTTGGAGGGTACCTGTTCAGGGATCGCGCCCGGCCGCGGATCGACCCAAATCACCGCGAACGGCAGCGGCGCGAGCGCGAGCACCAGGCTGCGGCCGACATGGCCGGCGCCGAACAAATAAAGCGGCGTCGACGCCGCGCCGAAACGCTCGACGAGGCGGCCGTCGGGAAGGCGCAGATAGGCGCCGGACCTCTCCGGGATGCGGTCGCCGGCCGCTGCCTGCCGGCGCATCAGGCGCTCGCCTTCGCCGGCCGTGACGGTGACGAGCAGCCCCGCGCTCTCGGCGGCCGCGAGCGCCGCCACCGCATCGCGGTCCTCGGCGCCGAACCGCTCGATCAGCACGGTGACGCGGCCGCCGCAGCATTGGCCGAGGTCGGGGCCGAGCGACTTTTTCAGCCGTCGCACGCTGCCCGCCTGCGGCCGCGCGAGCAGCGCCTGCGCCTCAGCGAGCGCCATCCACTCGAGCGTTCCGCCGCCGATGGTGCCGGTGAAACTGCCGTCCGGGCGCACCACCATGCGGGCGCCGCGCTCGCGCGGGCTCGAGCCGCGCACGTCGGCGAGCGTCACCAGCGCGGCCGCGCCGTGCGCGGCGATGCTTTGTTCGATGGTGGGCCAGACGGGGGGCATTAAGCGGCCCCTCGAAAAACTCCGGCGTCATCCTGAGGAGCCGGCCAGAGGCCGGCGTCTCGAAGGATGGCCACGCGCACCGAGCCTGCTGCCATCCTTCGAGACGGTCGCGCGCAAGCGCGCGCGACCTCCTCAGGACGACGGTGAGTTTGTTGCACGACCGGGTGAATCATACGTGCTCCGCGTGGGCACGCGCGCTACGCGGCTTAGCCCACCCTACGATCTGACGTACCGCATGCAAGATCGATTCCGCCGTGGCCGGGGCGTCGAGCGGCACCGGCACGCCGGGGTTAAGGCCGTGGATGGCGTCGGCGATGGCGGCAAACACCGAGATCGCGAGCATCAGCGGCGGCTCGCCCACCGCTTTCGAGCGGTAGATGGTGTCTTCCCGGTTGGCGCCGTCGAACAGCGCGACCCGGAAATCGGCCGGCACGTCGGAGGCGCAGGGAATTTTGTAGGTCGAGGGCGCGTGGGTGAGCAGGCGCCCGTCGGCGTCAAACACCAGTTCCTCGGTGGTGAGCCAGCCCATGCCCTGCACGAAGCCGCCCTCGATCTGGCCGATGTCGATCGCCGGATTGAGCGAGCGGCCGACGTCGTGAAGGATGTCGACACGCTCGACCTTCATCTCGCCGGTCGTGATGTCGACGAGCACCTCGGAGCAGGCGGCGCCGTAGCTGAAATAGAAGAACGGCCGGCCTTTGCCCTTGGCCGCGTCCCAGTGGATTTTCGGCGTGCGATAGAACCCGGTCGACGACAGCGAGATGCGGGCGAGATAGGCCTGCCGCACCAGGTCAGCGAATGGAATCGCCTCGTTGTTGACGAACACCTGATTCTCGCGGAGCGAAATCCGCTCCGGCGCGACGCCAAACTTCTCCGCCGCGAAGGAAACAAGCCGCGCCTTGATGGCGCCGGCCGCCGCCTGCGCGGCCATGCCGTTGAGGTCGGAGCCGGAGGAGGCCGCCGTCGCCGAGGTGTTCGGCACCTTGCCGGTATTGGTGGCGGTGATCTTCACGTGGTCGAAGTCGACGCCGAATTCCTCCGCCACCACCTGAGCGACTTTCACGAACAGCCCCTGCCCCATCTCGGTGCCGCCGTGGTTGAGATGGATCGAGCCGTCCTGATAGACGTGCACGAGCGCGCCGGCCTGGTTGAGGTGGAGCGTGTTGAAGGAAATCCCGAACTTCGCCGGCGTGAGCGCAAGCCCGCGCTTGAGCGTCGCGCTTTGCGCATTGAACGCGGCGATCGCCGCGCGGCGCGCGCGATAATCGGACGATGCCTCCAGCTCCTCGATCAGCTCGGGCAGAATGTTGTCGGTCACGCGCATGCCGTAAGGCGTCTCGTCGCGCCCTTCGCCATAGAGATTGCGTTTACGCACATCGAGCGGATCGAGCCCCAGCGACCAGGCGATCGCGTCGATCACCCGTTCGATCGCCATCATGCCCTGCGGGCCGCCGAAGCCGCGGAACGCGGTGTTCGAGACCGTGTGAGTTTTGAGTCGGCGGGTGAGAATATTCGCGGCGGGCAGGAAATAGGCGTTGTCCGCATGAAGCAGGGCGCGGTCGTTGATGGCGCCGGAGAGATCGACCGAGTAGCCGCAGCGCGAAGCCATGTCGATGTCGACGGCAGTGATCCGGCCGTCGCGGTCGAAGCCGGCGCGGTAGTCGGCGCGGAAGTCGTGGCGCTTGCCGGTCATGATCATGTCGTCGTCGCGGTCGAGCCGGATTTTGCACGGCCGGCCGGTGACGTGAGCGGCGAGCGCCGCGATCGCCGCCCATTGCGCGGCCTGCGTTTCCTTGCCGCCGAAGGCGCCGCCCATGCGGCGCACCTCGACGGTCACGGCCGCGTTGGGCAGCGCGAGCATATGGGCGATGAGGTGCTGCAATTCGCTCGGATGCTGGGTCGAGGAATGGACCAGCATCTCGTTCTCGCCCGGCACGGCGAGCGCTACCTGGCCTTCCAGATAAAAATGCTCCTGGCCGCCGATGCGCAACGTGCCGGAGACCTGCCGTTCGCTTGCCGCGAGCGCCGCGGCGGCATCACCGGCGACGAACGCGCGATCAGGCAGCACGCGCGAGGAGGCCGCTCGCGCGGCTTCGATCGTCACCAAAGGCGGCTCGGGCTCGATCTCGATGCGCGCGAGGCGCACGGCGCGGCGCGCGGCATCGCGGGTTTCCGCCGCCACCGCAAACAGCACCTGGCCGTGAAACTCGACCGCGCCGGCGGCGAACATGGGGTCATCGCCGGCGACCGGGCTCACGTCGTTCTTGCCCGGGATGTCGGTCGCGGTGAGTACCGCGACCACGCCGGGCGCGCCGCGCACCCCCGCGAGATCCATCGTCTTCACGCGGCCGCGCGCGCCCGGCGCGCCGCCGGCCGCGAGATGCAAGGTGCCGGCGGGCTCCCGGATGTCGTCGACATAGACCGCGCTGCCGCGCACGTGGCCGATCGCCGAGTCGTGCGCGGTCGCGACCCGCACGACGCGCAGCGGCGCTTCTCCCGCAATATCAGGAAGCGGCCGCATTGATGTCCTCGCGCCGGCCGACGACGCGCGTGAGCCGCGTGGGCGTGCCGCCGATTTCGGTGAGCGCCTTCGTGAGCAGCGCCTGTGCGATGTCG
Source organism: Hyphomicrobiales bacterium (assembly GCA_019243195.1). Taxonomy (GTDB): domain Bacteria; phylum Pseudomonadota; class Alphaproteobacteria; order Rhizobiales; family Xanthobacteraceae; genus AP-16. The sequence continues at coordinate 8,228 of JAFAUQ010000071.1, forward strand.
CGGCGATAATCGGCGCTCGCACGCATGTCGGAAATGGGGGTGAAATCCTCGGCGAGCGCGGCAAGGGCCGGCCGCCAGCTCGCGGGATCGCGCACATCCACGCCGCGCAACGCCGTCTCCGCGGCGCGGGGGCGCTTGGGCGTCGCCGCCATCCCGCCGAACGCGATGCGCGCGCTCGCGACCCGGGCGCCGTCGAGCGTCAGCTTGAACGCGCCCAGGACGGCGGAAATGTCCTGATCGAAGCGTTTGGAGATTTTGTAGCAGCGCAGGTGTTCGTTGGCGCCGAGCTTGGGCACGCGTACCGAACGAACGAACTCGCCCGCGCCACGGTCCTGCTTGCCGTAGGCGAGGAAGAAATCCTCCAGCGGCAAGCTGCGGGTGCCTTGGCCGCGCTGCAACGCGAGCGTCGCCCCGAGCGCGATCAGCGCCGGCGGGGTGTCGCCGATGGGCGAGCCGTTGGCGATGTTGCCGCCGATGGTGCCGACCTCGCGGATCTGCACGCCGGCGAAGCGGCGCATGAGTTCGCCGAGGTCGGGATCGATGCGCGCGAGGTGCGGCCGCGCCGCCTGATGCGTGACGGTAGCGCCGAAGACGATCGCGTCCGGCTCCTCCTCGATGGCGTCGAGGCCGCGCACGCGGCCGAGCCAGATGATCTTCGGGAGCGAGCGGAGCTGTTTGGTGATCCAAAGGCCTACGTCGGTCGCCCCGCCGACGAGCACCGCGTCCGGATGGGCGAGATAAAGCCCCGCTAGCGACGCGATGCTCGCCGGCGCGGCAAAGAACGCCTCCTCGCCGGTGATGAGGTCCTGCCCGTCGTCGTGGGCGGCGAGCGCCAGCCGGACGGCGGCTTCGTTCGCCGTGAACCGGTCGGCGGCCGCGCCCGCGCAGGCATCGAGCGCGGCGTCAACGATGGGGCGATAGCCGGTGCAGCGGCACAGGTTCCCGGCAAGCCAATCATTGACGGCGGAGCGGTTGAGCGGGCCGGCGCGCGGCGCGTGGTAGAGCGCGAACAGCGTCATGATGAAGCCGGGGGTGCAAAAGCCGCATTGGGAGCCGTGGCGTTCGACCAGCGCTCGCTGCACCGGGTGCAGGTCGGTGCCGTCTGCGAGGTCCTCGACCGTGATGACCTCGGCGCCGTCGGCTTGGCCGGCGAGCAGGATGCAGGCGTTGACCGGCTGATAGACCGGCCGGCCGCCGACGAGCCGGCGCAGCACCACGGTGCAGGCGCCGCAGTCGCCCTCGGCGCAGCCTTCCTTCGTGCCGGTGGCGCGTTCGATGAGCCGCAGATAGTCCAGTAGCGTCAGGGTCGGCGATGGGTTGTCGAGCCGGACCGGTTTGCCGTGCCGCAGAAACGCAATCTCGCGACGCATAATCCTCGGTACCTATTGCGCCGCATCATCCGCCAAAACACCTTACGGCAGAAGAGTGTAATTGGGGGCAGCCAGTGCCCAAAATTACGGCAGTTGCCGTCATTGCGAGGCGCGTAGCGCCGCAGCGATCCAGGGACAGCGGTGATGCCCTGGATTGCTTCGGCGCTACGCGCCTCGCACTGACGCAGGGAGAACCCTGCGGCCGGCGCGTGTGTCGTAGCGTCAACCGTTTCAAACAGTCGAATTTTTGTTGCCGAATTGCAACAAGTGTAAAAATTCGGACACAGCGGCCCGACGGCGGTCGCGACCCTGTTCAACAAAACGGCTCGAAGCAAATCGCCGCCGGCCTGCCCGTACCGCGCGCAGCAGGTACCCGCAATGGTTTCATTTGGCGCAATAATATCAGTGGGTTACCACTAACCAGCGGGTAAGCGGTGAAGTAGCATCGGGGCCGTGAACAACCGGGTCTACCCGCCCAAACCCCTGCCCTGCCGAAATAAAACTCACATCGCTGCTAAAAATTGCGGCTTGGCCGATTCAAGTAATCGCGAATAATTCATGACACGGGGATGCTGGGCTTTTGGGGGACGTGCCATGAAACTACGATCGATCCTGCTCGCGAGCGCCGCTGCACTGGGCCCGATGAGCTACGCCGCTGCCGGCGATGTGCCAACGTCCATGCCGGCCGATGTGCCGATCTACCTGTCGACCGATGTGCTGAACTACCTGCCGACCAAGGCACCGGCCGCCATGCCGATCAAGGCGCCGGCGCCAACGCCGTTCTTCTTGGTCAACGACACCTCGATCAGCTACACCTATTACGGGCGCGCCACCAATCCGGGCCTGCCGGGCAGCAGTAATACCGTGCCCGGCGGCATTGCCGGCACGAGCGACACCTTCGCCAGAAATCTGATGAGCATCGACCACTTCGACATCTGGCAATACGGTGCAAACTTCATCCACGCCGAATTCGACCAATACGGCGACAAGGATCCGGCGATGGGCATACCCGGGGCCCAGGGCAGCAGGGAGTTCTTCGCGGTCGCCCGCAGCACGTTCGGCTTGAACGAGATCTCGCACAGCAAAGCGTTCAGCAACCCCTTCATCAAGAACGTTTCGATCGAAATCGGCGGCAACGCCGGCGTGCAAGACGAGTTCCTCGACGAGCACACCACGGTCGGCATGATCGGATTGCAGTTCGCGCTGAACCTGCCCGGAACCGTGAACATCGCGCTGATGGCCGAGAAGGAATATACGCGCAACACGTTCGACTCGTGCGGAAATGCAGGGTTCGGCGTCGTCGTCGTCAATCCCTTCACCACCCCGCCGGGCGCCTGCAACTTCGGCCTTGGCCCCTACAGCGGCAACCGCGTGTTCGACGTGACCTGGAGGGTCGAAACGTTCGTCAACGAGCCTCTGACCTTCCTCGGGCCGAACGTGCCGCTCACGTTCCAGAACATCCTCAACCTCATCGGCCCGAAGGGCACCGGCATTTCGGGAGCAAACCTGGCTGCGGCCTGCGGCATCACTGCAGACTGCCTTGCCAACGCCGAGACCAAGGTGGAAGTGTTTGAAGACATGCGTCTCACGCTCGACACGTCCAAAGTGTTCTGGGACAAGCCGGGCATTTGGGACACCTACATCGGCTACCGATACTGGTACAACAAGTTCGGCACCGACCATAATGCGCCGCTGTTCTCGCAGATCGCGCCCGGATCGTCGATCGAAAGCACGTACTACGCGGGCATGACCTATCACTTCAAAGACGGCTTGGTCACGCCGCCCCCTTCCGATCTGCCGGTCAAGGCCAAGGCCCCGCCGTCGACGCCGTTCTTCTTGGTCAACGACACGTCGATCAGCTACACCTATTACGCGCGCGCCACCAATCCGGGCTTGCCGGGCAGCAGCAATACCGTGCCCGGCGGCATTGTCGGAACGAGCGACACCTTCGCTCGAAATCTGATGAGCATCGACCACTTCGACATCTGGCAATACGGCGCAAACTTCATCCACGCCGAATTCGACCAATACGGCGACAAGGATCCGTCTTACGGGATACCCGGTGCCCGAGGCAGCCGGGAGTTCTTCGCGGTCGCCCGCAGCACGTTCGGCTTGAACGAGATCTCGCACAGCAAAGCGTTCAGCAATGCCTTCCTCAAGGACGTCTCGATCGAGATCGGCGGCAATGCCGGCGTCCAGGACGAGTTCCTCGACGAGCACACCACGGTCGGCATGGCCGGCTTGCAGTTCGCGCTGAATCTGCCCGGCACCGTAAACATCGCGCTGATGGCCGAGAAGGAATATACGCGCAATGCGTTCGACTCGTGCGGAAATGCCGGGTTCGGCGTCGCTGTCGTCAATCCCTTCACCACCCCGCCGGGCGCTTGCAACTTCGGCCTCGGCGCCTACAGCGGCAACCGCGAGTTCGACGTGACCTGGCGGGTCGAGACGTTCGTCAACGAGCCTCTCACCTTCCTCGGGCCGAACGTACCGCTCACGTTCCAGAACATCCTCAACCTCATCGGCCCGAAAGGCACCGGCATTTCGCAAGCGAATCTGCTGGCGGCCTGCGGCAACACGGCGGCCTGCCTTGCCGACGCCGAGACCAAGGTGGAAGTGTTCGAAGACGTTCGTCTCACGCTCGACACTTCCCAACTGTTCTGGAACAAGAAGGGTATTTGGGAGACCTACGTCGGCTACCGCTACTGGTACAACAAGTTCGGCACCGACCATAACGCGCCGCTGTTCGCGCAGATCGCGCCCGGATCGTCGATCGAAAGCACGGCCTACGCGGGAATGACCTATCACTTCAAGTGAGCGAACCAGGTTACTGACCAACCAACGCATGCCCGGCCTCGCGCCGGGCATGTTCGTTTCTGCGGCAACACACGCTCCGCGCCAGTGCCGCGAACTTAAAGTCGCCCAGCACTGCCGCGAATCCGCTTGCGGATTCAAAGCGATCGCCTGCGGCGCGGCTGCGCTTCACTAACCCGCTCTGTCGCCCGAAGCTCCAGTCGGACGGTTCCCCGAGCGCCGATATTTTCGGCTTTCGGGCACGCCGCAGGTCGGTCATTGTGCGGCATGGCCCGTACGCCCCGCCCGCCCCGTTTGCGCATCGGCATCGACACCGGCGGGACCTTTACCGACATCGTCGCCGTCGACGCCGCCTCGGGCGCAATCCGCGTCACCAAGGTGGCGAGCACGCCGGCCAATCCAGCGATCGGGCTCAAGCGCGGCATCGACGCAATCCTCAACGCCGCCGGCGCCGCGCCGGACGCCGTTGCCGGGCTTGCCCACGGCACCACCGTCGCCACCAACGCGCTGTTGCAGGGCGAAATCCGTTCGCTCGGGCTGATCGTTACCGCAGGCTTCCGCCACATCCTGGAAATCGCGCGTCAGACCGTGCCGGTCGGCTACGGCAATTCGTATTTCTGGGTGAAGCCCGAGCGGATCGTGCCGCTCGGCCTGGTGCGCGAGATAGGCGGCCGGCTCGATTTCCACGGCCAGGAATTGCGCCCGTTCGACGAAGAGAGCGCGCGTGCCGCCGCGCGGTTCTTTCGACGACGTGGCGTCGCCGCCATCGCTGTCTGTTTGATCCACGCCTATGCCAACCCGGCGCACGAGCGGCGCGTCGCCGAGATCATGCGGGAAGAGTACCCGGACGCCGCGCTCTCGCTCTCTTGCGAGGTGCTGCCGGAATATCGCGAATACGAGCGCGCCGTGACGACGCTGGTCGACGTGTTCGTCAAACCGCATATGGGCCGCTATCTCGCGCGCGTGCATGACGAATTGGGCTCCGCGCTGCGCAGCAAGCCGTTCCTGGTAATGCAGTCGAACGGCGGGGTCGCGAGCGCCGAACAGGTCATGCGGCGGCCGATCACGACTGCGCTCTCGGGGCCGGCCGCCGGCGCGCTCGGCAGCGCGGTCGTTGCCGCCGTCGCCGGTTACCCGGACGTGGCGACGCTCGATGCCGGCGGGACCTCGACCGATATTTGTTTGATCGAAGGCGGGCAGCCGGGGCTGACCAACAGCGGCGCGGTCGGCCCGTTTCCGGTGCGCATCCCGATGATCGACATCGCGACCATCGGCACCGGCGGCGGGTCGATCGCCTGGATCGGCCGCGAGGGCGGTCTCAAGGTCGGGCCGCGCAGCGCCGGGGCCGAGCCCGGCCCCATGTGCTACCCCAACGGCGGCGACGAGCCGACGATCACCGACGCCAACCTGGTGCTCGGGCGCATTCCGCCGTCGCTGATCGGCGGCGGCATCGCCCTTGACGCGGAGCGGGCCCGCGCCGGCCTCAAGGCCCTCGCGGCGCGGCTGCCCGGCGCCATGAGCCCCGAACAGCTCGCTCACGGCATCATCGACATCGCCAACTGGAACCAGACCAACTCCATTCGTCAGATGACCATCCAGCGCGGCATCGACCCGCGCGGCTTCGCGCTGTTGTCGTTCGGCGGCGCCGGCCCGGCGCAATCGAGCGCCGTGATGGACCTCATCGGCATGCAGGCGCTCATCGTGCCGCCCAATCCCGGCAACCTTTCGGCCTTCGGGCTCCTCGCGGTCGACTGGCGCACCGACCACATGGTCACCAAGGTGATGCACGAGGACGCGATCGACCTTACGGCGCTCGCGACGCTTTATCATGGGCTCGAACGCGAGGCGGCTGCGACCTTGCGGCGCGACGGCATCCCAACTTCACGCGTCCGCCTGGTGCGGGAGGCGGACGTGCGTTACGCCGGCCAGTCGATGGAGGTGCGGGTATCGGCGCCCGGCGGCCCCGTCGACCGCAAGTTTCTGGCCGGCCTCATCGCCGCCTTCCACGCCGCGCATCTAAAAACCTTCGGCTACAATTATTCCGGCGCGCAAAAGGTCGAGCTGGTGAACGTGTGCGTGTCCGGCTTCGGGCTGATCGAGCGCCCGCGCATGCCGCGGCTGGCGCGGCATGCCGGCAAACCGCGGGCGCGGCGGCGGCCGGTCTATTTCGGCGGCGCCTTCCGCGACACGCCCATCTACGAGCGCGCCACCTTGCCGCCGGGTTGGAAGATCGCCGGAGCGGCGGTGATAGAAGAATTCGGCTCGACCACCGTCGTGTTTCCCGGGCAATCGCTGTCGGTCGACCCGCACGGAATCCTGATCATCCGCCGGCAGTCCAAAGGGCGCGATTCATGAACAGGTTCGAGCGCCTCTCAAGGACGCGTACGAAGCGCCGGCCGGCGGGCCGCTCGCGCCCGGCCGTCGATCCGATCGTGCTGCAGATCGTCGAGGGCACGCTCAACTCGATCGAGGCGGAGATCGAGTACGCGATCGAGCGCACCGCACGCTCGCCGATGATCCGCGAGGCGCACGACTATCGCGTCGGCTTGTTCGACCGCCATTGCCGCAAGCTCACCGGCCGCTCCTATTCGGCCATGCCCAACGCCGTGGTGCGCGACTTCCCGCCCGCGACCATGCGGCCGGGCGACGTCTTCCTGATGAACGACACGTATCTCACCGAAGGCAGCATCGGCCACTTGCCGGATCTGTGCAGCACCGTGCCGGTGTTCCATCGCGGCGATGTCGTCGCCTACATCCAGGCGTTTGGCCACCACGACGACATCGGCGGCCGCGTGCCCGGCTCGATGCCCGGCACCGCGCGCAGCGTGTTCGAGGAAGGGTTGGCGGTGCCGCCGGTCAAGCTCTACAGCGCCGGCGTGCGCAACGACGCGGTCTTTAGCATCGTCACCCGCAACACCCGCGTGCCCGAGATGCTCGCCGCCGACGTCGACAGCGAGGTGCAGGCCTGCCTGATGGGCGCGCGTCGGATGGCCGAGTTGTTCGACCGCTTCGGCCAAGCCGCCGTCGAGGCCTGCTTTCAGGCGATCATCGAGAAATGCCGCGACGTATTCCGCCACGAACTCCTGCCCAAGATCGCCGACGGCGAATATGCCTGGGAGGACTACGTCGAGCACGACGGGGTGAGTGCGCCGCGCCTGCACAAGCTCGCGCTCAAGATGATCAAGCGGCGTGACCGCATCGTGCTCGATTTCACCGGCACCGATCCGCAGTCGCCCGGGCCGATCAACTGGCCGGCCGACTACGCCGACGGCGCCTTCCTGATCAAATGGATCGCGCCGATCTTGCGCAACCTCGCCGACACGCCGGAGCGCGCCGCCGAGATCCACGTCAACGAAGGCGTGTGCGAGGTATTCGAGGTCAAGTTCCCGCCCAAGGGCACCTTGATCACGCCGCGCTGGCCGGCCGCCACCAACGCGCGCTCGTTCGTACTGCTACGCGCGCTCGGACTGCTCGCCGGCGTGGTCGCACAGGCAGTCGAAGGCCGCATGCCGGCCGACCAGGAGACCATCCGCTACACCGGCTTCTTCGGGCTCGACTCGACCGGCAAGCCGTTCCTTTCGCGCGAGGTGCTCGGTGGCGGCTCGGGCGGGCGCTACTACGCCGACGGGAACGACGCCATCCACATCGTGCCGGATTCGCGCAACCAGCCGGCCGAGTTCACCGAGACGCGCTTCCCGCTGCTGGTCGAAAACCTCGCGCTGCGCACGGATTCCGGCGGCGCCGGCAGAAGGCGCGGCGGTCTCGGATACGATAAGCACTATCGCGCGCTGGTCGATTGCCGCACCATCGTGACTGCCGACCGGGTGCGGCTCGGCTGCTACGGCATTGCCGGCGGCAGGGCGGGCGCGCCGTTCCGGGTGAGCATCGTCGGCGACAGCGCGACCCGCGAGCTTGACGGCCTCGTCGACGGCGCGCCGGTCAAGGCCGGCGAGATTGTGCGCGTCATGACCACCGGGGGCGGCGGCTGGGGCGACCCCCTCGAGCGCGAGCCCGCGTTGGTGCTGCGCGACGTGACCGATGGCAAGGTCTCGGCCGAAGCGGCGCGAACGGAGTACGGGGTGGTGCTGATCCAAACCGACGATGGTCGCGCGATCGACGACGGCAAAACCACCGCGCTGCGCGCTGAGCTGCGGGCGCACCGCGGCGCCCTGCCGATGATCGACCGCGGCCCGGGCTACGCGGCGATGATGGAGCAAACAAAAAAGGTTCGCTGGACGGGTTGAGCCGCGATGGCGGCGAAACCCATCGATTAGGTTTCCCTTTTCGCCCAACCCACCCGTAGTGTGGCGGTTCAGAAGTCCGCATCATTCTTGCAGCGAGTCCGAGATGCGGACTTCTGAACCAAAGCCACACTAGATCAATAAGTTCCTAGTGCCCTTCGATTCCGAAGTTCGCAAAGGAGCGTGCCACAAAATGATGCGAACTTCGGGTTCAAAGCGGCATTAGAGCATGGAAATGCTCAGGAATCATGAAGTTGCCGGTGTCCTGAATCACGGCACCGAATTTGCTTCAATTACAGCCGCAACGGCCCCCGCCGGGTACAAGATCGGAAGAAGATCATGACGTGCATTCCCGCAGCCTTTCGTGGCCTTATAGCCACGGCCGCCGGCGCCGTCCTGTGCGCGACCGCCGCGCTCGCGCAGGACAAGGTCAAGGTCGGCGTCTTCCCCATCAGCTCGTCGCTGCCCTTCTTCCTCGCGCGCGACCGCGGCTACTTCAAGGACCTCGACATCGAGCCCGAGATCACCATCCTCATGGGCGGCCCGCCCAACGTCGCTGCCATGATGACCAATCAGATCGAAGTTTCCGCCGTCCTGGTGACCTTGGAGGGGCTCAACGCCGACGTGAAAAAGCCCGGTGTCGCCATGTTTGTCGCCATGCACAGCCAGAACGCCGCTTACAAGATGGAGCAGTTCGTCGTGCGCTCGGGCCTCGCCGAGAAGGTCAAGTCGCTCGCGGATCTGAAGGGCCTCAAGCTCATGTCGGCGCCCGGCCCCGCCAATCTCAACACCGCCAAGGGCATCCTCGCCAAGGTCGGCCTGAAGGACGGCGATTACACCATCGACCAGCTCGACATGGGCCAGCACGTCAACGCGATGAAGGCCGGCACCTTCGACGCCGGCTACACGCTCGAACCCAGCGCCACCATTATGCGCGACCTCGGCGTCGCCACTACCATCGAGGCGGGCGTCATCGCCAAGTACATCCTCGGCAGCCCCGACGCCGACGCTTACGCCGCCGGTTGCGCTTTCACCTCGGCCTTCATCGCCAAGCGCCCGGACGTCGCCGCCCGCTTTGCGCAAGCCTGGACCAAGGCCATCGACTACATCCGCGCCAATCCCGCCGACGCGCGCAAATACCTCACCAAGAACACTCTGACGCCGGACAACCTGGTCGATACGGTGCCGATGCTTGGCTACATCATGACGAAGGACATGAGCGACAAGCAGCTCGGCTATTTGCAGGCCTTTGCCGATTTCGGCCACGACATCGGCGTGGTGCCGGAGAAGATCGACGTGAAGCAGAACCTCAAGTCGTTCTGAGCGCGAGCGCGATGGGTGACGCCCGATGAACGCCGCGCCGCAGGCCCGTCGGCTGCAAGCGATGGCCTTGCGCGCGGCCGGCACGGCCAAGCCACCCCATGTCACCATCCGCGGCCTGTGCAAGCGGTTCGACACGACGCCCGTCTACGAGAACTTCGACCTCGACATTCCCCGCGGCGAGCTGATCTCCGTGTTCGGGCCGAACGGCTGCGGCAAGAGCACCTTGATCAACATGATCGCCGGCCTCGTAGCGCCGGACGGCGGGCAAATCCTGTTCGACGGCATGCGGCTGAGCGAAATCAAATTCGGCTACGTGTTCCAGAACTATCGCGAGGCGCTGTTTCCGTGGCTGCGCGCGTTCGACAACATCGCCTATCCGCTCAAGATCATGGAAGTGCCGCCGGCCGAGCGGCGCGCCCGCACCGAACGGCTCGTCGCCCATCTCGGCATCACGCTCGACTTCAATCTTTATCCCTATCAGATGTCCGGCGGGCAGCAGCAGCTCGTCTCGATCATGCGGGCGCTCATCGTCGAGCCGGAGATTCTGTTTCTCGACGAGCCGTTCTCCGCGCTCGACTACGAGATGACGCTGTTCATGCGCGAACAGCTGCAGCGCATCTTCATGGAGACCGGAACCACCACGGTGCTGGTATCGCACGACCTCGAGGAGGCGGTTTATCTCGCCGACCGCGTGCTGCTGCTCTCACGCCATCCCGCGCGCATCGCCGACCTCGCTGCGGTCGCCTCGGCGCGGCCGCGCACGGACGCAACGCTCTCCGATGCGGACTTTGTACGCACCAAGGCGCACTGCCTCGACGTGTTCCAACGGGAAGTGAGGCGCGCGTGAAGCCGGACGCTCTCAAGCCGTTCCTGCCGATCTTCGGCGTCGCCGGCCTTCTCGTCGCCTGGTCGATCGTGACCTGGCGGCAATGGGTCGACCCGGTGCTGCTGCCCTCGCCCGTCTCGACTTTCGCGGCGCTGTGGAACGGCATGAACGGCGGCCCGCTCGGCTTCGACTTCGTCAAGACCGTCTACCGTACCGCCACGTCAACGGCGATCGCCGCGATGATCGCCATTCCGCTCGGCATCGTGCTCGGCTCCGCCGAGCGGGTCTACCGCTCGCTCGAATTCGTCATCGATTTCTTCCGCTCGACCCCCGCCTCCGCCACGTTCCCGCTGTTCCTCGTTTTGTTCGGCGTTGGCGACGAGACCAAAATATCGGTCGCCGCGTTCGGGGCCATCCTGGTAATCCTGTTCAACGTGGCGTACGGCGTGATGAACGCGCGCAAGACCCGCCTGCTCGCCGCCAAGGTGATGGGCGCCTCGCGGCTGCGCGTGCTGTTCGACGTGATGCTGCTGGAATCCCTGCCGCAGACCTTCGTCGGCCTGCGCAACGGGGTGTCGCTTGCCCTCGTCATCATCGTGGTGGCCGAAATGTTCATCGGCTCCCAGGACGGACTTGGCCACAGCGTGTTCGAGGCACAGCAGCTTTTCGACATGCCGCGCATGTATGCGGCGATTTTCGCCGCCGGCGCGCTGGGCTATGGACTCAACCTCTTGTTCCTGCTGATTGAGCGGCGTTTCGTCCATTGGTCGGGGAAATAGGCGCCCGCGACCGATACCAGCCGGGAACCGACCGCATGAGCGACAACACTTTGGTTCGCCAATCCGCGCGTGAGCTGGCGCGGCTCATTCGCACCCGCGCGGTCAGCCCGATCGAGGTGCTCGACGCGCATCTTGCCGCGATCGCGGCGTTCAATCCGAAGCTCAATGCGGTGGTGACGGTGGCGGAAGCCAGCGCACGCGATCATGCGCGCCAGGCCGAAACGGCTGTCCTCCGCGGAGAGACGCTCGGGCCGTTGCACGGTCTGCCGCTCGGCATCAAGGACATCACCCGGACGGCGGGCATCCGCACCACGTTTGCCTCGCCGCTCCTGCGCGACAACGTGCCGAGCGAGGACGAAGAAGTGGTGCGCCGGCTCAAGGTCGCCGGAGCCATCGTGCTCGCCAAGACCAACACGCCCGAGTTCGCCGCCGGCGCCAACACCCGCAAC
>JAFAUQ010000097.1 GCA_019243195.1 Hyphomicrobiales bacterium
CACGGTCGGCGACCACATCCGCCGCGCCGTGATGGGCAAGGAGCTGATGAAACGCTCGACCGGCGAGCACCTCGGCCGCGTCACTATTTCGGTCGGCGTTGCTTTGTTCCGCCGCGACGATACGGCGCAATCACTCATCGGACGCGCCGACGCGGCGCTTTATGCCGCCAAGCGCAACGGCCGCAACCGGGTGATCTGCGAAACCGACCCCGAGGTCGTCCAGTCGAGCATGGCCGCGGCTTGATCAGGACTCAGAGGCCAGTAATCAGTAATCAGACCAACACTTTCTGATTACTGATCACTAATAACTGATTCCTGGGCCGGCGTGAGCGCGACGGATTCGCCGCACCCGCAGGCGGAAGTCTGGTTCGGGTTGTTGAATACGAACTGCGCCGACAGCTTGTCGATCTTGTAATCCATCTCGGTGCCGAGCAGGAACAGCACAGCCTTGGGGTCGATGAGGATGCGCACGCCCTTGTCCTCGACTACCTCGTCGGCGGGATTGACGCTCTCGGCGTATTCCATCGTGTAGGACATGCCGGCGCAGCCGCCGTTCTTGACGCCGACGCGCACGCCGGCGATCGGTTTCTCGGCGCGCGCGGAAATCTCCTTGATGCGCGCCGCCGCGGCATCGCTCAGGCGCATCACCTGCAGCTTCGGCCTCGGTCTCGTCGATGGTGTCGCCATCTTGTCCTCGAATCGGAGCATCTGATATGTGGCCCCATGCGGGCCGGAACGCAACTTTCCTCACCACATGTTCAAAGCAACGCGGGCTTCGTCCGACATGCGGCTCTGGTCCCACGGCGGATCCCAAACGACGTTGACGGCAACCTCGCCGACGCCGGGGACGCTCGCTACCGCGTTCTCGACCATCATCGGCAGCTCCGCCGCCGAGGGGCAGTTGGGCGTGGTGAGCGTCATGTCCACCGTGACCTTGCGGTCGTCGGCGATATCGACCTTGTAGATCAGGCCTAGCTCGTAGATGTCGGCCGGGATTTCCGGGTCGTATACGGTTTTCAGCGCCCCAATGATCTCGTCGGTCATGCGCGCGACTTCGTCGGCCGCCAACGCGGGCTCGGCCGCAGGCGCGGCCGCGGTTTCGGCCGGTGCCGCCGCGAGGTTCGCTTCGCTCGTGTCCTGCTCGATCATGCGAAGAAATCCTGCGCCTTGATCAGCGCCTGCGCAAGCGTATCGACCTCGGCCCGGGTGTTGTAGAGCGCAAACGACGCCCGGCAGGTCGCGGTCACGCCGAAGCGCGCCAGCAGCGGCATCGTGCAGTGGGTCCCGGCGCGCACCGCGACGCCCGAACGGTCAATGATGGTCGCCACATCGTGCGGATGGGCACCTTTCATTTCGAACGAAAGGATCGCGCCCTTGTCGCGCGTGGTGCCGATGATGCGCAGCGAATTGATCTCGCGCAGCCGGTCGTGCGCGTATTTGATCACGCCCGACTCGTGCGCTCGGATGCGCGGCTTGCCGATCGACTGCACGTAGTCGATCGCGGCGCCCAGCCCGATCGCCTGCACGATCGGCGGCGTGCCCGCCTCGAATTTATGCGGCGGCTCGCCGTAGCTCACGCGGTCTTCGAACACCTCGTGGATCATTTCGCCGCCGCCGTTGAACGGGGCCATGGCGTCGAGATGCCGATAGCGGCCGTAGAGCACGCCGATGCCGGTCGGCCCGTAGAGCTTGTGTCCGGTGAAGGCATAGAAATCGCAGCCGATGTCGCGCACGTCGACGTCGAGGTGCACCGCCGCCTGGCTGCCGTCGAGCAGCACCGGAATGCCGCGCGCGTGCGCAAGCCGCACCACCTCTTTGACCGGCACGACGGTGCCGAGCACGTTCGACATGTGGGTGACGGCGACGAGCTTGGTGCGGTCGGTGAGCAGCCGCTCGAATTCGTCGAGGAGGAAATTGCCCTCGTCGTCGATCGGCGCCCATTTGATTACCGCGCCGTTGCGCTCGCGCAGGAAGTGCCACGGCACGATGTTGGAGTGGTGCTCCATGATCGAGAGCACGATCTCGTCGCCCGGCTTGATGCGGTCGACCCCGAAGGAATAAGCGACGAGGTTCATCGCCTCGGTGGCGTTGCGGGTGAAAATGATCTCCTGCGCCCGCTCGGCGTTGAGGAAGGCGCGCACCTTTTCCCGCGCGGCCTCGTAGGCCTCGGTCGCCGCATTCGCGAGATAATGCAGCCCGCGGTGCACGTTGGAATATTCGCTGGTGTAGGCGCGCTCGAGCCGGTCGAGCACCGCGCGCGGCTTCTGCGCCGAGGCGGCGTTGTCGAGATAGACGAGCGGCTTGCCGTACGGCTTGACGGCGAGCGCCGGGAAATCGGCGCGGATACGATTCACGTCGTAGGCGCCGTTGCTCACTGCCGGATGCATCGCGTCGCTCATCATCGTCACCCGCGCGTGATAAGCCAGGCGGCCGCCGCATCGGCGAGCGCGGCGCGCAAGTCGTCGCGCTCGATCGTCTCGAGCGCTTCGCCGACGAACGCCTGGATCAGCAGCGCCTCGGCTTCGTGCGCCGGGATCCCGCGCGCCTTCAAATAAAACAGCAGGTCCTGATCGAGCGCGCCGGCGGTGGCGCCGTGGCCGCACTGGACGTCGTCGGCGAAAATCTCAAGCTCCGGCTTGTTGTCGGCTTCGGCCGCTTCCGAGAGCAGCAGCGCGCGCGTCATCATGCGGGCGTCGGTCTGCTGCGCGCCAGGGCGCACGATGATCTTGCCCTGAAACACCGCATGGCTCTCGCCGTCGAGCACCGACTTGAACAACTCACGGCTGCTGCCGCCCCGCACCGCGTGATCGACCACCATCGTGGTGTCGACGTGCTGGCGCCCTTTGATGAGGCTCGCCCCCGCGATGGTCGCGGCGGCCCCCTCCCCGGCGTAGCGCAGATGCAACTGGTTGCGCACCACGGATCCGCCGGTGGTGAACGACAGATCGTTGAGTTCGGCGCGCGCGCCGAGCGCCGCCATGAGCGTCGAGATGTGTAGCGCGCGCGAGCCCTCGGTGCCGATCTTCACATGGTCGACTTTCGCGTCGTCGCCGACGCTTAGCTCAAGCGCATTGTTGACCTGATAATCGAGATCATCCGGCCCCTCGTGGCTTTCGATCAGCGTGGCGCGGGCACGCTTGCCGATGACGACAAGCGAGCGCGCGAACACCGCCGCGGCGACGGTCGCCGTGTAGGCGAAGACCAGGTGGATCGGGCGCGCGAGCGTCACGCCGTCGGCAACGTTGAGCACCACGCCGTCGCCCATGAAGGCGGTGTTGAGCGCCGCCGCAACGTCATCGGTCGGCGCCACGGTGCCGACGCGACCAACGACCTCCGCGTCGGCGCCGGCGAGCGCTTCTGCCATGGAGCCGACGGTCAGGCCCGGCTCGAGCGCGGCAAGATCGGAGAGTTCCGGCACAAAGACGCCGTCGACAAGCACGATCCGCCGTGCATCCACCACTCGCAGCAAGCCGCCTGCGTTCTTCGCGCGCGCGATGCCCGCAGTATCCGGCGGGCCGGCGAGCGGCTTTGCCTCGCGCATGAGCGCGCGCAGATCCGTGTATTTCCAGTCCTCGACGCGCCGGTGCGGCAGGCCTTCGGCGGCGAAGCGGCGGAACGCCGCCTCGCGCTGCGCCGCGAGCGGATCGCGCGCAAGCGCCCCCTTGCGAGCGGCGAACGCCTCGGCAAGGGCCTGCTCGGCCGCGGTTTTGATCGGACGCACCTCGGCGCTCATCTAAAACCTCACGCCGCCTCTTCCTGGAACTGGGCGTAGCCGCGCGCTTCGAGTTCGAGCGCCAGCTCCTTGCCCCCCGTCTTCACGATGCGGCCCTTGGAGAGCACGTGCACCACATCGGGCACGATGTAATTCAACAGGCGCTGATAATGGGTGATGACCACCATCGACCGCTGCGGTGAGCGCAGGCGATTTACGCCATCGGCGACGACGCGCAGCGCGTCGATGTCGAGGCCGGAGTCGGTCTCGTCGAGCACCGCCAGCCGCGGCTCGAGCAGCGCCATTTGCAGGATCTCGTTGCGCTTCTTCTCGCCGCCGGAGAAACCGACGTTGACGCCGCGGCGGAGCATCTCCTGGTCGATGTCGAGCTTGCCGGCGGCCTCGCGCACCTTTTTCATGAACTCGGGCGTGGAAAGCTCCGCTTCGCCACGCTTGCGCCGTTGCGCATTGAGCGCGGTGCGCAGGAACGTCATGGTGGCGACGCCGGGGATTTCCAGCGGATATTGGAACGCCAGGAACAGGCCCTTGGCGGCACGTTCGTCCGGCTCCATGGCGAGCATGTCCTCGCCGTCGAACAGCACCTGGCCGTCAGTGACGGCGTAATCCGCCTTGCCGGCAAGCACATAGGCGAGCGTCGACTTGCCCGAGCCGTTCGGGCCCATGATGGCGTGGACCTCGCCCGCGTTCACCGCGAGGTTCAAGCCATCCAAAATTTTCCGGCCGTCGACTTCGACGGACAGATCCTTGATTTCGAGCATCGGCATGCGAAGTCCTCGCAACCTTGTTGTGTCGAGGCCGGCGGTTAGCCGACCGAGCCTTCCAGGCTGATCGAGATGAGCTTCTGCGCCTCGACCGCGAATTCCATAGGCAGGTGCTGGAGCACGTCGCGGACGAACCCGTTGACGATCAGCGCCACCGCCTCCTCGGCGTTGAGCCCGCGCTGACGGCAGTAGAACAGCTGCGCCTCGGAAATCTTCGACGTGGTCGCCTCGTGCTCGAACACGGCGGAGGAATTCTTCGCCTCGATGTAAGGCACGGTGTGCGCGCCGCACTTGTCGCCGATCAGCAGCGAGTCGCAGTTGGTGAAGTTG
>JAFAUQ010000098.1 GCA_019243195.1 Hyphomicrobiales bacterium
TGCCGGCCGCGCGCCGCCACGTGTTCCAGTCCGTGCGCGTCGAAAACCCCCCGGCATTTCCAAGGATATTCCGCACCATACGGCTTGCCGCCCGGCGCTTGCGCCGCTATATCGACCGGGCCGTAAGGGGTCCCGCGGTGCCAAAGCGGTGCCACGAGGAAATGGTGGAACGGCCTAACCCTCTGTTCTGTCTCGGTTAGGGCGCATAGCTCAGTTGGTAGAGCAGCTGACTCTTAATCAGCGGGTCCAAGGTTCGAGTCCTTGTGCGCCCACCAGCCTTCGCTCGCTTCGCGGGCTCGGCAAGCCAGCCCATATTCTCGGCGCGAAGCGAGCGAAGGCTGCCGCGCCGAAGCGCCGGCGAAGTCGCGCATACATCAAAGTACATCCCTTGGACGATTAAGACCTACGTAGCTTTCTCGGACGAAAAGCAAGTCTTCGCTTTTGAGAAGTACCTGAAATCTCCTTCTGGAAGGGCTTTTGCCAAAAAGCGGTTGTGATGATGCCACCATCCTAATGGTCAACAAGTCATAGACCGCAGCCGCTACGGCTCGGCAAGCCAACACCGATTTGCGAGGCGAAGCGAGCGAAGGCTGCCGCGCCGAAGCCCAAAGGGAGAAAGCGGGCGCGAGCTATGGCTCGGCAAGCCAGCTCGGATTTTGATCTCTGAGAAATCGAAGCCATCCAAAAGTAGCCATACCAGTCGCCCGCTTGCGACGTGAAGTGTGAAGTATTTCACACATATCCATGACGTTTTCTTGTTTAAATTGAAGTCGCGGGGCGACAATGGCGGCGTATCAGCCACACAATTTCGGAGGCCCCCATGGATCAAGCCGCTCACGCCCAGCAGACTTCATCCGACCAGCCGCTGCTCGACACGACGCCTTATGGATCGGGTCCCGACGACTCGATCACCGACCTGACCGAGCAGGCGGCCGTAACGCAGCAAAAGGCGACCATCGGAGGGAAGCAAATCCCCTATACGGCGCGAGCCGGGCATCTCGTCACCGCCGATCTCTACACCGCATTACCGGCGGCAAAGATATTTTACGTGTCGTTCACTGCCGACGTGGCGAACCCTTCGACCCGCCCCGTCACGTTCTTTTACAACGGCGGTCCGGGGTCGTCGGCGGTTTTTCTTCTGCTCGGATCGTTTGGGCCGCGACGCATCAAGACGAGCATGCCGCAATTCACCCCGCCGGCTCCCTACGCCCTCGAGGACAACCCGGATAGCCTCCTCGACCACAGCGACCTCGTGTTCATCAATCCGGTGGGCACCGGCTACTCGGCGGCGATCGCTCCGAATAAAAACCGGGACTTTTGGGGAGTCGATCAAGACGCCCGCGCGATCAAGCAATTCATCAAACGTTATTTGACCGTGTACCGCCGCTGGAATTCCCCCAAGTTCCTGTTCGGCGAGTCGTACGGCACTCCGCGCACTTGCGTGCTCACCTGGCAGCTGCACGAGGACGGTGTCGATCTCAACGGCGTGGTTCTGCAGTCCGCCATTCTCGACTACTCGCAAGCCGGCAATCCGATCGGCGCCCTTCCCACCTTCGCGGCCGACGCCTTCGTCCACGGGAAAGTCACACCCCCGCCGAAGGATTTGCCGTCCTTCCTCGAGCAAGTGGAGACGTTCGCGCGCGGTCCCTATGGCAACGCGTTGAACGACTATCCCAAAGTCGACCCGAAAACCCTTCAGTTCCTCAGCGAGATCCTCGGCATCCCGACTGACGTGCTCAAATATTGGAAGCTCGATCCCACGGGGCCGAGCGGAACGCTTTTCCTCAACAGCCTGCTCCAGGATAAGGGACTGGCGTTGGGCTCCTATGACGGCCGCGTCACCGCGGATGAGAGTGGCATTGCCGGATCGGTCGATCCGAATTCGGGCAGCAATGATCCCACCATGACGGCCGTCGGCGGCGTATACACCACCATGTGGAACGTTTATCTCAACGAGGAACTGCAATATACGTCGACATCGCCGTTCATGGATCTCAACGACCAGGCATTCAAGAACTGGGATTTCGGTCATGTCGATCCGACCGGCGCGCAAAAGGGTGGCGCCGCGACGCTCTACACCGCCGGCGATCTTGCCGCGGCGATGGCGCTCAATCCGTATCTGAGAGTCTTTTGCGCCGGCGGCTACTACGATGCGGTTACCGCTTATTTCCAGACGATCCTGACGTTCGAGGGCATGCCGCTGAAAAACCCGCACGCGCTCAAGAATCTGACGGTCCGCAATTACCCGTCCGGACACATGGTCTATCTGGACAACGAGTCGCGGACCAAGATGAAGGGGGACTTGGCGCAATTCTACGACGACGCGGCGCCCAACGGGGCAGGCAAGCCGCCGCCTGCCGCCGCCGCGGCGATGCGAGCGGCCGCAGAGTCCCGGCAAATCAGCTATTCGCCGTATCGACGGCGCTTCGGCCGCACCCCGTACTGAGACGACGAAGGCCGGCGGCGCGTGAAAGATTGCGCCGCCGCCGTTCCGGCCGAGGCTTTTGCATCTACGGCATTGCGGCTCCGGTTGTGCCGTGTTAGTTGCTAGGAGCATCGTTGAGTTGCATCCGGCGGATTTAGCAAATCAACGCCAACTATAAGTTCTGAACTCAGAACGTTTTCAGAGTGAGGACAGGTCCATGGCCAAGCGGGCATTGATCGTCGGAATCAATCATTACGATAAGTACAATTCTTTGAGCTGTTGCGTCCCTGACGCCCAAGCCATGATGGAGGTGTTGAAGCGAAACGGGGATGGCTCGCCGAATTTCGATTGTCGGCTGATGACCAGCCCAGGACCCGAACCGGTGACCCGACGTGCCTTGCGCGAAAAGTGGAGTGAGTTGTTTCACGCTTTTCCCGGAGATATTCTTTTTTATTTCTCCGGTCACGGCTTGCCGACCGACGTCGGCGGATATCTCGTTACTCAGGATGGCGTGCCAAGTGACGAAGGCGTGAAGATGCAGGATTTGGTGGACCTGGCCAACAAATCGTCTGCTGCCAGCGTCCTGCTCATTCTCGATTGCTGTTTCAGCGGCGCTGCTGGCAATGCACCAAGCGTTCAGGGCGCGGTCGAAAACCAGGCGATCCTGCGCGAGGGCGTCACCATTTTGGCCGCAGCGGGGCCGCAGCAGCTCGCAATTGAAACCGCCGGACACGGTGTTTTCACCAAACTGCTGCTTGCAGCCTTCCGGGGCGGCGCCGCCGACGTGCGCGGCCGTGTTTCCGCCGCCTCGACGTACGCCTATTGCGAAGCGGCGCTGGGAGCCTGGGACCAGCGCCCGCTCTACAAGTCACATGCCGCGCGCCTCGAACCCGTGAGGCTGTGCGAGCCGACCGTGCCCGACAGTTTGCTCCGCGAGTTGCCGAAATTCTTTGTGACAGGCGATGCGGGATACCAACTCCACTCTACTTACGAGGAAACGAGCAAAGATGCCAACCCGGAGCACGTCAAGATTTTCAAAAAGTTCAAGCGTTTCCAGATCGGCGGGCTGGTGCGGCCAAAAGAGAGAGACGACTTGTATTGGGCTGCCTTGAAAGATGAACCTGTGATACTGACCGATCTCGGACGGTTTTACCTGCAGCTCGCGCAAGCAGGCCGCATCTGATCTCGTCCGTGCCGTCGTACGGCGGACGAATTAAGACGGGCTTTGACGCCGCTCGGACGGAAAGAAAAGTATGAAAGTCGGCATTACCGGCCATCAGTCCCGCGAAGGCATCGACTGGGAGTGGGTGAAAGCCTCGATCAGGGACGAGCTGCAAAAGCTTCCGCGACCGATCGAGGGCTACTCGTCGCTCGCCGAAGGCGCCGATCAGGTTTTCGCCCAGGCGGTGCTCGATGCCGGCGGCAAGCTGACGGGCGTCATTCCCAAGCCGGACTACGAAGTCCATTTCAAGCCGGAGGCGCTGCGCAATTATGTGCGGTTGAAATCTCGATCGCGACTGGAGGAGCTTGCGCCCGAGGCGTCGGACGAGGCTTCGTTTTTCAACGCCGGCCGGTACATCGCCGACCACACCAACCTGCTGTTCGCCGTGTGGGACGGCGCGCCGTCCAAAGGGCACGGCGGTACGGCCGACGTCGTCAACTACGCGCTGGCCAAACAGCGCACCGTCATTCACATCGATCCGATCCGCAAGGAAGTTCGGTCGCTCGTTAGAGCATGATGCCGAAAAGTGGGTACCGGTTTTCGGAAGACATCATGCTCCAACAATAACCCTAGAGCGGGAAGAAAAGTCATCACGCTCTAGCCGGGGTCCCGTGAGAAGGCCTTAAGAGTCTTCCTCCAGCCAGCGTTCGTTGCTGAGCGCCTGGCGGAACTGGCGCACGGCCGCTTTCATGTCGCGCGACTTGCCGGTGCGCTCGACTTCATGGAACAGCGCGCGCGCAAAGGTCCAGCGCGACAGCCGCGCCAATTCCGGCGGCAACTGGTCGATGAAGCGCAACGCCTCCTTGACGCTCGCGATCTCGCCGCGGCGCCCGGGCGCGCGCACGGGGACTGGGGTGGGGAGGTTCACGGGAAGATCTTGCACATGCGACCGAGGCTAAACGCGCGGGGCGTGAGGCAAGTTCCGCTCTTCACCGCTCCAGCTTGCGGCGGGGAGGGCGCTGTGGCGCGGGCCTTCAATCGCGGCTCCGGTCGTGCAATCATCTCGCCATCCGAAATAGCTCGTGGGAGGCCGCAATGGCGAAATATCTGCTGGTCAGCTTCAAGACCTGCCCGTGGGTGCAGCGCGCCGCGATCGTGCTGCGCGAGAAGAATATCGATTTCGAGTTCCGCCACATCGAGCCGGATAATCGGCCCGACTGGTTCCTCGCCATCTCCCCGCACAAGAAGGTGCCGGTGCTGCGCCTCGACGACAAGGTATCGCTGTTCGAGTCGAGCGCGATGTCCGAGTTCCTCGACGAGACGACGCAGCCGCGGCTCCATCCCGAGGACCCGGTCGAGCGGGCGATCAACCGTGCCTGGACCGACTATGTCCCAACCTTCGCCGCCGAAGTGACCGCCGTCGCCTATGCCGACACCGAGGCGGATTACAATAAAGCGAAAGAGCGCATCACCGTGCCGTTCGAACGGCTCGAGGCCGCGCTCGCGAAGCAGGGCAAGGGACCCTTCTTCAACGGCAGCAAATATTCGCTGGTCGACGCGTCCTACGCGCCGTTCCTGCAGCGCTACTTCTACCTCGACCGGATCAGGCCGCTCGGCCACATCGAGAAATTCCCGCGGCTCAAGGCGTGGGCGCAGGCGCTGATCGCACGGCCCTCGACGCACTCCTTCCCGGAAGGCGAGTTCGAGGCGATGTATCGGCTCAACCTCAAGAAGCGCAACAAATATCTGGCGCAGTTCGTCGAGCTGCCGGCGGTCGCGGCAGAGTAGTGACGTACGTTTGTAGGGTGGGCAAAGCGCGCGACAGCGCATAGCCGACGCTTCGCGTCGGCGTTTTTCAACAGAATAACGGCGGCCGAAGGCCGCCTATGCCCACGCTGTTTTTTTTGAAAGGCGGGCACGCCGCCTTTCGCTATGCTTCGGCCGCTTTGCTCACCCCACATGACCTAGATTGACGAATGCTGTCGATGAGAATTGAGCATGCGACCGATGTTGTGCTGGCGAGCACGCCGTCCTAAATGAGTGGTACGCACCAGCGGCTGCGACAGGAGTCCCCGATGTCCCAGGTTGCCGAACTCGAAACCGCCCCCGATACCATCGAAGCGACGGTCAATTATCTCAAGGATACCGGCGAGGCGCCCTGGACCTACAGCGGCGGGCCAGGCTCGACCGAGGTCAAAAGCAGCGGCACGCCGGACCCGCGCCGGGTAACGATCCGCAACGGTCGGCCGCAGGCGGGCCGGTTCGTTCTCGACAGCGACGGCTTCCGCTTCGTGCGCCACGACACGGCGATGAAGGACTTCCTCGATCCGGACGAGATCACGCGCGTCTACTACCCGGAGATGGAGGCGCTGATCAAAGCCGAGAGCGGAGCGAAGCGCGTCGTCGTGTTCGACCATACCCTGCGCACCGCCGATGAGGCCGATCGCGAGGCGCGCAAGATCCGCGAGCCGGTGCAGCGCGCGCATAACGATTACACCGAGTGGTCGGGGCCGCAGCGCGTGCGCGACCTGCTGCCTGACGAGGCCGAGGACCTTTTCAAGCGGCGCTTTGCCATCATCCAGGTGTGGCGGCCGTTCCGTCATCCGATCGAAACCTTTCCGCTCGCCATCTGCGACGCGAGGAGCGTCGCGTTTTCCGATTTCGTCATTTCCGAGCGGCGTTATCCGGGCCGCGTCGGCCAGACCTACGCGGTGAAGTACAACCCGGCGCACCAGTGGTTCTGGTTCCCGCGCCAGGCGCGCAACGAGGCGATCGTGTTCAAGGTGTACGATTCCGAAAAGGACGGCCGCGCCCGCTGGACCGCGCACACGGCGTTCACCGATCCGACCTCGCCACCGAACGCGCGCCCGCGCGAGAGCATCGAAATACGGACGCTGGCCTTTTTCTAAAAACTCGCGACCGTAGCCCGCATGACGCCCGCGCCAGCGGGCGGAAATGCGGGTCCCGGATTTCGCGCTACGCGCTCATCCGGGCTACGTGCTACGCTTTCCCATGCCTTCCGTCTGGCTCAAAAGCCTGAGCGTGATCCTTGTGTGCGCGGTGCCGGCGCTTGCCGATGCCGCGCTCGAGGCGCCGAAGGACGCGCCGCGCGCTTCCCTTGCCGGCCAGCTGCTGGTGGCTTCGTCCTCCATGGGCGATCCGCGCTTCGCCCAGGCCGTGATCTTCATGGCGCGCCATGACAAGAACGGCGCGCTCGGCATCGTGATCAACAAGCCGGTGGGCGAGCGTCCGCTCGCGAGTTTGCTGGAGACCTTGGGCGAGAAGGAGACCGGCGCCGAGGGCAGCGTGCGCATTTTCGCCGGCGGCCCCGTACAGCCGGAAATGGGCTTCGTGGTGCATAGCGCCGACTATCGCCGGGCCGAAACGATCGTGGTCGACGCCCGCGTGGCGGTGACTTCGACCCGTGAAATCCTGCGCGACATCGCGCATAAGCAAGGACCGCACAAGAGCCTGCTTGCGTTCGGCTATGCCGGCTGGGGGCCGGGCCAGCTCGACGGCGAAATGGCGCAGCGCGCCTGGTTCACGGCGGAAGAGGATGTCGATCTGATCTTCGACCTCGACCGCGCCAAGGTATGGGACGAGGCGATGAAGCGAAGGACGCAGGATTTGTAACACTTACCTGTCATTCCGGGACGGCCCAAAGGGCCGGGCCCGGAATCCAGGAACACGAAACGATGTAAATTGCAGGTGTTCCTGGATTCCGGACAGCCGCCTTCGGCGGCTTCCGGAATGACGAAGCCGGAGGGAGGGATACATGAAAGTCGACCGTCGCAGGTTCCTGCAAAAGACCGGCGGGCTTGCCGCCATCCTGGCGACCGGCCGAGCGCCGGCCTACGCCCAGGGCACGACCCTGCACTGGCTGCGCCTGGGCGACTTCGTGCCCGCCTCCGACGTGCTGCTCCGCCGTGAGCTGCTGCCGGAAGCCGAGAAGGCGCTCGGGCTGAAAATCACCTTCGAGACCATCAACGGCAACGACCTGCAGGCGCGCATCACCTCGGGCATCCAGTCCGGCAGCGGCGCCGATATCATGCACGCCCTGCACAACTGGCCGCATCTTTATGCCGAGAGCGTCGTCGATGTGAGCGACGTCGCCGAGGAAATCGCCGCGCAGCAGGGCGGCTTCTACGATATTTTCCCGGTGCTGATGAAGGGCACGAACGGCTGGCTCGGCGTGCCGTGGTGCGCGCTCGGTATCCTTGTTTGCTATCGCAAGTCCTGGTTCGACGAGATCGGCTTCACGTCGTTCCCCGACACCTGGGCCAAATACCGCGAGGCCGGCAAGCTGCTCAAGGCCAAGGGCCGGCCGATCGGCCAGACGCTCGGGCACGCCTACGGCGACGCGCTGGTATTTTCCTATCCGTATCTCTGGTCGTGGGGCGGCAAGGAGGTCGAGGCGGACGGAAAAACGGTAGCGCTCGACAGCAAGGAGACGGTGGAGTCGGTGAAATTCATGACCGGCTTCTGGAAGGACGCGCACGACGAGGGCGGGTTAGCCTGGGACGATTCGAGCAACAACCGCGCGTTCCTCGCCGGCACCATATGCGCGACCAGCAACGCCGCCTCGATCTACATCGAGGCGCTGCGCAAGCCCGAGGTGTATCTGACCGAGAAGGGGACGCCGCTCAAAAACGACATCCTCCACGCCCCCTATCCGCGCGGCAGCGCCGGGGAGGCGACGCTGCATTTGGGCCAGTCGCACATGATCATGAAATATTCCAAGAACCAGAAGGCGGCGAAGGATTTTCTGCGCTGGGCGAGTTCGCGCCCGGTGTTTGAGAAGTGGTTTATCTCGCAGAAGGGATTTTCCACGCCGGCGGGGCGCGAATGGGCGAAGCACCCGATGTGGAATGAAGACCCGGTGATGACGCCGTTCCGGGACGTGATTCTCACGGCGCGGGCGCCGGGCTGGCCCGGGCCGTCGGACCGCAAGGCGGCCGAGGTCGTGTCGAAATACATCATCACCGACATGTATGCGAAGGCCGTGCAGGGCATGCCGGCGGAAGACGCGGTCAAATGGGCCCACGGGGAATTGGTGAAGATATACGGCGGGTAAATGCTCAGCGAACTCGAAGGTCGCTGAACGCGCAACAAACTCCGCCGTCATCCTGAGGAGCGCCCGAAGGGCGCGTCTCGAAGGATGGAAACACGCACGGAGTTTGCTGCCACCCTTCGAGACGGCCGCTCGCTTTGGCGAGCGGCCTCCTCAGTCTACATGTCCGATGCGAGCAGAAGCGAGCGGCCTCGGCGCGTGCGATACGAGGGTTGCGCCGGACGGGCCGGCGCCGAGCCTCAAGCATGGGAGACCGCTCATGGACGAGCATACCCTCTACGTCGGAC
>JAFAUQ010000118.1 GCA_019243195.1 Hyphomicrobiales bacterium
CGGTCGAAATGGCGAACTGGGTCTTGTCGATGAGCCGTTTGAGATCCTTGGCGGGCAGGGTGAAGCGGTGGCTCATCTCGCCGGCGGCGAGGTCGGGAAAATCGCTCTCCGGCAGGGTCTGCAAGCTGAATTGTGCCCGCCCCGCGCGGATCGTGAGGCTGCCCCGATCGCCCGAGGCATCGAGCACCACCTGGGCCCCTTCGTGGAGCTTGCGCACGATGTCGTAGATCATGTGCGCCGGCACTGTCGTGGCGCCGGGGCCGGCGATGTCGGCCGCGAGGGTCTCGATCACCTCGAGGTCGAGATCCGTCGCCTTGACGGCGAGCTTCGCGTTCTCCGCCCGGATCAGCACGTTCGCCAGAATTGGAATGGTGTTGCGCCGTTCGACCACCCGGTGAACGTGGCCGAGGCACTTGAGGAGCGCGGATCGCTCGACGGTGACTTTCATGGGGGACCCCGCTCGGACGCGGCGCCACGTCGCGCGGCGCGGACCAATGCCTCCCGGCGCGGGTTGCAGGGCGCCGGGGCAGGAAAATGGCGCGACCAGGCGGATTCGGCAAGGTGCTTGGGCGCGCCGCCGTTTCGATTTAGGGCTCCTGCAGCAGCCGCTTCAACAGCTCGATCTCCTCCGCGAGCGCCGAGTCGTTGCCCGCCAGCGTCTCGATCTTGCGCACGGCGTGCAGCACCGTGGTGTGGTCGCGTCCGCCGAACCGCCGGCCGATTTCCGGCAGCGACCGGAGCGTAAGCGCCTTGGCGAGATACATGGCGATCTGGCGCGGGCGGACCACGTTGGCGGTGCGCCGCGACGACAAGAGGTCGGCGCGGCTGACGTTGTACTGCCGCGCGACGATGCGTTGGATGTCCTCGATCTTGACGCGCTTGGGGTCCTGCGGCCGCACCAGGTCGCGCACCGCGCGCTCGGCCATTTCGACCGTGACCACTTGGCCGGTGAGCTTGTTGTGCGCGAGCAGCCGGTTGAGCGCGCCGTCGAGGTCGCGCCCGTTATGTGTCACCGTCTTGGCGATATAGGCCAGCACCGGACCGGGCACGTCGAACCCGACGTGATGCGCGCGCGCCGCGGCGACCCTCGATTTGAGGATTTCGAGCCGCAGCTCTTCCTCATGCGAGCCCATCTCCACCACGAGCCCGCCGGCAAGGCGCGAGCGCACGCGCTCGTCCAGCGTCTCGAGATCGGAGGGCGACCGATCGGCTGCGATCACCACCTGCCGCCCGGCATCGATCAGCGCGTTGAGCGTGTGGCAGAACTCGGCTTGCGTCGACTTACCCTGCAGGAATTGCAGATCGTCGATCACCAGCACGTCGATGCCGCGTAGCGCCTCCTTGAACGCGATTGCCGTTTGCGTCTTGAGCGCCGCGACGAAGCCGTACATGAATTTTTCGACGGTGAGATAGAGCACCTTGCGTGAGCCGTTGCCGTGTCCGCCGGCCCAGGCGATCGCCTGCAACAGGTGCGTCTTGCCAAGCCCGACACCCGCGTGGATGTAGAGCGGATTGAACATTACCGGCTCGCCGCAGCGCGCGCTCGCCACTTGCTTGGCGGCGGCGTGGGCGAGCGTGTTCGATCGCCCGACCAGGAACGCATCGAAGGTGAGGCGCGGATCGAGCGGCGAGCCGCCGAGCGCGTCGCTCGCCGCCGGCGTAGGCGCGTTCGCCGTGCGCGCTTCGCTGCGTTCTCCGTTCGCCGTCGGCGTCACGCGCTCGGCTTCGCCGCTGCGTTCCACCTTGGCGCGCGTGTGCGTGCGGATGACGGCGGTGCGCACGGCAAGTTCGACGCGACGCAAGCCCGGCTCCTCCGCCCTCCAGCAGGCGAGCACGCGTTCGATGTAATGCGCCTGGATCCAGCTCTTGAGAAACCGCGTCGGCACGGAGAGGCGCACGACCTCGCCCTCGGTCGCGTCGAGATCCATTCGGGTGAACCAGCTGGAGTACACGTCGTCGCCGACCTCGGCGCGCAGCCGCTGCTTGACCCGGCCCCACCGCTCGCTCTCGGAACTGTTTGTGTGCATGGCTGGTCTGGGCTCGTGGGTTGGCGGCAGCGTCGGGTAAGGTCGTCGGGAATAGTCCGCGCTGGCCGGTTCGGACGGCTTCAACATCATCGGCTCCGTGTCGAAGAGCGAGTGAGTGGGACCCGCGGGAGCGGGTGCGGCGTTTTGCGCTGCTTGAAATGTGTTGCGCTTTATGCGCCTGGCGGGGCCGCGGCGTGCGGGCTCGCGCCGACGACTTGGCCGCCGGGGGGACTGCCGCGCTGCTTGCAACTAAAGAACGGGTCCGAACTGCGCGCTCTTTTTGTGCGCCTGATCCTCGGTTCGGAAATTGTCGTGGTCGGCCGCCCCGACCTTCGCCACATCTTCATAATCTTTGCCCCCTGCATCACCGCCGCCGCCGCGTACGATGTCTCTTGCCTTCCACGTTGCGTTTTGTGGTTCTCCTTTCGGCGCCTCTCACGAAAAACATCGTCGCCGATACGCAAACGCTCACGCTACACGGTCGCTCCCTCGATCGAGAGCGTGAACTCATGGAGACTCGAAGCCTGCTGCGGGCAGACTCCACCGTTTCTCACCTTGCGATGAGACCTGCGCACGCGAACTTTGGTTGAAACGCCCCGGGGCAATCCCGGTGTGCCGAGACGATACATAGGGGGCTCATGGCCGGCAAACAATTTTCGTGGCGCAAGAGCGGCGGCGCGAGGCCCCCGGTGACACTCTGATGACAAATTTTTGAAAGGTCGGCGCCCAAGCGTTTGAAGACTCGCAGGGAATCTCAACCGTCCGTGACCGCCCTGCAACAAGCGTGGCCGGGGCGACACGCCAACTCTGTTTACGCCGGAAACGTCTGTATGGAGCGAGATTCCAAGTCCCTCTCCGTCCTATCCTTATAAACCTTTGGCTTGGCGTAGCTTTTTATGCGCGTCGCGGAAGGGTAACTGGATCGTCGCAAAAGCCGCCTGGAGCGCTCGGCGCACACGGAAAAGCCCGTGTTTTCGAACGAAAACGGCCGCGGCGCCCACGCGCAGACCGGCATGAGCACCTCGGGGGGCGCTTGCGCTTTACTGTGATGAGGAAGATGGCGACTGCGCGCGGTCGCCGGGTGTTCAGCCGAGCTTTGCGACCCGCTGACTGAGCCGCGACACCTTCCGGCTCGCGGCGTTCTTGGCAACGATGCCCTTCTGCGCGGCGCGCATGATTTCCGGCTCGGCCGCGCGTAATGCGGCAAGCGCCGTCGTCTTGTCGCCGGATGCGATCGCGTCTTCGACGCTGCGCACGAAGGTGCGCATGCGCGAGCGGCGCGCTTTGTTGACCTCGGTCCGGCGCTCGATTTTGCGGGTCGCCTTCTTGGCGGAACTGGTATTGGCCATCGATCGGTTCTGGGTTGCTCAAAGCGCCGCATCTTGGCGGCGAAAAACGAGCCGGCCTTATAGTGAGCGCATCGGCGGGCGTCAATCCGTGCGCGGAGGCGCGGAGGTCTCGGATTACGCGACTTTTTTCGCGCGCGCGGCGTCATAGCCCGCGATGGCGGCGGCGCGGTCGGCGGCGGAAAAGCCGACGAGCGGCGGCATCACATTCGCCCACGCCCGGTCGCCGTGGATATGCGCGAGCAAGGCCTTCACGCCCGGCACGAGCGGCTTGCCGTCGAACAGCTTGCGGATCGTTACCGCGGCGTCGAGCGCGGCGCGATCGCCGTGCCGGAAGAAGCGCGCGCACAGGTCCGCGTTCAGGTTCGCGGTTGCCGAGATACAGCCGGCGAACGGCCCTTCGCGCGCGTCGGGGAGCGCCGCCTCGGTCGAAGGAAAAACTTTGAACGTGCTCGCGATCGCGGCGGCTTCACGCGCGAACGGCATATCGCCGGAGGAATCCTTCAGGCCGAGGATCCGGTTTCCGAACTCGCCGATCAGCCGGCGGAGCAGCTTCACGTGCCAGGGCACGCCCGAGAGCGCGGGGAAATGATAAAGATAGATGGGAATGGGTCGCGCTGAGGTCGCCGCCACCAGCGCGCCCACATAAGCCACGAGCCCGTCGTCGGACACACCTTTATAATAGAAGGGTGGCAGCACGAGCGCGCCGGCGAATCCGAGGTCGGCCGCGTGGCGCGTCAGCGCCACCGCGTCGGCGAGCGCCGCGGCGCCGGTGCCGACCATCAGCCGATCCATCGGCAGGCCGGCGTCGGCGTAGGCGCGCATGACGCGCTGGCGCTGCGCCAGCGAGAACGACGTCGCTTCTCCCGTGGTGCCGAGCACGTTGAGGCCGTCGCAGCCGTTGTCGAGAAGAAACCGCGCGAGCGCCGTCGCGCGGCCGCTGTCGGGCTCCCCTTTGTTGTCGACGGCGGTGGCGATCGCGGCGATGACGCCGGCAAGTCCGCTCTTGTTCACTTTGTTCCTCCTGGCATCACGCGCGCGGTTCATCCGCTCACGTTATAGGCGGCGAGCGCCGCCATGTTGACGAGATCGGAATCGGTGGCGTTCAACCCGACGATCTGAACCGGCATATCGAGTCCGACAAGGAGCGGGCCGATCACGGTCGCGCCGCCGAGTTCCTGCAGCATCTTGGTCGAGATTGCCGCTGAGTGGAAAGCCGGCATGACGAGCACGTTGGCGGGGCCGGTCAAGCGGGAGAACGGGTAGGCGGCCGCGAGCGTGCGGTTGAGCGCCACATCGGCCGACATCTCGCCGTCGTATTCGAAATCGACGCGCCGCTGGTCGAGGATGCGCACGGCCTGCTGCACCCGTGCGGAGCGTTCGCCCGGCGGGTGGCCGAAATTGGAGAACGCCAGCAGCGCGAGCCGCGGCTCGTGGCCGAGCTTGCGGGCGACGCCCGCCGCTTCGACCGCGATGTCGGCGAGTTCGTCCGGCTCGGGCATTTCGGTCACCGCCGTATCGGCGACCAGCACGGTGCGCCCGCGCGCGAGCACCAGCGAAACGCCCATCACCCGGTGTCCCGGCTTGTCGTCGATGCAATGGCGGATGTCGGAGAGAGCGAGCGAGAAGTTGCGCGTCACCCCGGTCACCATGGCGTCGGCGTCGCCCAGCGCGACGATCGAGGCAGCGAAATGGTTGCGGTCCTGGTTGATCAGCCGCTGGCAGTCGCGGAACAGGAATCCTTTGCGCTGCAGCCGCTCGTACAAATACGCCGCATAGGCGGCGTTGCGCTGCGACAGGCGCGCGTTCATGATTTGGATGCCGTCGCCCAGCTCGATGCCGGTGTTCTTCGCGGTTTCGCGCACCCGCTCTTCGCGTCCGACGAGCTGGGCCGTTCCGAGCCCCTGCTGCACGAAGCTCGCCGCGGCGCGGATGACCTGCTCCTCTTCGCCTTCCGCAAACACCACGCGCTTGGGGCTCCGCCGCAGCCGCTCGAACACGCGGGCCAGCACGCCGGCGACCGGGTCGCGCCGGGTGCGCAGCGCCTGGCGATAAGCGTCCATGTCGACGATCGGCTTGCGCGCGACCCCCGAATCCATCGCCGCCTTGGCGACCGCGGGCGGCACGTAAGAAATGAGCCGCGGGTCGAACGGCACCGGGATGATGTAGTCGGCGCCGTACTTCGGGCGGGCGCCGTAGGCCGCCGCCACCTCGTCAGGCACGTCCTCGCGCGCGAGCGCGGCGAGCGCCTCGGCGGCGGCGATTTTCATTTCCATGTTGATCGTCGTGGCGCGCACGTCGAGCGCGCCGCGGAAGATATAGGGGAACCCGAGCACGTTATTGATCTGGTTCGGATAGTCGGAGCGGCCCGTGGCCATGATCGCGTCCTGGCGCACCGCTGCCACTTCCTCGGGCGCGATTTCCGGATCCGGATTGGCCATGGCGAAGATGATGGGCTTGGCCGCCATCGACTTCACCATCTCGGGCGTCATGGCGCCTTTCACCGAAAGCCCGAAGAACACGTCGGCGCCTTCGACCGCCTCGGCGAGACTGCGCGCCTTCGTTTCGATCGCGTGCGCCGACTTCCATTGGTTCATGCCTTCGCTCCGGCCGCGATAGATTACGCCCTTGGTGTCGCACAGGATCACGTTGCCGGGGGCAAAGCCGATCGCCTTGAGCAGCTCGAGGCAGGCAACGCCGGCGGCGCCCGCGCCGTTGCACACGAGCTTGGTCGAGCCGATGTCGCGGCCGGTGAGATCGAGCGCGTTGATGAGGCCCGCCGCCGCGATGATGGCGGTGCCATGCTGATCGTCATGGAATACCGGAACGTCGAGCAGTTCGCGCAACCTCTGCTCGATCAAAAAACACTCGGGTGCCTTGATGTCTTCGAGATTGATGCCGCCGAAAGTCTGGCCGAGAAAGCGCACGCAGTTGATGAACTCGTCCGGGTCCTCGGTCGAAACTTCCAGATCAATCGAATCGACATCGGCGAATCGCTTGAACAGCACCGCCTTGCCTTCCATCACCGGCTTCGAGGCGAGCGCGCCGAGGTTGCCGAGGCCGAGGATGGCGGTGCCGTTGGAGATCACGGCGACGAAGTTGCCTTTGGCCGTGTAATCGAAGGCGCGGCCCGGATCCTGGGCGATGGCAAGGACCGGAACCGCGACGCCCGGTGAATAGGCGAGCGAGAGGTCGCGCTGGGTCGCCATCGGCTTCGTCGCCAGCACCTCGATCTTGCCGGGGCGGCCCTGCTGATGAAACTGCAGCGCTTCTTGATCGGTGAACGTCGGTCGCGCGCGACGGGCGGGCGGCGTGGCCATGAATACTCCCTAACTCCCCGGCCTACCGACCGGCAGGCAAACGTAGCGACTGGCCTGTGTGCGCTCAATGCCGCCGCGCATGTTCCGGCGAAGTGGGAACCGATTCGCCGATAAGAACATGCCCTGATCGGTAACCCTCCCGCCTGTGTGCGGACCCGCGGCGTCGGGTTCGCGGCAGTAGGGCGATCTGGTAGCGTCCCGCCCCATGACCCTCGTGCGTTCCGGCAGCCTGCGCGAAGACCCTCCCGCCGCAACGCCGGCAACGGCGGAAAACGGCCGCGCCGCGACCGCGCCGCTCGATGTGAGTCCCGCTGACGACCTCGGCCGCATCACGCCGATGATGGAGCAGTACATCGAGATCAAGGCGGCGAATCCGGATTGCCTGCTGTTCTACCGGATGGGGGATTTCTACGAGCTGTTCTTCGCGGACGCGGAAGTCGCCAGCCGCGCACTCGGCATCGTGCTGACCAAGCGGGGCCGGCATCTCGGGCGCGACATTCCCATGTGCGGCGTGCCGGTCGAGCGCTCCGAGGAATATCTCCATCGCCTGATCGCGCTCGGTCATCGCGTCGCCGTGTGCGAGCAGCTGGAGGATCCGGCCGAGGCGAAGAAACGCGGCGGCAAGAGCGTCGTGCGCCGCGACGTGGTGCGCCTCGTCACCGCCGGCACGCTCACCGAAGACACGCTGCTCGACGCCAAGCGCAACAATTATCTGCTCGCGGTCGCGCGGGCGCGGCCCTCGACGAACGAGGCCGGCGTGTTCGCGCTCGCCTTCCTCGACATGTCGACCGGCGAGTTCCGGGTGACCGAATGCGACCGTACGGCGCTCGGCGCCGAAATCGCGCGGCTCGAGCCGGGCGAGGTCATCGTGTCGGACGCGCTCTACAGCGATGCCGAGCTGGCGCCAACCTGGCGCTCGATTGCGGCGGTGATGCCGCTCGCGCGCGACGTGTTCGACGGAGCGACCGCCGAGCGCCGGCTCGCCGGCTATTTCGCCGTCGAGAGTACGCAGGCGTTCGGCACGTTCTCGCGCCTCGAGCTGACCGCGGCGGCCGCCTGCGTGACCTATGTCGAGCGCACGCAGCTCGGGCGGAAGCCGCCGCTCTCCCCGCCGAGTCGCGAAGCGGCCGGCGCCACCCTGCTGATCGATGCGGCGACGCGCGCCAATCTTGAACTGGTGCGCACGCTCTCCGGCGAACGGCGCGGGTCGCTGCTCGCCGCGATCGACCGCACGGTGACGGCGGCGGGCTCGCGCCTGCTCGCACAAAGGCTTGCCGCGCCGCTCACTGATCCCGCGACGATCTCGCGCCGCCACGACACGGTCGAGGCGTTTGTTACCGACGCCGCCATGCGCGCCGAATTGCGCGAGCGGCTTGCCGCCGCGCCCGATCTCGCCCGCTCGCTCGCGCGTCTCGCGGTCGGCCGCGGCGGCCCGCGCGACCTCGCCGCCATTCGCGACGGGCTCGATGCTGCGGCTGCGATTGCGGCCCGACTCGCCGCGCTTGCCAATGCGCCGGCAGAAATCGTGACGGCGTCATCGGCCCTGCGCGCGCCCGATGCAGTCATCGCGGATGAGTTGCGCGCGGCGCTCGCCGATGAACTGCCGCTCGTCAAACGTGACGGCGGCTTCGTGCGCGCCGGCTACGACGCCGGTCTCGACGAGACGCGCGCGTTGCGTGACGAATCCCGCCGCGTCGTGGCCGCGCTCCAGGCGCGCTATGCCGAGGCGACCGGGGTTCGCGCGCTCAAAATCCGGCACAACAACGTGCTCGGATATTTCGTCGAGGTCACCGCCCAGCACGGCGAGAAACTGCTGAGCGCGCCGCACAACGCCTTATTCATTCATCGCCAGACGCTCGCAGGCCAGGTGCGCTTCACCACGACGGAGCTCGGCGATCTCGAGGCGAAGATCGCCTCCGCCGCCGACCGCGCGCTGGCCATCGAACTCGACATTTTTGAGCGCCTCACCGCGACGGTGAGCGAGGCCGGCGCGGACATCAAACGTGCGGCCGAGGCGCTCGCCACCCTCGACGTCGCGGCTAGCCTTGCGGCCCTCGCGCTCGATCGCGACTACGTGCGTCCGGAGGTGATCGACACGCTCGAGTTTGCGGTCGCGGGCGGGCGCCATCCGGTCGTGGAGCAGGCGCTCGTGCGCGACGGCGGGCCGTTCGTCGCCAACGATTGTGATCTTTCTGCCCCCGCTGGCGAGGGTGCCGGCCGCATCTGGATCGTCACCGGTCCGAACATGGCGGGCAAATCCACTTTCCTTCGGCAGAACGCGCTCATCGCCGTGCTCGCCCAGATGGGAAGCTTCGTGCCGGCCCGGCGCGCGCGCATCGGCGTAGTCGATCGCCTGTTCTCGCGGGTCGGTGCCGCCGACGACCTCGCCCGCGGCCGCTCGACCTTCATGGTCGAGATGATCGAGACCGCCGCGATCCTCAATCAGGCGGGCCCGCGCGCCCTGGTGATCCTCGACGAGATCGGGCGCGGCACGGCGACCTTCGACGGCCTCTCCATCGCCTGGGCGACGATCGAGCATCTGCACGCCTCGAACCGCTGCCGCGCCTTGTTTGCAACGCACTTCCACGAACTCACGGCGCTCGCCGCGAAGCTCCCGCGCCTGTTCAACGCCACCATGCGGGTGAAGGAATGGCAGGGCGACGTCGTGTTTCTGCACGAAGTCGTGCCCGGCGCGGCGGACCGTTCCTACGGCGTGCAGGTGGCAAAGCTTGCCGGCCTTCCGCCGGCGGTCATCGACCGTGCCAAGGTGGTGCTTGCCGAACTCGAGGCCGAGGACCGCACGTCGCCGGCGCGCCGCCTGATCGACGACCTGCCGCTGTTCTCCGCCGCCGCCCGCGCCGTGGCGCCGACGCGGCCGGACGCGGCGCTCGCCGCCGTGGCCGACGCGCTCGCCGCACTCAACCCCGACGACCTCTCCCCGCGCGAGGCGCTCGAAGCGCTCTACCGGCTTAAGGTGCGGGCGGCGAAGAAGGACGGATAGGCCTCATATGAAACGGGTAGGCCTCATATGAAGAAGAAAATTAAAAAAGGTCGTATCGGAGCTTCTTTTGATGACTTTCTCAAAGAGGAAGGCATCTATGAGGAAGTGACGGCCGGGGCTAAATCGCGGGCCAAATTGCGTCGGCAGAAAGAAGTTGCAGCGGCGTTCGGCAAATACCCCTGGCGCGGGAACCTCGCTGCAAGCCGCAGAGGCCGAGGCGGCGGGTGAAAGGCCGACCACCTATCCCTGCATGAACCGGTTCCACTCCGGCGTCGGCATCGTGTCATCGAGGTAGGTGAAAGTGCCACGATCCCTCACCTCGGCCGCCGCCGCCATCACGCTGGTCATGGCCGCGCGGAATAACGACGTCGCCAGGCTGATGCGCTTCACGCCCGCATCGGTCAGGTCCTTCACGGTGAAGGATTTGCCGCGGATTCCGGCCATGAAGTTGACCGGCTTGGTCACTGCGCCGCAGACGGCGCGCATGGCGTCGAGGTCCGGCAGGCCCGGCGCCATCAGCACGTCGGCGCCGGCCGCCTCGAATGCCTGCAATCGGCGGATAACGTCGGCAAGGTCGGGATTGCCGCGCAGAAAGCTTTCCGTGCGAGCGGTCAGCACGAAGGGAAACCCGATGCTGCGCGCCGCCGCTACCGCCGCGGCCACGCGCTCGGCTGCGAAGGCGGCTTCGTAGAGCGGCTTCGCCGGGTCGCCGGTGGCATCTTCGATCGAAGCGCCGGCGAGGCCCGTTTGCGCTGCCATGACGATGGTTCGCGCGGCCTCCTCGGGACGATCGGCGAAGCACTTTTCCAGATCCGCCGAAACCGGCAGGTCGACCGCGTCGACAATCGCTTTCGCGTGGGTCAACGCCTCATCGCGCGTCACCGCGCCGTCCACCCGTCCCAACACTCCCGCTTGCGCGCCGGAAGATGTGGCCAACGCCGGAAAGCCGAGCCCCCGCAGCAATTTCGCCGAACCCGCATCCCACGCATTGGCGATCACGAAGCTTCCCGGCGCCGCGTGCAGCGCGCGAAAGGTCTCTGCTTTCTGGGCAGTGGTGTTCATGTTGCGGCCGTCCTCTCAAAGCGCGCGGCCAAGGACCAATATAACAATGCTCACACCAGTTCCACCCGGAGCGTGCGGCCGACCATTCGGGCGGCGCGTTGCAGCGTCGCTATGGTGACGTTGCCGTCCTTCGGGTCGAGCAGGCGGCTGATCTGGCTCCGGCTGGTTTTCATCCGCTCGGCCAGGCACCGGCGCGAAATGTTCTGCGCTTTCATCGCCTCTGCGATCTGGCCAGCCAGCGTCTCTTTGACCGCCACCGCTTCAAATTCCCCCAACTCGCGTCCATGATCTAAAAAATCACTCATCGTCGCCTCTTTCGTCGTGCTTTTCAGCGTTTGGGAACGCCGGCAAGGCGCAAGCCGTCGCAATAGGTTTCGCGGTCTTCCGCCAGCTTGAACGGGTAGGTTTCCCCGAACTTCTCGACGCTGAAATCAGGCTCGAGCGACAGAAGTTTCTTTACATACGGGGCTGCCTCGTCGCGCCGGCCGAGATGGCCGAGCGAAGCAATCAGAGGCTTGTAGCCGTTGATAAAATCAGGGACGGTTTTGACCACCCGACGACCGACAACGACGGCGCGTCCGTAATCGCCCTTGAACATGTAGGCCATTGCGTAAGCATTTTCAAAAAAGCCGAAATAGGGATCAAACGGGGCAAGGTCGCGATAACGGCTCAACCGCCTCAGAGCCTCCTCGGGCTTGCCGATGTAGCAATAGGTCGGTGCGCTTAGCGCCCATATGTAAGCGAGATTAGGGTTGAGGCGGAGCGAACGATCGAAAAAATATAGAGCTCGGTCGAAGTCTTTTTTCCAGGCAAGGGTATGAGCATAAATTCCCAAAGCTTCGGAATTGTCGGGGTCGAGGTCCATTGCGCGCAGGCATAAATTCTCTGCCTTCAACAATGCCGCTTCCAGATCTGGTGTCCAGCATTGGCCGGCGTTCCATAGGTGCCAATAGGCTGACCAAGTAAGCGCCATTGCGTTGTCCGGCTCGATCCCCACCGCTTGCTCGATCAGCTCGCCGGCTTGCTGATATTTGTGACGCTCCATGCTGTAAAGTAGCGGAATGGCCAGGAACAAAAGACCAGTCGCGCCATAGCGTTTTCTGCGCCTCGGTTCACCCTCGATAAATATGATAACGGGATCGATGCTGGCAACCACGCGGCTGATCACCATTTCATTCAGCTGATGCAATTCGCCGGTTTTGAGTCTGAAGCGATCGCTCCACACTGGTCGGGTGCAGCGAGTAAGATCCAACAGCCAGACATCAATATGATAATGTCCTCGATATTTCTTTACCACTCCATCGATCGCGTAATCCAGTTGTTGGTGCTGAAACACGTCCTGACTCAGAAGATTGGCCAGAGGTTTGTCAAGCATCGAGGCCGGTGTAATGACGTCGAACCAGCGGAAGCGAGCCAAGGCAGCGGCGATGTCGTGGCTCAGTGAAAATGCAATGTTTCGCTCGTTTTCCGAGTCAGTCGGGTCGAACGGAAGGACTCCGACGCGAAGGCGTTGGCGGCCCGGTAACGGCCGGTGAATCTCCGGATTGATCCGCGGGGGCTTCGCCGAACTGGCCGAGGCGTTCCCTGTCGTTTTTCGCGCCCACAGTGCGCGCATTGCTTCGTAAAGCCGCTCCGACTCGATGGATGGCTTGACGTGAAACGCCTTCATCAGCGCTTCCCGGCACCGTTCATATTCGCGCAGCGCTTGCTCGCGTTGCCCCAATTTCGCAAGCGCGCGCATCAAGGCGCGCGATGCGCCTTCATGCGTCGGATCGATGGAAATCAAGCGACGGGCGACGCCGGCAAGCTGATTGGGATCAAAGCGGGACCGATCCGTTTGTTGGAGCACGAGGTCGAGCGACGGTTTGAGCCTCTCCTTGAAGCGGATTCTCTCCTGCGCCAACCACTGACCGAACTGCTCGCTGACATCATCCATCCCTTCGAGCAGTTCTCCCCCGCAGAGCACCGCAAGGTCGGAGCGCGCCCTGTCGGATTGTGATGATTCCATAAGGGCGAGAGCGTCGACCCAGCACGCGTCGGTGTTGAAGCGAATAGTCGCCCGGCCCGTCGAAATCAGTTCCGGGGACAGGCAGCCCATCGCGGAGGTGAGTTCGCTCACCACTTGGCGAAAACTGGTTCGCGCTTGCGCCTCGCTGACGCGATCCCAGAGCATCGAGGCGACACGCACCCGCGGCACGCGCGCCCCAAAGGCGAGGCAAAGATAGCCGAGCGCCGCACGCGCTTTTTTCGGCCGTGGGAGCACGTCCTCCCCGAGGTAGCTCGTCGCCCGCATCGGACCGAGCAAGTGAATTCGGACGATCGGGTGGGCCGCCGGAGGGTAAGCATGCCGCGAGGGGTTGGCCGTCAATACGGCTTGGCCCGTATCAGGCGCGGTGGTCATCGCGTCCGTACCCTTCGCCACGAAGAATTCTCGGGTCCCGACAATCGGGCGTTAATCCGTCGCCCATCACGCTACCCAAGCCTGTGGCTTGGGTGAAGAGTTAATTGTTGCGAATATTGGTTGCGCTTAAATTGCGTATTCACAATCGAAGCTTCGAAATTCAATATATGGTGTCCCCGAAGGTGATTCGGCGACTACCTATGGAGGTTTATCGTGAAAGACGCTCTTGCAGATAAAGTTGTGCGCGTACCGAGCCTTACCACACACGATAGTGGTAAAGTCCGTATGGGTTTAATGAGTCCGAGTTTCCCGCCGGTGCGCGATGAGCCGGAAAACGCGGCCGACAGTGGCCGGCTCCGGATCGGCACACCGAGCCCATCGTTCCCGTCGGCTCGGACTCGCTAGCCCCCGCCGCAGACGCGGAAGTAATTGCATGTCGCGCCGGTCGGCCGGGTCGTTTGAGGCCCTGCTGACCGGCAACTCAATGCTATCGTCAAAGGTAACGGTCAGATCAGCGTAGCCCTCGCTCAAGGCCCGGCGTCTTCCATCACTATAGAAGTTCTGAGAGCGTCGCGCGCCCGTCCGGCCGG
Source organism: Hyphomicrobiales bacterium (assembly GCA_019243195.1). GTDB lineage: Bacteria > Pseudomonadota > Alphaproteobacteria > Rhizobiales > Xanthobacteraceae > AP-16. Next base: position 13,748 of record JAFAUQ010000118.1, read on the forward strand.
TCACTCCTCATTCGATTTATCGCATGGAAACTATTTGGAAGGCGGTCCGTTCATTTTATGGTGCCTGAACAATAAATAGGACGGCGCAGCTTTTTTAGTTCAGCCATCCACAGGTTTGATTGCGAGTTGCGAGAGATTGATTCTAAAGTGTATTGCAATCTCGCAATCAAATTGCACTTGAGCGCCGCATGCCTGCAAAGAGACTCCAGAAAAAACCGAGTTCGATCGACATGGCGGTGGGGCGCAACGTCCGCATCTGGCGCATGGCGCGCGGTCTGTCCCAGGCGCAGCTTGCCAGTCGGCTCGATGTCACTTTTCAGCAGCTGCAGAAATACGAGGTCGGCTCCAACCGCATCGGGACCGGGCGTCTTATGAAGATTGCGACCATTCTGAGCATCCCGATCGCCACGCTGTTTGAAGGAGCCGACACGGACCCCTCGCGCTCGCTGCTCGCGCTCGTTGCCGATGCGCGCGCGTTCCGGCTCGCTCACGCCTTCGCGGCGATCGACGACAGCACGCTGCGCTTGTCGCTCGTTTATCTGGTGGAGAAGATCGCCCTCGCGGTCCCGCAATCGCCGCGGCGTCGTCGCCGTCGCCGCAAATAAGGACTCCACATCCGGCATTAATCGCGCGGTTGGCGGACCGGCCCGCGCAGCGGAAGCCGGCGCCGCCACAGCGCCCACAGGCAAAGGTTCCAGCCCATGCTGAAAAGGATCCACAGCGCGAGGCCAGCGGCGTTGCCGAAGGCGAGCACGGCCGCGTGCAGCACCAGCAGCGATACCCCGAAGCCGACGAGACCGGTGAGCCCGTTGGCCATCACCGCGGCCGAGACCTTGCCGCCGACGCGCGGGTGAAGGATCAGCGTCATGCTGGTCATCACCATGGGGGCGGTTGCGAGAATGCCGGTCGTGGTCGGGCCGACGCGCGTGCTCAACGCCAGCACCGCCGCCACGATCGCGCTCACCAGCAGCGCGCGCAGCGGCGCGTCGTACCAGCGGCGGCGATAAATCGGCATGGCGGCGTGGCGAAAGCGCGCGGCGCCCGGCAGACACACGGCATAGACCGCTACGTTGAGGAGGATGCCGCGCGCGAGCGTCCACTCGACCGGGCGCATCGCGGCGGCGAGAACGACCCAGACCGCGAGCGCGCTCGCCAAGCTGACGAAGAGCCCGCGCCGTTGCGCCAGCGCGGCGTAGACCAGCGCGAACACGCCGTTGAGCGCGTTGACGGCGAGGCTGCCGAGCGCGCTCGCGCCGATGAACGCCGAGTCGTGCTGGAGTGCGAGAAAGACGTAGGACGGCCCGGCGCCAATCGGTAGCGTCACGATGAGTGCGCCGAGCAGCGGTCCCGCCCGCTCGGTCGCCGTGGCGGCCGCGACGACGATCGCCGCGGTCAGAACGATTTTGACGGCGAAGACGAGGAGCTGCGGGTCACCCATCTACACAAAGGCAACGGCCCATCTACCCGCGCGCGAGCTTGATCTCGACCGGCGGACCGTTGCGGATCGTCTGATAAACCACGCAATAGCGTTCGGTGAGCTTGAGCACCTGATCGAGCTTCTCCTGCGGCGCGTCGGTATCGACCGTGAAGGTGAGGCGGATCTGCCTAAAGCCGACCGGCGCGTCCTTGGCGACGCCCAGCGTGCCGCGGAAATCGAGATCGCCTTCCGCCGACACTTTGCCCGACCGGAGCGGAACGTCGAGCGCGGTCGACACCGCCTTGAGCGTCACGCCCGCGCACGCCACCAGCGCCTCGAGCAGCATGTCGCCCGAGCACAGTTCGAGGCCCGAACCGCCGGTCGCCGGATGCAGCCCCGCGACCGCGAGGGCGCGTCCGGTCTCGACCTTGCAGGCTATATTCGTGTTGTCGAGCGAGCCGCTGGCCTTGAGCGTGATCACCGCCGCCTGCGGATCGGCCTTGTAGCGGTCCTTGATCGGGGCCTGCATGGCCCGCAGCGCCTGTGCATCCATCTTTGATCTCCTCAGAATCCCATTCTGCGCATCATATCAGCAGCCGTACTCTCTCGCTCGTCACGCCCGCGAAAGCGGGCGTCCCGTAAACGACCACCGCGCAGTACTGATGCGGCGCCGATTACTGGATTCCCCGCTTTCGCGGGGAATGACGAGTCGGAGAATACCCGTCACCACCACAGCGCCGCGCCGGCGGTGGCCCGGGTCTCGCGGTCGTCGGTCGTGATCGCGCGGTCGAGCGAGCGATCGAGCGCCGCCATGACGCGCCGTTTGGCGAAGTCGAAGGCCGCCGACTGCCGGTCGCGCGGGCGCGGCAGGTCGGTTTCGATCTCGGCGAATACGCGGCCGGGCCGCGGCGACATCACGATCACGCGGTCGGCGAGCACGATCGCCTCGTCGACGTCGTGAGTCACCACGACGAGGGTCGGCTTGGCGTCCGCCCACAGGTCGAGCAGATGATCCTGCAGGTCGATGCGGGTGAAGGCGTCGAGCGCCGAGAACGGCTCGTCGAGCAGCATGACTTCCGGCCGTGTGATGAGCGCCCGCGCGATCGCGGCCCGCTGCGCCTGGCCGCCGGAAAGTTCGCGCGGCCACATGCGTGCCTTGTCGGAGAGCCCGACGCGGTCGAGCGCGGTCGCGACCCGCTGCTTGCGCTCGGCCGGCCGGCGCTGGGCAAGGCCAAAGCCGACGTTGTCGGCGACCGATAGCCACGGCAGCAGCCGCGGTTCCTGGAACACGATGCCGATTTTTTCCTGCGGCCCATCGATGGCTGCGCCGTCGAGGACGACCGCGCCCTGGGTCGGCTGATCAAGGCCGCACACGAGGCGCAGCAACGTCGACTTGCCGCAGCCCGAGCCCCCGATAATGACTGCGATCTCGCCCGGCTCGACGTCGAGCGAGACGTCGTGCACCGCGCGTACGCCGTTCGAGTAGGTTTTGCCGACGTGGTCGAGAACAAGCATAAAGCTATTTTTGCGCCGCGAAGGCGTCCTCCCAGCGCAGGAACGGCGCCGCCGCGATGACGATGATCCAGTCCGAGAGCTTGCCGATGATCGCAAACGCCACGATGGCGGCGACGATTTCGGCCGGCTTGCCGAGCTGTTGGCCGTCGATCAGAAGGTAGCCCAGCCCCTCCGAGGCGCCGAGCAGCTCGGCGGCGACCACGAACATCCAGCCCAGCCCGAGGCCGGAGCGCAAGGCGATCACGTAGGAGGGCAGCACGGCGGGCAGCAGGATGCGCCAGACCATGGCGGCGTCGGACAGCCGGAATACCCGCCCGACCTCGACGAGCTTGCGGTCGACCGACAGAATCGCGCCCATCACGCCCAAATAGACCGGGAAGAACACGCCGACCGCGATCAGCGTGATCTTCGAACTCTCGAAAATGCCGAACCACAAAACAAACAGCGGCACCCACGCGATCGACGGAATGGCGCGCAACGCCTGCAGGGTCGGGTCGAGCAGCCGCCGAGTCAGGCCCGAGTAGCCGGTGATCGCGCCGGCGAGCGTTCCGGCGATGACGCCGATGGCAAATCCGGCGGCCACGCGCCCGGACGTGACCAGGACGTGGCGCTGCAATTCTCCGGCCCGGGCCAGCTCGACAAACGTTTGGAAAATGACGGAAGGCGGCGGGACCAGCCTCCCGTTTGACAGGCCGGACCGCACCGCCGCTTCCCACAGGATCGCGGCGGCGACCGGCAGCAGCAGGCCGATTGCCGGGCGCGCCAGCCGCGCAACGAGGTCGCGCGATCCGCGGGCATGCGCCGTCGGGAGAGCGGATCGTTCGGCCGATACGGTCACGTCGGCAGGAGACATGGCGATAGCCCGGAATGCAACATGGGCCTAGCGCCGTCATTGCGACCCCGCGAAAGCGGGGGAAGCAATCCAGGGGCCGTTTGCGCTCCCCTGGATTGCTTCGTCGCCCTTCGGGCTCCTCGCAATGACAGCATGGATGCCGCGCTAATTCCCCGCGATCGGCACCCGGTCGTCGATCTGGTCGTCGACAGCGGCCTTCACGTCGACGCTCGCCGGGATGACGCCCGCCTGCTGCAAGGCGATGCCGGCGGCGAGGATCGACTCGCGCTGCGGTGCGCCGATGCGATTGTGGGTGAGTTCGGTGCGCTCCTTGAGCTGCTTATCGACGACCGCATCGGGCAGCTTGGTCACCGCGATGAACACGCGCTTGAGTTCGTCGTAATGGGCGAGCGAATATTTGCGCGCCTCCTCATAAACCGCGAGCGTGCGCTGCACGAGGTCCGGGTGGTCCTTGAGGAACTCCTGGCGCACGTTGAGGATGCCCCAGGTGTTGGCGGCGGGGTTGCGATAGAACAGCCGGGCGCCGTCCTCGACCTCGGCCTGCGCCATCATCGGGTCGAGGCCGGCCCATGCGTCCACGTCGCCGCGGATCAGCGCGGTCTTGCCGTCCGGATGCTGCAGCAGGACCGGGGTGATGTCGTGCTCGGTCAGGCCGGCGCTTTGCAGTGCGCGCACCAGGAAGATGTGCGGGTCGGTGCCGCGGGTCACCGCGACGCGCTTGCCCCTGAGGTCGGCGACCTTGTTGATTGGCGTGTCCTTGCGCGTGACGAGCGCGGTCCATTCCGGGCGCGAATAGACATAGATTGATTTGATTGGGTTGCCGTTGATCTTGGCGATCAGCGCGGCGGCCCCGGCGCTCGAGCCGAAATCGATCGAACCGGCGTTGAGGAACTCGAGCGCCTTGTTGGAGCCGAGCGTCTGCACCCAGCGTACGCCGATGCCGTCCTTGGCAAATTCCTTTTCCAGCAGGCCCTTGTCCTTGAGCAGCATCGACACCGGATTGTAGGTCGCCCAGTCGATGACGATTTCCTTCGGCTTGTCGGCTGCCTGCGCGCCAAAGGAGGCGAGCGCCGTCGCGATCGCGGTGGCGGTAAATGAACGTCGGGAGAGAAGGGTCATGACGACCTCCACGCGGTACACGGCCGGCCGCGCTCCCATGCGCGATCGCCGTCGAGGGATGGAGGCGGGACGATGGGCCCGCCGTCAGCTGGCGGCGGGGCGGGCCCCGCGCTTTAGCTGCATTTGTTAAGCGCCCGCAAGCTGCTAGCTCAAATCGGCGCTATGGCGTGATTTAGGAACCCGGACTGTGGCCGTCAATGAGAAAGTGATGGCGCTGGCCGGCCACTTAAGGCGCCCCGGCTCCGGCGGAAAGCGTCCGCGCGACCCGGAAGCCGAGACGGCCATTCCGAATGTCGCGGGCGGCTGCGTAACGAAGGGCCGAGCGGAGGAGGCGCGGAGCGCTTTCCCATGAACCGCCGCGAATGACCCGTTGGCAATCTGAGCCTTCGATCCAGGCCGAGCCGTCCTCGGGTGCTCCCTGATAATTTCCATGATCGCAATCCTCGGTCCACTGCCAGACGTTGCCGTGCATGTCATAAAGCCCGAACCGATTTGCCGCGAACGACCCGACCGGGGCGGGCTGTGCCCCATCCCATCGGCTGCCGCAGCCCTCGCAGTTTGCATTGTTTCTGCCGATCGCGTCACCCCACGGATACGCCGTCCGCGTCCCGGCGCGCGCGGCGTATTCGAACTCGGCTTCGGACAGCAACCGGTAGGGCTTGCCGGTCATGCGCGACAGCCATGCTGCGTAATCCCGCGCATCGTCCCACGAGACGTTGACGACCGGCTGCCGGCCCCGGCCGAAGCTGGTGTTCACGCGCGGGTCGCAGTTGCCATACGCCACGCAAGCGTCCCAGTCATCGAACGTCACGGCGAACTTGGCGACAGCAAAGGGCCGTGCCAACACGACTTTGTGCTGCGGTTGTTCAGTCTTGACGCGCCCCCGCTCGCTGGCCGGCGACCCCATGATGAACTCGCCCGCTGGGACCACAACCATCTGCGGGCAGTCTTCGGCGCATTCCTTGAACGAGTCCCCGGGTTTCAACGCGCGCTCGGCCTCCGCAGCGAGCACGTGGGGACGCACCTGCGTCAGCATGTACGGGCGGATCGCCGTGAACCAGCGCCACTGTTCCACTATCCACGCTTCTTTCATCCAGCCGATGAGGCCGATGATGACGCCGACAAGCAGGACATAGATCGATGCCTGAAACCGGCGCACGCGCCGCTTTGCTCGCCGGTCCCGCTCCATGCTTTGCACGATGAAGGAGCGGTCGACACTCAGAAAGTCACCCGGGCGCTGCGCCAGAAAAGTCTGCGCCTGCGCCAGCAGAAGGCCGCTGGGCAGCGCGTCGTTTCGCGATTCGGGGGAAGCCGTCTCCCAGGTTCGTCGCGCGGCTTCCAGACTGGTTCGCCAAGTCAGAAACTCGCGCTCGGCCGCGATCCAGCCGCGCAGTTTGTCCCAGCGGCGGAAGATCGCCTCGTGCGCCACTTCCGCGTAGGTCTCGCCGACAGCCGGGGTTGGCTTCGCATCCGCACCCGCTTCCGGCGTCACTGTGACCAGCAGGCGATTGGGATGATCGGCAAGCTCGCTGACGAGGCGCCACTCCTCGTCGGAGAACTCCGAGCGCGCTGCCCGTCGTCGAGTCGGCTCACCGTCCTGGCGCACCGTGGAGAGCTTCAAGGTGAAGATGCGTCTCAACATCTCCTCGGCATTCGAATGCGTCCGCAAAAACGCGTCGGCCCGATCGACCAGCACGCGGCCAAGCTCGATCGCTGGCGACGGCAGGCGCAGGACCCCGTCCCACTTCGGGTCCCTACTCTTCCACATGTCGTCGAGGAGATACGACAACAGCGGCAGGGCGCCCGCGTCCTTGGTCGATTCCTCGGCAGCACGCCGCGCAATATCGGCCGCCAGATGGTCGGTCTCGAAATGGGCGCCGAGCAACGTCGCTGGCTTGCTCACCACCTCGTGCAATTGCGCCTCGCGCAACGGCGGCACGCTGACAAGGCGGTGTACCGCGTATAGCGGTTCGTCTTTCTGTAAGTCGCCAAAGAAATCAGCACGCAGGCTCATCAGCGCACGCAATCGCTCATCGACAAGCCCCTCGGCAAGGATTTGCGAAAACCGTTGCCGGTGGCGCTCCTCCGCGCGCACGTAAAGCTCCTCGCCCTGATCGACATAGAGCAGAAAAGCCGGCGGCCTAGCGCCGCCGAGTTCGTCCAAACGGACCGTAGTGGCGTCGAGCAGGCCGCGCAAACTGCCGCCGCCTTCGATGAGACTGGTTGTCCATTCGTTCAGGCGCATCTCGCGGCGCGGATCGGTGGGGTCGAACTGCCAGGCGCGAATGAACGGCTCGACCAAGGCGCGCACCGGCTCAGTGCCGGGCTTGAGGGTGAGCACGCACCAGGTGCGGCTGGCGCTGAAGGCTTGCGGCCAGCCCTCGGCGTTCTTGGACGTTTCCGGCCATCCCTGCCGCAGGAGAGTAGCGAGCACGCCGGCCTGCGCCAGCGACGATTTGCCGACGCCTGAATTGCCGAGAAGGATCGGCAGCTTGTCGGGCGTCGCTTCGAGCGCCCTGATCACCTCGACGGTCTTGTCCTCGCGACCGAAGAAATAGTCGCTGTCCTTTTCCTCCATGGCGGCGAGACCGCGGTAAGGCGCGGTGTGCCGCCAGAGCTCGCCCGGCGGAGCGCCGACGCCCATGGCCGCATCCATGATCTGGGCGACGCTTTGCTCCGAAGCCGGGTTGGCATTGATGATCCATTGCAACTGGCGCAGGAACGGCAGACCCGGCGCCGGCACGCCGTCGAGCAGCACGACGACGATTGGAAAATCGTGCTGCTTTACGCGGCGGTCGAGGGCTTCGTAATATTCGATGACCTGCCAGGGGCCGACGCCTTTTTCACCGACCAAAAGAACGAATGCGGTTGCCTCGGCGATGCCTTTGGCTAGCTCGGGCAACCAAAAACCGCCTGCGCGCAGTATCGTCGGTGCGAAGTAAATCGGGGCCTTGGGGTCCTTGCGCCGCAGTGCGGCGTAAAGACCTTGCATGAGCGCGAGGTCCTGCGAGTTGTAGCTGAGAAACCAGCGGACCATGTGGAAGCGTCAATTCACGGCTCAACTGGGCGAATGGCCAAAGGCGAACAACTTAAATAATATCTCGACCGAAACGCGCTTAACAGCGAAATTCACCAGGCGGATCGGTATTTCGATGGAGATTTGTTCAGGACGGTCCCGCCGGCAGGGGCAGACCTTTTGCGCCGCACGGCAGCCGCCGTGACAGCGGGGCCGGCCTCGGCTATCGGATAATCATGAACGACGTTACCGAACTTGCGCCGGGCGAGGCCTCCCTGTTCGATGCCGCCGCCGTCGCGGCGGACCTCGCCAGGCTCGCCGACGAGTATCACGGCCGCGAGGCGGAGCTGCGCACCGCAGTGGCGCAACGGCTTAAGGCGGCGCTCGCCGCCGGCCGGGCGCTCGCCGAGTCGCGCCTGCGCGAGGATCGCCACGGCCGGCGTTGCGCCGAGCGCCTGTGTTCCATGCAGGACGAGGCGATCCGGGTCATCTACGAGTTCGCCGTCCGCTATCTTTATCCCTCGCTCAATCCTTCCGAAGCCGAGCACATGGCGATCGTCGCCACCGGCGGCTACGGTCGCGGGCTGCTCGCGCCCGGCTCGGACATCGATCTCTTGTTCCTTCTGCCATACAAACAAACGGCGTGGGGCGAGTCGATTGCCGAGACCATTCTTTATTGCCTATGGGACATGGGGCTCAAGGTCGGGCACGCCACGCGTTCGATCAACGAATGCATCCGCCAGGCCAAGGCCGACATGACGATCCGCACCGCGCTGCTCGAGGCGCGGTTCCTGCTCGGCGAGCGCAAACTCTTCGACGACATGAGCGCGCGCTTCATCAAGGACGTGGCGCAGGGGAGCGCGCGCGAGTTCGTCGCGGCCAAGCTGGCCGAGCGCGAGGAGCGCCATCGCCGCGCCGGCCAGTCGCGCTATCTGGTCGAGCCCAACGTGAAGGATGGCAAGGGCGGATTGCGCGACCTGCACACGCTGTTCTGGATCGCCAAGTATGTCTATCACGTGCGCGAGCCAGAGGAGCTGATCGAGCACGGCGTGTTCGATCGCGAGGAGTTCCAGCGCTTCCGCCGCTGCGAGGACTTCCTCTGGTCGGTACGCTGCAACATGCATTTTCTGGCCGGGCGCGCCGAGGAGCGCCTGTCGTTCGACATCCAGCGCGAGATCGCGGTGCGGCTCGGCTACACGCGCCATCCCGGGCTGCAGGACGTCGAGCGTTTCATGAAGCATTATTTTTTGATCGCCAAGCAGGTGGGCGATCTCACCGCCATCCTGTGTGCGGAGCTGGAGGATAATCAAGCCAAGGCGCTGCCGGTGCTGCGCCGGGTGATGGCGCACTTTCGTCCGAGCGGGCGCCGCACGTTGAGCGAGACCGAGGACTTTGTCGTCGACAACAACCGCATCAACGTCGCCGCGCCCGACGTGTTTCGCCGCGACCCCGTCAACCTGATCCGCATTTTCCATCTCGCCGACCGGCACGGCCTTTCGTTCCATCCGGACGCCATGCGGATCGCGGCGCGCTCCCTCGGGCTGATCGACGATCGCCTGCGCCAGGATGCCGAGGCCAACCGGCTGTTCCTCGAAATCCTCACCTCGCTCAACGATCCGGAGCGGGTGCTGCGCCGCATGAACGAGGCGGGCGTGCTAGGCCGTTTCGTGCGCACGTTCGGCCGCATCGTGGCGATGATGCAGTTCAACATGTATCATCACTACACCGTCGACGAGCATCTGTTGCGCTGCATCGGCATGCTGGCCGAGATAGAGCGCGGCGGCGGCGATGAGTTCAAGCTCGCGAGCGAGCTGGTCCGCACCATCCAGCCGCAGCACCGCACCGTGCTCTATGTCGCGCTGTTCCTGCACGATATCGCCAAGGGGCGGGTCGAGGACCATTCGATCGCCGGCGCGCGCATCGCCCGCCGCTTGTGCCCCCGCTTCGGCCTTTCGCCGGCGGAGACCGAGACCACCGCCTGGCTGGTGGAAAACCACCTGGTGATGTCGACGATCGCCCAATCGCGCGATCTCTCCGACCGCAAGACCATCGAGAATTTCGCCGCCGTGGTGCAGTCGCTCGAGCGGCTCAAGCTCCTGATCATCCTCACCACGGCAGACATCCGCGCGGTCGGGCCGGGCGTGTGGAATGGGTGGAAGGCGCAGCTGTTGCGCGCGCTTTATTATGAGACCGAGCCGGTGCTCACCGGCGGCTTCTCCGAGGTCAACCGCGCCCGGCGCGTCGCCATGGCGCAGGACGAGTTCAAGGCCGAACTCGCCGATTGGCCGGCGGCCGCCGTCGAGCGCTATGTGGCGCGGCATTACCCGGCTTACTGGCTCAAAGTCGATCTGCCGCACAAGGTCGCGCACGCGCGCTTCATGCGCGCTTCCGAAGAGGCCGGCAAAAAACTCGCGACCAAGATCGAGCTCGATCCGGCGCGCCAGGTGGTCAATCTCACCGTGCTCGCGCCCGACCACCCGCGGCTACTCTCGACCATGGCGGGCGCCTGCGCGGCCGCCGGCGGCAACATCGTCAGCGCGCAGATCTACACGACGACCGACGGGCTCGCCCTCGACACGATTTCGCTCTCGCGCGAGTTCGAGCGCGATGAGGACGAGATACGCCGCGCCGGGCGCATCGCCACCGGCATCGAGCAGGCGCTCAGCGGCGCCGTGCGGCTGCCCGAAGTCGTCGCCAAGCGCGCCGCCAAGCCGCGCCTCAAGGCGTTCGCGATCGAGCCCGAGGTGCTGATCAACAATCAATGGTCGAACCGCTACACCGTCGTCGAGGTGTCGGGGCTCGACCGGCCGGGCCTGCTCTACGAACTGACCGCGACTTTGTCGAAGCTCAACCTCAACATCGCCTCGGCGCACGTCGCGACCTTCGGCGAGCGCGCGGTCGACGTGTTCTACGTCACGGATTTGCTCGGTGCGCAGATCATCTCACAGACGCGGCAAGCGGCGATCAAGCGGGCGCTGATTCAGCTACTCGCGGGGACGGGGGAGGGCGCGGCCGCACGGGTGGGGTGAGGCCAGCGATGCATAACGTCGGAAATCGCCTCGGGAATTTCCTCAGATCGGGTTGGCTCGATGCTTGCGCTATCTCAAAGGCAGCCATTTTTGGCCGATCCGCTTCTATCCTAAACGTCTGACGATAATAGGCTAAAAGCAATCAGCCAGCGATTTGGCCGATCTCGCCCGGCCGATAATGCTGCTCTTGATTTCTCGGCGATACGTATTAAGTTACGTATCAAAAGGATAGTAACATGGCGAGAACCGACAGGACGTCCGCAAGCCGCATGGCTTCCGCCAGTAAAGCTTCCGTCTCTTACGCGGGAACGATTACGACTACGGGAAAGTCGCAGGCTATCCGACTGGAAAAGGCACTGTTTAGATCGCATCCCGAGTTTCGGCAAAAGACCAAGGTCCAGGCCCACGTAATCGGTCCTGGGACAATGCTGGTCTCGGTAACCGATCCGGACGAAACAGAAAGCGCCGAGGATCCGGTTATCGCCGCCTTCCTGAGTTTTCTCGACCGCGAGATTGAGCATGCGCCTGAGCGGATCAAACCGCTTTCGGCAACGCGCATCGAGGAAGCGCGGTCACTCACCAAGGACGTCGAGGTGAGCGATGACGAGTCGCTTCCGGATGATGTGACTCTGTGACGAAAAAAGAGCCTTCGAAGCCTGTTTGGAAACTCTTCGTTCATCCGGCTTTCAGTAAGCCCTTTGACGCTCTCGTCGCGGAGGTTTCGCTTCTCCAAACGAGCGATCCCCGCGGTTTCAGCCAGCATCCCAAAGCGAAGCTGGTCAAGCGAATTATGGAAGTCGTCGAGAAAGAGATTCCGCGCGATCCAGGCGCGGCGATTTACAGTCGAGGAAACACGCTAGGGTCGACGCACCGGCACTGGCGGCGCGCAAAATTTCTGAGCCGTTTTCGTCTGTTCTTCCGGTACAGTTCAAACGCGGGTGTGATCATTTATGCCTGGGTAAACGATGAAAATACGCTTCGCCAGGCGGGCGGTGGCACGGATCCCTATAATGTTTTCGGCAATATGCTGCGAAAGGGCCATCCACCCGACGACTGGGCGACGCTGGTGAAGGAAGTCGCCGCGTATAAGTCGCCGGAAGAAAAATAGTCGCACGCCTCAGCGTCCGACCGCACCGCCGGGGGAGAGATCTCCCGCCTGCGCGAAACGGCGGCAGCTGCCTAATTATATTGCAATGCACACAGTTTATACTGCGGCGCCCACAAAGCGTGCATCAATCGACGCGCGCTAGCCAGAAAACAATGATTTATCAGCAACATACGCATGGCACGGCGCTTGCGAGTGGTCCCGTGGTCAATGCGGTCGAGCGAAAAGGACCTGTGATGAACAAGCGGAATACCTGGATTTCCGATTGGCGCCCGGATGACGAGACGTTCTGGAAGTCCACCGGCAAACCCATCGCGCAACGCAACCTCATCTGGTCGATCTTCGCCGAGCATCTCGGGTTTTCCATCTGGCTGATCTGGTCGATCGTCGCCACCAAGCTGCCGCAGGCGGGCTTCAAATACACGACTGAGGAGCTGTTTCAGCTGGTGGCGCTGCCGGGCCTGATCGGCTCGCTGATGCGCTTCCCTTATACCTTCGCGGTCACTACCTTCGGCGGCCGCAACTGGACAATCTTCAGCGCGGCGGTGCTGTTCATTCCGACCGTCGCGCTCGCTTTTTTCGTCACACAGCCCGACACGCCGTTCTCGCTGATGCTGCTGGTCGCGGCGACCGCCGGACTCGGCGGCGGCAACTTCGCCTCCAGTATGGCGAATATCTCCTTCTTCTATCCCGACCGCATGAAGGGCTGGGCGCTCGGCCTCAACGCGGCAGGCGGAAACATCGGCGTGAGCGGCGTGCAGTTGCTCACGCCGATCCTGCTCGGCGTCGGCCTCATGAACCTTTACCAGGCGAGCCCCGGTCCCGGCGGCATATATCTGCAGAACGCCGGGCTGATGTGGATGCTGCCGCTCGTGATCGCGGTGGCCGGCGCCTACTTCTTCATGAACAACCTCACGTCGGCGAAATCGAGCTTCAAAGACCAGCTCGCCATCGTCGGGCGCAAGCACACCTGGGTGATGTCGTACATCTACATCGGGACGTTCGGCTCGTTCATCGGCTACTCGGCGGCGTTCCCGCTGCTGATAAAGACCCAGTTCCCGGCCGTCACCGTGGCGATCGCGTTCCTCGGCCCGCTGGTGGGCTCGCTCTCGCGCCCGCTCGGAGGCCTGCTCGCCGACAAGGTGGGCGGCGCCATCGTCACGTTCTGGAATTTCATCGCCATGGCGGCGGCGACCATCGGCGTCATGTACTTCGTCAACGTCAAAGACTTCGCCGGCTTCCTGGCGATGTTCCTGATTCTGTTCGTGACGACCGGGGTCGGCAATGGCTCGACCTATCGCATGATCCCCTCAATCTTCCGCGAACAGAAGCTGCGCGAAGTGAAGGGCTCGGGCGAGGCCGGCCGCGCGGCTGCCCTGAAAGCGGCAGGCATCGAAGCTGCCGCGGCGCTCGGCTTCATCGGCGCCATTGGCGCGTGCGGCGGCTATCTGATCCCGCGCGGGTTCGGCGCCTCGATCGCCGCGACCGGCGGGCCGCACCTCGCGCTTGCGATTTTCCTCGCGTTCTACGTGACGTGCCTCGGGCTCACGTGGTGGTACTACCTGCGCAGGAGCTCCGGTGCGGCGGGCGCCGCGCACCTCGCCGAAGCGCGCGTGTAAGTAAATTTGATCAGTGGCGCGGCGGGATGGCGATTCGGAGAAAAGCCATCACGCTTATGGCCGCGCAGCCAAGGAAAAACATGACACCGGACCAGATAAAAGGGATCCAGGAAAGCTTTGCCAAGGTCGCGCCCATTTCGGACGAGGCCGCCGCGCTGTTTTACGGCCGTCTGTTCGAAATCGCCCCCTCCGTTGCGCCGCTGTTCCGCGGCGACATGCGGGAGCAGGGCAGGAAGCTGATGGCGACGCTTGCCATCGTCGTCAACGGCCTTTCAAATCTGGAAACGATCCTGCCGGCGGCGAGCGCGCTCGCGAAGCGTCACGTCGCCTACGGGGTCACGGCCGGTGATTACGGGCCGGTCGGCGAAGCGCTGCTGTGGACGCTAGAGCGAGGGCTCGGCGCGCAATGGACCGCCGAGTTGGCCGCCGCATGGGCCGCGGCGTACGGCGTGCTTTCCGAGTTCATGATCGACGAGGCCTACGGCCGCACCGCCGCAGCGGAATGAGAACGCGATGAGCAGCCGGGACCGCGCCCAGCTTGTCGTCATCGGCAACGGCATGGCCGGAATGCGCGCCGTCGAGGAATTGATCGCACGCGCCCCCGATCGCTTCGAAATCACGGTGATCGGCGCGGAACCGCACCCGAACTACAACCGCATCCTTCTGTCCGCGGTGCTCGCGGGCAACAAGACGCTCGATGAAATCGTCGTCAATCCACATACCTGGTATAGCGAGCACGGCATTCGTTTGATCGCGGGCATGCGCGCCACCACCATCGATCGCGCCGCGCGCACCGTCGCGCTGGCGGACGGAACGGCGATCTCCTACGACAAGCTGCTGCTCGCCACCGGGTCGAAGCCGTTGGCGCCGCCGATCCAGGGGCTTGGTTTTCCCAACGTACATGCGTTTCGCGACATCGCTGACGCCGAGGCGATGATCGAAGCCGCGCGGAGCGGCGGACGCGCGGTGGTGATCGGTGGCGGTCTCCTCGGTCTCGAGGCGGCCTCGGGCTTGAAGCGCCGCGGCATGTCGGTAGCGCTCGTTCATCTCATGCCGACCTTGATGGAGCGCCAGCTCGATGTGGCCGCCGGCGAGCTGTTGCGCCGCGATCTCGAAGGGCGCGGCATCGCTTTCTTCATGAACGCCCAGACGGAGGAAATCGTCGGCAGCGATCGCGCCGAGGCGGTGGTGCTCGCCGACGGGCGGCGCATCCCGGCCGATTTCGTCGTGCTGGCGGTCGGCATCCGCCCCAACGTCGATCTCGCGCGGTCGGCCGGTCTCGAGGTGAACCGCGGCGTCCTGGTCGGCGACGACATGGCGACCAGCGACCCGAACATCTACGCCGTCGGGGAATGCATCGAGCACAACGGCCAGGTGTTCGGGCTGGTGGCGCCGATCTGGGATCAGGCCAAGGTCGCCGGCGGGCGTCTCGCTGGCGAAGAGTCCGCCGTCTACGTTCCGCCGCCGGTGTTCACGAGCCTCAAGATAACCGGCATCGACGTGTTCTCGGCCGGAAGGCTCGCCGCCGCCGATGCCGCCGACGAGGAGATCACGCTGCATGATGAAAAGCGCGGCCTCTATAAGAAGGTGATCTTGCGCGAGGACCGAGTCGTCGGCAGTGTGCTCTACGGCAGCGTCGCCGACGGTCCGTGGTACGTCGAGCTGATGCGCACGCGGGCGGACGTTTGTGCGATCCGCGACCAAATCGTCTTCGGCCGCCCGTTTGCCGAGCAGGCCACGGAGGCGCAGCCAGCCGCTATTTCGCCGACGGTATCGACCGACGCCGGCGCTGCGGCCGGCTGGTGGCAAGCCGCGTGATCCACACGACGTGCCCTTATTGCGGCGTCGGATGCGGGCTGGTCGTCGCGGCCGACGGCACGCTCTCCGGCGATCCGGATCACCCTGCGAACCGCGGCCGGCTGTGCTCGAAGGGAGCGGCGCTCGGCGACACGCTCGCGACGGACGGGCGACTTCTCTTTCCGCAGATCGGCGGCCGCAACGCGAGCTGGGACGAAGCCCTCGATCTCATCGCGGAAAACTTCAAACGCGCGATCGCCGATCACGGCCCCGACGCTGTGGCGCTCTACGTTTCCGGCCAATTTCTCACCGAGGACTATTACGTCGCCAACAAGCTGATGAAAGGCTTCATCGGCACCGCCAACATCGATACCAATTCGCGCCTGTGCATGGCCTCGTCGGTTGCGGGTCACGTCCGGGCGTTTGGCGAGGATATCGTGCCCGGCTGTTACGACGACATTGAGCAGGCCGATCTCGCCGTGCTCGTCGGCAGCAACACCGCGTGGTGCCACCCGGTGCTTTATCAACGTCTCGCCGCAGCGAAGGAAAAGCGCGGAACGAAGGTCGTCGTCATCGATCCGCGCCGCACGCCGACCTGCGACATCGCCGACCTGCATCTGCCCATTTGCCCGGGTTCCGACGTGGCGGTGTTTGCCGGGCTGCTGGCATATCTCGTCGAGCAGGGAGCCTATGAGGAGGCATGGATCGGCGAGCTGGCAAACGGCTTCGCTGAGACACTCGTGGCCGCGCGGACATCGGCATCCTCGCTCGAAGCCGTGGCGCAAATCGCGGACGTAGCGGCGACCGACCTTGCGCAATTTTACGATTTGTTCGCGGCGACCGAGCGCAGCGTCACGCTCTATTCGCAAGGCACCAACCAGTCCTCGGCCGGCACCGACAAGGTCAACGCCATCGTCAATTGTCACCTGGCCACCGGCCGCATCGGCCTGGCGGGCATGGGGCCGCTTTCATTGACCGGCCAGCCCAACGCCATGGGCGGCCGC
>JAFAUQ010000153.1 GCA_019243195.1 Hyphomicrobiales bacterium
ACGCTTTCGACTTGGCGGCCGAACAGATTGACAAAATGGCTGATTCATCTGCAACCGATGAGGAGCGGCACACGAGGAAACAGCGGCTCCTTAAAGGCCCGAAGGAGTTCAGAGACATTCGCGGTGATCTGCTTAAACGAAAGTGACTATTTATGCGCGAGGTGAAAGGACCTGCGGCTGGACGCTGATCCGTGCAGGCATTATTGCAGGATCACGTCCGGCCGGCCGCGGAGTGGGCATTCCGGCCTGATACCGTCTCGTCCGCCGTGCGCTCTTGGGGCTCGGTCACCCGGCTTTTGAATGAATCGAGCACGAACAAGCGCAGGGCCGACGAAAGGTTGCTGCTCTGCTTTTGCTGTTCGATATGTGCGACCAGCCCGGACATGGTCATCTTTTTCGCCGAGGCGAGTTCTTTCAAGCTCCCCCAGAACGCATCTTCCAAGCTGACGCTGGTCTTGCGACCACCGATCACCACCGACCGCTTAATGACCGTCGATTGCACGTAGACACCAACTTGGCGTCCGGTCCCGAGTTCCGCCGGCCAAAGCCTCTTTTGGCGCCGTCCGTCGGGAACACGACGCAGCTGTGCCGTGTTCTTTCCTCGATGCAGCAATTGATTGAGTACTACCGCGCTCGGGCCGCGGAGTGCGAGCGGCACGCCGAGCAAACAAAAGACGAGCGCACCCGGCAGCAATACAAATTGCTCGCCGAACACTGGCGCTTCCTAGCAGAACAGTTTGAGAAGCACGGCCTGTAGACCAAGCGGCAGGTGACGCCTGCTGGCGTGGGTGAAACCCGAACAAAGCCCCGGCGGGGAGGTCGGAGTTCTTTCCGCCGGGGCCATCATCCGAGACAATCGGGTCAATCGGACCAGCGTTGCCTATTCAGGCTCTTGGTCGTGATTGGGATCGTTTGCGTTTAGCCGAAGGGGATAGGTCCGGCGAGGGGGCGCCTCTATGCCCCCCTGCCGCGGAATGCCTCTACAAATGCGTGCCGCGCAACTGGGTGAGCCCGGCCGGAAAATTACCGTGCAAACACCTGCGGTCGGTGACGAACTCTCAAAGCGGATATCGGCTCTCGCGCGCCCGTGGCCTCGGCGGAGCAGGAGTCAGCGCAGAATGAAACCGCCAACTGAGGCGGCCTTACACGTTCTAATAAACCATTCCGAGCATCCAACGTTTGGTGTCTCTTGTGCTTGAAATCACAAATTTGTAACAGTCCTTGGCCGGCACGGGGGCTCACTCCCATCGTGCAGGGGCCGTCTCGACCATCCAATCAAGACTACCCCTTCGTCTCCCGCGCCGGTAGTCGGGAAATTTCTCCCGCAGACCCCGCCGCTTGGCTTCACGGCCGGACGGCGGGGTTTCGATTACGGCAGACCGGCCGCCACAGGTCACTCGACGCGAGCAACAGTTTACGCGTGACGAGGCCGTCAACTGAGGCGGCCTACTAATTTAGTGTCTCGCCAGCAGGCGGTCCGCTTGCGCCATAAGAGCCCTGGACTCGTCGATGTGCTTTCGTGTGAGCACAACAAGCTCGCCCATTTCGACTCGCATCTGATCCGCCATGGCCCTGCAACGGGCAGGAAAGGTAGGATCGCGAATGTCGAGTTTGGAAGGCAAGAGGTGAGAGAGGGCAACCATGTGTTGCTCCCTTCCTGTAGAGGCGGGAGCGCTACCGGTCTCTCAGCCACCGACGCCTGGGCAGAGCCGTTGCCGGTGATGGAGGTTAACCTGCGGCATGGGGTGTTCGTTCCAAGGGGGCCACCGCTCAATTCAAGGGGACCACGAGGGGGTTAAATGGGGCCAGTACCCCCGACTGAGAATCTTTTATCCGGCTGTTCAACCGCAATTTTCGGCCGGACAGGGGCGAGCTACTTGAGGGATTGCGCGGCTTCTGCTCAGGCGAAGAATAATAAAGATCAGCCCCCTCCGCCACACTTTACGACCTACGGACAGTATCACAGGCCTGGACGGTTTATCCGCTGATAACTTCCGCGCGCACCTGGATGATGCCGCGGCTGCCGATGCCGAGAACTCTCGCCGCGCCAAGTGAGAGGTCGAGCACGCGTTTTCGCGCGGCAGGACCACGGTCGGTGATCACGACCACGACGCTTTTGTTGGTCTTGACGTCGGTTACGCGAACATGCGTGCCGAAGGGCAGGCTCCTGTGCGCTGCGGTCAGTCCATCCGGATTGAACGGCGCACCGCTCGCCGTCTTACCGCCGTGATAGGCGTAGTAAGACGCGCGACCGGTAAACACCCGTCGCGCTGCTGATCGGCCACGCGAAGAATGTTTAGATCGGGTCTGGCCTATTTCAGCCCGCGGAGTCTCCGCCGTCGGGGCCTCGGACGCCGCCGGCTGATCCGCCTCGGGTCGTGAATCCGAGGCTGGAGGGGTACTGGGTTCTGCGTGGGCTTTCGGTATGGGCGACCATCGTTCCTCGAAACTTTGCGCAAAAGCCAGCTGCGTCCCGGCGCAAGTGCCGAGCATCAAAATTCCGATCGCCATGATGGCGTGCGACCAACGCATTGCCGCCTCCGACAGTTATTTTTTGTTTAAACGTTGGAACTGGAGAACCGTTCCCAATTTCCAGCCGATTTGCCATCGGAACGGCGGTTAATGACACGCCAGATAGCTTTTTCAATCCACATGTTCCATTTTGAAACATTCCTTTCCCCGCATGATCCCGAAAAAGCCTGCCCCCGACGTGATCCGGGGTGGGTACCGGGTGGGTAC
The DNA here is from genome assembly GCA_019243195.1 of Hyphomicrobiales bacterium. Classification (GTDB taxonomy): domain Bacteria; phylum Pseudomonadota; class Alphaproteobacteria; order Rhizobiales; family Xanthobacteraceae; genus AP-16. The sequence continues at coordinate 2,740 of JAFAUQ010000153.1, forward strand.
CGGTTTTCGGACAAGATCATGCGCAAAAGGGGGGTGCTTGAAGGACCTTGGGCATGCCAACGGCCAGTCTTTTGCGCAAACAAAAAGTGAATTGGCCGTCGGTTCGAACGCGCCGTGACGCCGTCCGCCAAACCGAATTGCGCTTCGCCCCGCACCGTCGATTAATGCCTGCCTAACGGGGCGCGGGAATTTTCGAGAGTGTTTTAGCGAGAATACAACAAGTTGATGTTATCCGCTTGGCAAAGGCGGAGTCATCAAAATGTTGAATCCGAGAAAAAGGCGAACTGTTACGTCGGCGGTCGCGATCCTGATTGTTTGGTCGGCAAGCGTAATCGGCGTGAACAGCCAGCCGGCAGATCAAGCCTTGGCAAGCGATTCCTCGCGCCAGGTGCAGGAACGCGCGATGCCTGCCGACCTGACCGAGGACGAGCTGACCGCCATTTTTTTGCGAATGGAACACGATCTTGCGCGTCGGCAGGCATCTTCCAGTCCCGGCAGCAAAGTGCAACCCGCGGCCGCTGACGCGTTCTCTCCTGATCCAGCCGCCAACATCGATGGCGACGTCACGTCCGATCCCAGGCGCATAGGCGGGCTTTACTGAGGAAACGTCGGCGCGGCGGAAACAATACTCAGGGCGGATTTAGCGCATGATCCCGAAAAAGCCTGCCCCGCACTTGATGCGGGGTGGGAACCGGTTTTCCGCCTGCGCGAAGCCCTTGGCACCGTCCATCGTTTGGCTTGACGCTTCGGCGGGCGAAGGCAGGTCTGAAAAGGCTTGCCCTCGCGAAATCGGGGGTCATGCGCCAAGAAGAAGTTAGAGCGTGATGACGATTGGAAGGAAAGTCATCACGCCCTTAGGGGCACTAGCGGACGTGCAGCGGAACTCCGCAGGAGGGCCGCTCATGACCTAAGGTGGCTCTCGGTTGCGTCCCGTTGGAGCTAACCGTTTATATCGCGGCCGTTCTCGCCCTGGAGCCGCCGTCACCCCGTCGCCGTCGCGAACGGATGTCCGTTCACCGACTGCCATCCCGGGCCCGGATTGGGCAGGCCCGTTTCGGCGACGATGTTGGTGCCGTTGAGCTGCCACATCCCCATCCCGCCGCCGGTGTTCTGGAACAGAAGATCCGCCTGCCCGGTCGGCGTGAAGTGATCGACCGAGATGAGCTGCCATGCGGGTCCGGGGTTTTGCGGAAGCGCCGCCTCGGCGGCCGGCGACGTTCCGTTCATCAGCCAGATGGCGGGCGTGCCGTTGTTGTTCTGCCAGGCGATTTCGGCTTGGCCGTTGAACTCACCGGTGCTCACCGCGTGCCAGGACGGATCCCCGACGGTGATTGAGACCGACGCCGTGACGGTCGTCCCGTTCATCTCGTCGATCATCAGGTTTCCCGTGTTCTTGTCCTGCAACAGGATGTCGTCTTTGCCGTCGCCGTTGAAATCGGCCGCGCCGACCACCTTCCAGTTTGCCCCGGGGTTGCCGATGCCGCCTTCCGCGATCGGCGTGGTGCCGTTCATGTCCCAGACGCCGAGCGTGCCATCGGTGTTCTGCCAAATGAGGTCGGACTTTCCGTCGCCGTTGGTGTCGCCGCTCGCGACGATATGCCAACTCGATCCCGGATTGGTCAGGCCAACTTGCGCGATCGGCGCCGTGCCGTTCATCAGCCAGATGCCCGGCGTGCCGTCGCTGTTCTGCCAGATGAGGTCGGCCTTCCCGTCGCCGTTGACGTCGCGGCTGGTGATGATGTGCCAACTCGCGCCCGGATCGGTGAAAGTTACCTGGCTGGTGACAGCGGTCCCGTTCCACAGCCAGATTTGGGGCGTGCCGGCAGCAGGCTCGTTTTGGAACACAAAGTCGGAGATGGTATCACCGTTGAGGTCGAAAGGAACGCCGCCGTTGAAGGCGTTTTGCGGTGCCAGGACCGTCTGAAAGTCAGGATTGACGCCGCCCGTGGAGGCGCCGCTGATGCCGGTGATTTCGTGCGTGCCCGCAGCCGTCCCATCGGTCACCCACAGGCCGCCTTGGCCGGCCGCGTTGGTTCCGTTGAACTGCACTTCACCGTTGAAGACCGTGAAATCGGCTGGCTGGAGCCCGCTTGTACTCGCGCCGCTGATGCCGGTCAGCTCAAAGGTGCCCGTCACCGTCCCGTCGGTCACCCACACGCCCTTTTCGCCGGCTGTGTCGGTGCCCTCGAACAGCACCTCGCCGTTGAAAACCGTCATGTCCTCCGGATCGAGGCGGCCCGTGCGCGCGCCGCTGATGCCGGTCAGCTCAAAGGTGCCGGCTGCCGTCCCGTCGGTCACCCACAGGCCGACGTTGCCGGCCGTGTCCTGGCCTGCGAACAGCACCTCGCCGTTGAAAACCGTGAAGTCGGGCGCAATAATGCCGCTATCGAAGAGGCCGCGCGTGCTCGCGCCGCTGATGCCGGTCAGCTCGAACGTATCGGCCGCCGTCCCGTCGGTCACCCACAGGCCGAATTGGTTGGCGGTGTCCTGGCCTTCGAACAGCACCTCGCCGTTGAAAACCGTCATGCCTTGCGGATTGACGCCGAACGTGCTCGCGCCGCTGATGCCGGTCAGCTCGAACGTATCGGCCGCCGTCCCGTCGGTCACCCACAGGCCGGAATTGCCGGCCGTGTCCTGGCCTTGGAACAGCACCTCGCCGTTGAAAACCGTGAAATAGGGCCCACTGCCGCCATAGAAGAGCCCGCCCGTAGAGGGTGATCCCGGTGATTTCGTGGGTGCCCGCAGGCGTCCCGTCGGTGACCCACAGGCCGAAATTGCCGGCCGTGTCCTGGCCTTCGAACAGCACTTCACCGTTGAAGACCGTGAAATCGGCTGGCTGGAGCCCGCCTGTACTCGCGCCGCTGATGCCGGTCAGCTCAAAGGTGCCCGCCGCCGTCCCGTCGGTCACCCACAGGCCCTGGTTCGTGGCCGCGTCCGTGCCATTGAACAGCAGCTCCCGATGGAAAGCCGTGAGGTCAGCGGGGTTGAGCCCAGGCGGGAGCCCAATCCCGCTGGTGGTATTTGCGCCGCTGATGCCGGTCAGCTCGAAGGTCCCCGCCGGGGTCCCGTCAGTCACCCACAAACCGGCGTCGCCCGCCGTGTCAGTACCGTTAAACAGCACAAGACCTTGCGCCACGTCAGTCCCTCCGCGATGAGAAGCCGCACTGCCTGATACCGCTCACAAAGTCGCGCGAAAAATTGCTAACAGATCGGTACCGCGGCGATCAAGGCCGCCTCGGACTCTTGTTAGAAGACCGCGTGCGGTAGCATAAAACCACATCCCCAGATGTCGCGGAGGTAGGCTAACCTAAACGCCGCGTGTCCTGCGACAATGTATACAACGCCGCGAAACAGATGGTCTGCGTCACGCGGTCACGTTCCAAACAGTCGATGCAACCAAGGAAAGAGATCCCTGATCCGTGCGCTGCTGATTGGTCGCGGGCAACGACAAGCCGACGCATCGTTGCGACAGGGCCACATTCGACCGCCTCGCGCGGAGCATGGGAAAGGAGTTATCTGCCGATGCTTGCCGGCCGATCGTTGCGGATCAGTGCGTGCTCCCCCGAACTCGAGACCGGAGGATTTAGCTACCTCCGCTATTTCGAGACGTTTCCAGCGCGCGACTTGGCGGTTAACGGTCACCTTCACCGCTGGTCATTCGGGATCGAACACATCGGCGAGCGGCCTGACGTCATTCTCATCTGCTGCCACGGTGCCGATCTGTCCTCCGTTATCGACAAGGCCCGGCGCCGCCATCCCCCGGCTTTCATCGTCGCTTGGCTATGGGACAACCACGTCGGCCGCGACACGAATATGAAGACGGCCGCTGCGGCAGACGGCTTCTTCATCAGCCACGCCTTCGCCGCGCCGGCTTATGGCTCGTTGAAGCCGCGCTGCCTCGGACATCTGCCGGCATGCTGTGCGCAATTCTCCCGTCTGGACATCGAGACCGTGTTCGCGCAAACGTCGACGCGCAGCGACGCCCTGCTCGCGACCTATGTGGATTACCCCGCTCACGAAACGCGCAGCGCGTTTCTCCGACGGCTCTCCGCCGAGATCCCGTGCAGCAACGTCCGACTCATGCCGCAGGGCGACCGGCACGCCTACTTCGACATGACAAAACGGGATCAGCTGCGCGAATGGTGCGGCCACAAAACATCCGTGGTGGTGCCGCTCAACGCCGACCTCTCGACCCGCTTCTTCGATGCGCTGGCGTGCGGGCAGATCCCGATCGTATCGAGCGCGGTGCTCGACCTCGACCGTGTCATTTCGCCGGAGTGGCGGGCCAAGCTGCCGGTCATCAGGTTCCGGGAGAACGATTTCGCCTCGCTGCGCGAGGCTCACGGGCGGGCGGTCGCGGCTTTCGACGCGGCCGGGCAGGATGGGGCCTGCGCGCGCCACCGGTTTGCGCTTGAGCATCATCTGCTCGAGGCGCGGATTGCGACCGCGATTGCAATGTTGCAGCAAGGCTCCATGAACCAGGATGAAACCAAGCTTCGGGAAGCCACCCGCTTGCATCACGCCGGCAGGCTCGATGAAGCCGGCCTTCTGTATGAAGCGATCCTGACTACGGGAAACAGAAATTTCGACGCGCTGCACCAGCTCGGCATTTTGCGCTACCAGCAGGCGCGCCACCAACAGGCCCAAGCGCTGCTGGAGCAGGCGCTTGCGCTCAACCCGGAATCGTCGCCGGCCTGGTGCAACAAGGGCCTGGTGCTGCAGGCGCTGGGCCGGCCGGGCGAGGCGCTGGCGAGCTATGACCGGGCGATCGGGCTCGGCTCGGGCCATGCCGAGATTCATAACAATCGCGGCAATGTGCTGTTCGAGCTGGGAAGGCCGCAGGAAGCGCTGGCCGCGCACGAGGAGGCGCTCAGGCTCAATCCACACTCGGCGCTTGCTTATAACAACCGCGCCAACGTGCTGAGGCATGTCGGCCGGCTCGCCGAGGCGCTCGCGAGCTACGAGCAGGCGATCTGGCTCAAGCCCGATTACGTCGAGGCGCATGTCAATCGCGCCGTGGTGTTGGTAGCGGTCGGACGGGCCGAGGAGGCGATTACGAGTTATCAGCGCATCATCGCGCTTCGCCCCGCCGACGCAGAGCTGCATGTGGGCCTTTCGCGGGTGCTCATGAGTCTCAACCGGCTCGAAGAGGCCTTCGCGAGCTGCAATCAAGCAATCGCGCTCAAGCCCGACCACGCGGAAGCTCATCGCAACCGCGGGAATCTGCTTACGACGGTGCGGCGGCACGCAGAGGCGCTGGCGAGCTTTGATAAGGTGCTTGCGCTCATCCCCGGCGATCTCGATGCGCACATCAGGCGCGCATTCGTCCTGCTGGCGTTGCAGCGGCCGGCCGAGGCGCTGGCAAGTTATGAGCATGTGTATGCCGCCAATCCGGGACATGCCTTGGCGTTCGGCGGCATCGCCAACGCCGCGCTCGAATGCTGCGATTGGCGCCGCACGGAGGAGATCGCCCCCCAACTGCCGCAGCGCGTGGCGGACGGACGCTTCGTGATCGAGCCGCTCACCGTACTTGGATACGATTGTTCCGCCGGCGCGCAATTCGAATGCGCGCGCCATTTCGCTCGCTTCCGCGTGCCGACGTTACCGCAGCCGCTGCGCCCGCGCGTGCCCTACCGCCACGACAAAATCCGGCTGGCTTATCTCTCCGCCGATTTCCGCCGGCACCCGGTGAGTTATCAGATTACCGAGCTGATCGAGGTCCACGATCGTGGCCGCTTCGAGGTCATTGGCGTCTCCTTCGGCCCCGACGACGGTACGCCGGCGCGCAAGCGCATCGCGGCGGCGTTCGACGATTTCATCGACGTGCGCAACGTCAGCGATCGCGAGGTCGCTTCGATTATGCGCCGACGCGAGGTCGACATCGCGGTCGATCTCATGGGTTACACCACGAGCGAGCGGGTCGGCATCCTGGCGCATCGGCCCGCGCCGGTGCAGGTGCAATACCTGGGCTTTGCCGGAACGATGGGCACCGACTTCATCGACTATGTGATCGCCGACCCGCTCATCCTGCCGTTCGACCAGCAGGCGCATTGGGCGGAAAAGATCGTTCACCTTCCCGAGTGCTATCTCGTCAATGACCGCAAGCGGGCGATCGCGCGGGAACCCGTGAGTCGGGAAGCCGCCGGCCTGCCGGAGACAGGCTTCGTTTTTTGCTGCTTCAATACGACCCGCAAAATCACAGCCGCGGTGTTCGACGTATGGATGCGCCTGCTCGGCAAAATAGCAGGCAGCGTGCTGTGGCTCGCGCGCGACAACGACGAAGCGCAACGCAATTTGCGCCGCGAAGCGCAGGCGCGGGGCATTGATCCGGCGCGCCTGGTGTTCATGGAAAGAGTCACGTCGTCGGAACAGCACCTCGCGCGCCACGCGCTCGCCGATCTCTTACTCGACACGCTGCCCTATGGAGCGCACAGCACCGGCGCGGCGGCGCTGTGGGCGGGACTGCCGTTCATCACCTGCCTGGGCGCGACCATGCAGAGCCGCATTGGCGCAAGCATCCTGCGGGCGGCCGGCCTGCCCGAGCTCGTTACGCACTCGCTGGACGAATACGAGCAGCTGGCTGCCCGGCTTGCTGCCGACCCGTCCGAGCTGGCGACGATCAGATGCAAATTGCAAACAAACCGGCTCGCCTGTCCGCTGTTCGACACCGATCGCTTTCGCCGGCACATCGAAGCCGCCTACCTCCGCATGTGGGAACAGCACCGGCAAGGATGCGGACCGGAAGCCTTCGCGGTGTCCGCGCTGCCGGCGTCAATGGATGAGCGCGGTGCCTGAGGCGGCGTCAGCCTTCATATCAGCTTCGCAACATTGGGTGACCCGAAAAGGCAGCGCGGCACCCGACGAAGCCAAGCGCAACAAGGTGCCGCCCGGCTGCCGCTCATCCAGGCTACGCTTGCTAAGCGGGTCGCAGCACATCTCGCATCGCTGCTTCTTGCACGTCCGAAGGCGTTGCACCGTAGCGTCGTCGAAACGCCCGGCTGAAATAGGACAAGTCGGTGAAGCCCGCCTCGGCGGCAACGTCGGCGACGCGGCGCTCGCGCCAGCGCGGATCGCGCAGCAGCGCCGCGGCCTTTTCCAGGCGCCGCTGCAAAAGGTGATGGGTAAAACTTCGTCCCGTTTCCTCCAGGAGCAAGTGAATATAACGCGGCGTGACGCCGAGCGCGGCCGCCGCAGCGATTGCATTCAAGGCGGGATCGCCGCTGCGGCTTTCGATGATGCGGAGAACGGCGGCGAGGCGTGCGGCGCGACCGCCGCCCCGTTGCGCCAGCTGGCGCGCCTCTCCTTTCGCGCCCAAGATCAGCAGAACCAGATCATAGACGTGCGCGACGACGAGGTCGCACAGGTCCGGCTTTGTCAAAGCATCCTCGTTGCGAACGGCTTCGATGTAGGCGGTCAACAGCCGCAAGCCTTCAGTATTTGATGCAATCCGGTGTGCCAGCCCGTTGTGGAGGTCGCCTATCTTCGGGCGGAGAACGGAGGCGGGAATCCGCAAGCTGATGGATTCGGACCGGGAGCCGATCGTGACGCCCCCGGGATCGACGCTGCTCGTCAACACCGCCTCGCCGGTTCCAATCACCGCGTCGCGGCCGCGTTGCTCGACGATGCCGCTGCCACTGCGCGCGATGCCCAGGACAAAATGGTCGCTGTCGTTGTGCTTCAATCCTTTGTGCGATCGCCGACAAGGCGACATCCGCCACAAGGCCAGGCCGAAGTCGCGCAAGGTCCACAGCGAGGCCTCAAAATGGAACGGCTCATCGCCGGTCGGCGCGATCTCATGCCTGACGATGGTGCGGCCGTAGATCTCGCGGTAGGCCTCGACGCGCTGATGCTCGGGATAGTCGTCGGTGGAAAATCGCAACGTCCGGCAGGCGATCGGATCGCTTTGCGCCGACGCGCCCGCATCGATCGGAATCGCGCCGTGATCGCTGCTGCCCATGAACCGTCGCAGATGTCTCGCGCCGGCACCCTCGCGTGGTAATAATGTCTATTTTACGTCCGCCGGCAATTCACTTTGGGATGGATCGGTTTCACTCTAGGCATAGTCGATCGACTCGAGCGACGGTGGGCCCGCCTTGCCTCGTAAGCAACTGCCGGCACAAAATATCGCGCGGTCTTCCGGTCTTTCTATTCGCTCCGGGACAAGTATTTCATTCCACGCATAAGTGACTGTGGCGCCGCCGCAACGGTCGAAAGTTAAACGATCGAATTTCGCTTCCAAAACAACCGCATTTCACAATAGCTCAAGACAGGACGCCGCCGGTCGTTAGATTTTAAAATCGCTCGAACCGCTGGGGGAACAAATGAAAAATCTGACCGCGAGGATTGTTGTGTCGGCGGCGATCACGGCCGCCTTGGCGTGGACGCCTGCTCTGGCCGCCGACCTGGGAGCCGCGCCGGCGCCGGTCTACACCAAAGCCCCACCCGCAGTCGTTGAACCGACATGGGCAGGGTTCTACGGCGGCCTGAATTTGGGAGCTGCCGGGGAAAGCTCCAGTTCGACCACGTCGACCGTGAATAACCCCCGCGGCTATTTCAACATTGACGCTTCGCACGCGGTCAACGCCCTGGGCCAACAACCGCAATCGCTTAGCAGCTCCGGCTTAACCGGGGGCTTTCAGGCGGGCTACAATTGGCAGGTCGACCGATTGCTCGTGGGTGTTGAAGGGGATGTCGAAGCGCTGTCGTTGCGGGGCAGCACGGCATTCACTGGCGTTTATCCCTACACAACTGCCACCTTTACGATCAGTTCAAACATCGCTAGCAATTGGTTGGCGACGGCTCGCGGCCGTCTCGGATTTGTCGCCGGCAATTGGTTGTTTTTTGGCACCGGTGGCGCGGCGTTCAGCGATCTCAAGGCGTCGTGGGGATTTTCCGATACCTGCGGGACGAACATTACCTGCAACGGACCCAACGCTCCCAATGTTGCAGAGGCCGCGTCAGCTTCGGTGCGAGCGGGTTGGACTGTCGGTGGCGGTATCGAGAATCGGCTGTTCGATCGCTGGAGCTGGAAGCTTGAATATCTCTACGTTAACTTCGGGTCGGTCTCCGGAATGGGGATTATGACTCCGCCATCGGTTTTTGGCTTTCCAACCAATCTAAACCCGTTTTCGCACTCCACCTCCGCACTGGAGATCAATCTGATCCGGGCGGGCTTGAATTATCACTTCTAGCAAGAAGCCGTCGCGTGATGCTTCAGTTGACGCTAGTGTTCGCACACCTTCACGTTCTTTAGGAGAAATTCAAAGCGAGTTCCGCGATCGGTATCGGTGGGTGGCGTCGAAATCCTCCATCGTTATGTCGAGGGTTTCGATTGCTGCCGGTGGCCGGTTTTGAATCGCAGTGGCCGGTTTGGATTAAGCCCCGTTCGGTTGGACTCGCCAAGTCACATTTTGAGGCGCACGATTAACTATCATCGGCCGCGTCCCTGAGACAGGCGCCGATGCCTGAGAGACCAGTCGCGCTCCCGCCTGTACGGCAGCCAAAAAAAGGCGCCGTGCTCGCAAAGTGCTCTATCGACATAGCGGATTGTCTGCAACCCACTTCCACGCAAGCGTTCCGGCCCGAAGATTTAAAAGCAATGAGGGACGCGCTCTCGGCCGCCCTGAGCAAGCTCGGCTTGGTCAATCGCAACGACGCGATGGTTGAGATGGTCGCCCGCCGGATCGTCCGCGCAGCTTTTGCCGGCGAGCGCGATCCGATCAGACTGACCAAGTTCGGCGCCGGCGGCGGGGAGTGAGGTCGCCTCAGTCGGCGGGCTCCTCGTTCATTAATGCATGATCGAGCGGGATGACGATTCGAAGAAAAGTCATCACGCTCTAGCGGGCGCAGGGCTGGCCCATTTAACCCTAGTGGCCCCTTTTGAATTTGGAAGGGGCCCCTTTTGAAAGGGGGTAGATTTTTACGCTTGTGTCGTTTTGCGCGACGGAACGAATCCGAGGCTTCCGCCCTATGTCAAAGCACATAGTGAAGGGGCGATCCGAGTGTCCACAGCAGACGAGTACAGGGAACACGCGGCAGCGTGCTTGCGAGCGGCGCAGCTTTCCATGCGCGAGGATGTTCGGGCGATGCTTATCGACATGGCCCAAAAATGGAACGAGGCCGCCGTTCGGTGGGAACGCAACGCCGCACTATTCGCGGACGTGCCGGAATTGACCCAGCAGCCTCCGAAGGGCGACGGGCAGAGCGCGTGAGGCCGCCTCACTGGAACTCCCGCGGCCGGCTCGCGCCGGAAACGTAGTTGCCGCGGATCGGCGGGTTGAGACAGGCCGCCTGACAACCTGCCGGAGGCGTTGCCGCCCGGACAAGGAACCTTGCGGCGGGGGCGCCGTTCCTAAATCAGCAAAAACATTGCGGGCTTGATCACGCCGCTATCGCCGGCGGGACAACAACATGAGGCGATGCCATGCGGAGGAAGACGATCATTGCGGTCGCGCTCTCGACACTGCTGCTGGGGCCGGCGGCCTTCGCACAAAACAGCGGTGCTGGGAAACCTGGCTTGCCCGGCAACAAATCGGGTCCGGCCGCGTCAGGCAACAGCTCCGCTCCCGCGGTGCCGCCCGAGCAGAGCGCGACGCCGCCCGATACAAGCGGTGTCAAAGGCTTGCCCGGCAACAAGTCCGGTCCGGCCGTGCAGTCGCCGAAAACCGATCGCACCCGATAGGGAAGTTCTTCGCCCCTGGTGCGCGGCCCGTGATTAACTTCGAGCCTGGCTTCGAGGTCACGTCGCGCGGAGTAAGTTTCATCGCGCGCGCTGATGGGCGTCTCGTGGCCTGCTGGGTCCCGGCCGCGGCGCTCATCCGGAAGGAAAGCGTCGCTGCTGCCGACACCGCAGCGCTGCGGAAAATCTTCAAGAAACACGAGGAACTGATCAGAGAGCGAATAGCGCGGAAAATCACCCAGGGGATGGCCGAGTCGGACCGGACGTATTGTCTGCACCCTGGCGAGTTTTAGAGCATGTCGGCTGATCCGACGGCTTTGAACCTTCCGGCGCTGCCGCCTTCGATTGAGCGAGCCGTTTGGCTGCCAGTTTTCGATAAGCCTAGCCCTGCTGGAGAGTTTTAAGCTTGAGATCCGACGCCTCATCCGCCAGGCGCTCGAAGTGCAGGGCATGTACCAAGTATTCAGCGACCAGTTTCATGGTACGAGGCGTGATGGATTCGCACCCCGCCCGGAACGGCGCGGGCGCCTATCTTGCTCTTTGCCGGCGGCAGATAGCCGACCAGCGCGGGCGTAATCTTTCGCCTGGAAAAGCGGGGTGGAGCACCCCCTCGCTTGGCGCCAAACAGCGCGCGCTACAAAACGTCGCGTGCCAGGTGAACCATTAGGCTCCACCCATGTTGTCGTGTGTCACTCCTGGGGGACACCATGCACGGAGCTTCGCCTCCCGCGCGCACCAGCAGGGTTGCGGCGGCTCGGCGCTCGCGCGTGCGCGAGGGGCTTCCGTTTCCGCTCGGGGCAGTCTGGGACGGTATCGGCGTCAACTTCGCGATCTTCTCCGCCCGCGCGACCAAGGTCGAGCTGTGCCTCTTCGACGAGGCCGGGCAGAAGGAGCTGGAGCGCGTCGAGCTGCCCGAATACACCGATGAGGTTTGGCACGGTTATTTGCCCGATGCGCGGCCGGGATTGACGTATGGTTATCGCGTGCACGGCCCCTACGAGCCGAAGGCAGGAAACCGCTTCAATCCCAACAAGCTGCTGCTCGACCCTTATGCCAAACAGATCATCGGCGAGCTGAAGTGGGATCCGGCGGTCTTCGGCTACACGATCGGAGCGCCCGACGCCGATCTGTCGTTCGACACCCGCGACAGCGCCCGCTTCGTGCCGAAGTGCCGCGTCATCGATCCTGCATTCACCTGGGGGCGCGCGCGACGGCCGGAAGTCCCGTGGGAGCGAACGATCCTCTATGAGATGCACCTGCGCGGCTACACCAAGCTTCACCCGGCGGTGGAGGAACGAAACCGCGGAACGTTTTCGGGGCTGCTGCACCACGAGGTGGTGGAATATATCCGCGATCTCGGAGCGACGTCGATCGAACTGCTGCCGATTCATGCCTTCGTCGATGACAGTTATCTGGTGGACAAGAAACTGCGCAATTACTGGGGCTACAATACGATCGGATTCTTTGCTCCGCAGCCGCGCTACATGGCGACGCCGTTCGTCAACGAGTTCAAGGAGATGGTCGCCCACCTGCACGATATGGGATTGGAGCTCATCCTCGACGTCGTCTACAACCACACGGCGGAAGGAAACGAGCTCGGCCCGACCTTGTCGTTCAAGGGCATTGACAACGCGTCGTACTACCGGCTCGCGCCCGACCCCCGCTATTACATCAACGACACCGGCACCGGAAACACCCTCAACCTGAGCAACCAGCGCGTTCTGCAGATGGTCGCGGATTCGCTGCGGTATTGGGCACAGGAGATGCGGGTGGATGGATTTCGCTTCGACCTCGCCACCATTCTGGCGCGTGAGCCTTACGGTTTCGACGAAGGCGGGGGCTTTCTCGACGCCTGTCGCCAGGACCCCGTGCTCTCGAGCGTCAAGCTCATTGCCGAGCCGTGGGACCTTGGCCCCGGCGGCTATCAGGTCGGCCACTTCTCGCCCGGCTGGGCCGAGTGGAACGACCGCTTCCGCGACACCGTGCGGGCTTATTGGAAAGGAGACGCCGGCAAGGTCGGCGACCTCGCCGCGCGGCTGACCGCCTCCGCCGACCTCTTCAACCGCCGCGGCCGCAAGCCTTATGCGTGTGTCAATTTCATTACGGCGCACGACGGATTCACGCTCAACGATCTCGTCTCGTACAACGACAAGCACAACGAGGCGAACGGGGAGGACAATCGCGACGGTCATTCGCAAAATCTCTCGTGGAATTGCGGGACCGAGGGACCGACCGACGATCAGGCGGTGATCGCATTGCGGTTTCGCCAGATGCGCAATCTCCTGGCGACGCTGCTGTTCTCGCAGGGGACGCCCATGATTCTGGCGGGCGACGAGTTCGCCCGCACCCAGAACGGCAACAACAACGCCTATGCCCAGGACAATGAAATCAGCTGGGTCGATTGGCAGGCCATCGGGCCGAACGAAACGGCGCTGATCGACTTCGTCCGCCGGATCACTGCCATCCGCCGGCAGCAGCCGGTGCTGCGCCGCAGCCGGTTTCTCACCGGCACCTATGACCAGCGCCTCAAGGTCAAGGACGTCGCGTGGCTGGCGCCGAACGGCCGGGAAATGACGCCGGAACAGTGGCGCGATCCCAATGCCCGCTGTCTCGGGGCCATGCTCGATGGCCGCGCGCAAAGCACCGGCATCCGCAAGCGAGGAATCGACACAAGCCTGCTTCTCATCCTCAACGCCCATCACGACGTGGTCGAGTTCCGTCTCGTCGGCGCTTACGGCGGAAGGGGCTGGAAACTGCTGGTGGATACCAATGCCACGGACACGACAGTAAAGCCCTTTTTCCGTTTCAACAGCGTTTATCAGGTTGCCGGCCGCTCGCTGGCGCTATTTGAGTTTGCGAGGGGGCGCAGGCGCCCTTAGACTTCCGAGGGCTTGGGTATTTGTCTCGATCGCCCCGCGCCGCACTGATGTTTGGCGTCCCCGCAATCCGCTGCGAGGCGCGGCGGCCACGCCGCGGCTACGCGCGCAACTGCTCCGGTTTCGCCGGCATTTCGTTCACGTCGACAACCGCCTCCCGGCAAGGATGCGGACCGGAAGCCTTCGCGGTGTCCGCGCTGCCGGCGTCAATGGATGATCGCGGTGCCTGAGGCGGCGTCAGCCTTCGCTTTCCCGGCGGAGCCAATCGGGTTGTCTAGGCAGAGCTTTACTCGAAAACGCGTTCGAGATGACGACGGAGAGCGGTGGCCCTCCGTCGCTCGCTGGGACTTGTTGTGCCCTAGTGCCCCGAGCAAACGCGTCTAGCAACGAGAGCCGTCCACACATGGGGGCGCCTGAGCCGCGGTTGCCGCGCGCTGCTGCAAAGCTACGGCCAACTGTGAATTAAAGCTCAAACATATCTCTTCCGCTCTGTATGGGCTCCCATGTGCCACGTCGGTTCATGGCACGACCCGGACATGCGGTTCGGAAAATCGAACTAACGAATCGAAGCTTTGTCGTTATGCGCAAAAATTCAACGGTAGAGACGGCGACCCAAGCAGTCCGTCGTATCCCCTAGCGATTGTTTGATGTTCGCGCCTGAGCCGACTTTTACGCTCAGGCGCCGAACTTCCTAGCTCTAGTAGTTACCAACGACGCCAGCCACGGCGCCACCCCCATCCACGGCGCCAGCCCCATGGCGATCCCCACACAATAGGGGGCAAAACCACAACCGGGCGCCGCCAGCCCCAGCCGCCGCGCCAGCCCCAACCGCGGCGCCACCAGGCGCTCGCAGGCGTAGCGGAGGTCGTAAGCGCCAGAGTAGAGACTCCGACCGTTGTGGCGATCTGGGTGCCGACGGTTCCCACGGCATACGTTCCGATCACCGCCACGAGAGCCAATCCACGAACGACCGTAGTTCTCGCCTTCGCGAGCAGGTTTCCTGCCATTGAATCCTCCCGAGGTTTAAATCGATCTCACCTCTGAGCACGTAACGAACCTCAAAGGTAATCGATCTCATATTTGAACCTAACCGAGCGCAAAACCCGTTGCTGGGAACCTCTGCGTCATTTCGCCTCGCAAAAGCCCCGGCGCCCCTTGGCTTGGTTCTCCTCTGGCGCTGACTGCCTCGCATTAAAATTTGACATACCCGCCGCAGGAGCGGTGAATCCTAAATAATGGACACCGAAAAATTGGAAGGCCTCGGCTTTATCGACTCGTCGTTTCGTACTGCCGGCGCGGGTCTACCATATCCGGTCGCGGTAGTGAGTTCCTCAGCCGCCGGCGGCAGATGTCCCTGATCTCCTGGTCAGCGCCTTGATTTGCCGCGAAGCGCATCCTTTAGACCGCCGGACGGCGTTTTGTACTTTGCCCGCGGCCTTATCCCCCGGGCCTTTGCCTCTTGGTTTGCTACCTTTAGGCTTTGCATCTCCTGTGGCCTTGCCAGCCGCTTCCTTGGCCACCTCTTTGCGCCGCCTGCCTGCGGGCGTCGCAAGCCGCCCCAGGGGCTCAGGCAAAAGCTACGCTCGGGGCGATGGCGCAGCGCTGGAACGAAGCGGCGAACGAGCGGCGCGATTCCCCGTACAGTTGGCCGAACGGCACGGCCGGGATGGTCGGCTCGACCTGTCTCCGACAAGGGATCGTCCCGGCTTCTTCGAGGCGCGGACCTCCAAAAGGAATACCTTATTAGGTTGAGGAGCAGTCTCTGGAGGCATAATCGCTGCCTGTCTGCTCAGCATCTTCCGCACTACCGGCTACAGTATCAATATTTGCGCTGCCTCGAGAAGACGGAGTCACCGCCTCCCGCCCGAGACATGTACTTCCTAGGTTCTTTTATAATCATCCATCGGAACCTTCGCAGGCCCGCAGAGTTGCTCGGCAGGACAGGCGGTTCCCGATGAAGCGGCTGTTATGCGCAGTTCTGCTCGTTTCCTCGCCGGCATGGGCGCAAGCTCCAAATACCCGCGAGGAGCTCAGGCCGCCATCGGCGTTCGCTTCGATCGGCGATCTGGCGGCACGGTCGCGGGCGCTTTTTTCCGAGGCCGCGAAAGTCCTCACAAATCCGCGCTGCATGAACTGCCATCCCAATGGGGATCATCCGACTCAAGGGAATGACAGGCATGTTCACTTGCCCCCCGTCACGCGCGGGGTGGGAACATGCCAGACCTGCCACACGGGTCATAACTATACGCTCCACGAGAAGGCGTCGTACCGAAGCATTCCTGGACACCCGCGCTGGGACATGGCTCCGATCGAGATGGCGTGGCAGGGGAAAACGCTGGGAGAAATTTGCCATCAGCTCAAAGACAAGGAGCGCAACGGCGGTCGCGATTTGGCGCTGTTGCACGAGCATGCCGCAAGCGATGACCTTGTTGCTTGGGGCTGGGAGCCGGGCGAGGGCCGCGATCCCGCCCCGGGGACACAAAAACTCTTTGGTGAGCTGATCCAGACATGGATAGACACCGGCGCGGCCTGTCCGGAATAACGCGCGACTGCCGCGTCTGTTCGAGACCGCTCGGGCGCAAACATCCAAGATTCCAGGCGAATCGCATCGTGCCATTAGTCTGGTTGCCGGCGAAGCCTGGCGAATGGGCGATCGTGGCGAAATCGTACCCTCAGGGAGGCGCAGTCATTTCCGACAAACCATATCTGGACGTGGAGGGCGGCGGTTAGCTTGCGATCCTCCCATTGCCACCGCATTTGAAGGCAAAATCAAAATCAAACGTCCAGGGCTCCCGTTCGCCACAGCGCGCCGTCGCCGCATAACCGGGGCCGCCGGTCGAGCATTGCCCGGCTTCCTTCCGACCGGTTGGTTCACGCAAGCGAAGTCTGGTAGGAAAGCAGAGTGCCCAGAAGGCTCAACATCAACGTCCCCTGGTTCCGGCGGCAGGATTACGAGGCGATCAAAGATTTGCTCGCTGAGGAGCGAATGCCTGTTACGTTTGAGGAATGGCATAAGGCTGCGAAAGTACACGTCGACGACATGCAGGCGCGCGGTGTCAATGTTAGAACCGTCATCATTGACCCACGCGAATTTGCTGCACATTGCGCGGCCTCAGGAATGAAGCCGACCAGGGCAGCACTCGGGGCATTTGCGATAACCATGGCTCGCAGGGGCGAAAACAGTTGAGGACTGACGCCTGAATCATTCGCCGACCGTTTCGGCGAGCCGGAGACCAGTGCCGCGAACCCGAAGTTCGCATCATATTGCCGCGCGTCCGATTGCTAACTTAGGGCGCCGCCAAAGCTAATCCAGACCGGCCCGACGGAACGCTTGCACGTAGTGTTCGCGCTCGGCTTCTTCTCTCGTTGGTATTTGGCTAGCGATCCACGCCAACGATATATTGGGTTGCACCCGACGGAGTTCATTGAGAGCTGCTTTGCCAGTATTTTCTTCCCCGGCCATGGCGGCGGCAGCCGTCAACACCCGGTGGGCGCCGACAAAATCGGGCCGCTGCCGTATGCCTTGCCGGGCCAACCGGATCGCTTGATCATAGTTACGTCCTACGAACTGCGCGTAGCCGGCGATTCCATAGTACGTTGCCGAAAGCGGATCGCGGGGGCTCAGTCGCAAGGCGCGCTCGGCCGCCAACGCGCCCTCTTGCCAGCGTCCGCAATAGCACAGCGTCAGGCCATAATAGCCTTGGGCCAGCGAGAAGCTGGGATTGAGTCGCAGCGCCGTCTCAAACGCAGCGAGGGAATCATCGAAGCGCCGGGTGTAGAGATCAACGCAGCCGAGCGAGAGATGGGCCCAAGGGTCCTCGGCGTCGGCGGCAACCGCGGCGAGTGCCGCCCGTTCGGCCATCCGGGCGATAGTCGCGATGTCTTCCCATCCCATGTGGGCACAGAAGCTGTGGCTGGTCGACAGGACGCCGAGCGCCCGGCCGTATTTCGGATCGATAGCGATCGCCTTTTCCAGCAGGGCCTGCGCGACGACATTATCCTCGCGCGTCACGCGCCAGAAATGCGACAGAGCGCGCATGAGCAAACCCCAGGCGTCCATGCTGTCGGGCAGCTTTCGGCTAGCGCGGGTATTTTCGGCCGCATAGAGCTGCGGCTCGATAGCCGCCACGACTGCCTGGGCGATCTCCTCCTGCACCGCGAACACGTCGGCCAACTCGCGGTCATAGCGATCCGCCCAGAGATGACCACCGGTCAAGGCATCGTTGAGCTGCGCCGTGATGCGCACGCGCTGCCCCTCCCTGCGCACGCTGCCTTCCACGACATAGCCGACGCCAAGGTCTTCAGCGATCTGCCGCAGGTGGACCGACTTGGCTTTGTAGATGAATGATGAGTTCCGCGCGATCACGAGGAACCAGCGCAGCTTGGATAGTGCGGTGATGATGTCTTCGGTAATGCCGTCGGAGAAATATTCCTGGCCTGGATCGCCGGTCATATTGGTGAAAGGAAGGACGGCAATGGCCGGCCGATCCGACAGTGGAACAAAGGCGGCCTGCGAGGCGCGCATGTCATCAGGGCCCGGCAACCCCGACGGAGCCGATGCGCCACCATCGGCCTCGACGCGAACCGCAGCAACGAACCGCAGACCCTTGCGGGCGATGGTGCGGATCAGCTTCTGCCGCTTGCCCCCGTCGCGGACTGCTTTGCGCGCCGCGTTGATGCGGCTTGTCAGGGTCGAGTCGGACACGATTCGGCCATGCCAAACTGAGGCGATGAGGTCGTCCTTGGTGACCACTCGGTCTCGGTTCTCGATGAGATAAACCAGGAGGTCGAACACTTGCGGCTCGACCGCGATTGGCTTGGAGCCGCGACGAAGCTCCCGGAGCTTGGTGTCAAGTATATGATTCGCAAAAGCAAATTTCACGTCATGCCCACGGATGCTGAACCGCGAACCGCCTCGGGAAATAATCAGGCCGATGTCGGGGACAAATCACGCCGGGGTCAAAGCCTTTGCCGAGCCATTTTGCGATCCTGCCGTTGATCGATCGCACGGACGCGATCGCACGGCAGCGGAGGACACCATGGCCCAAGCCGAAGCAATCAGCTCGGACGTCCGCATGGCGGGCGCCAACCAACTAGCCCATGGGCCAACGGACACTCTCATTCAGCCGCACAACGAGCGGCCGGCGGCGGTGTGGAGCTCCGGCGGAGATTCTTACGACGCGATCAGCCGGCAGATAGCAACCGCCCTCGAACACTGCGTCGCCCGGCTCGATCCAAGGCCGGGGGAGCACATCCTCGACCTTGCCACCGGGACCGGTTGGACGTCGCGGCTGGTGGCGGGACGCGGCGCCGAGGTGGTCGGCGCGGATATCGCGGATGACCTGTTGGCAGCCGCAACTGACCGCGCTCTTCAGGAAGGCCTCGCGATTAAGTACCAAATCGGAGATGCGGAGAAGCTGCCGTTTGATGACGGCTCGTTCGATGGCATCATATCGACGTTCGGCGTGATGTTCGCCTCGCGTCCCGAAGCCGCGGCGGCGGAACTGGCGCGCGTGTGCAAACGGAGCGGCCGCATCGCTCTTGCCACTTGGCTGCCGGATAGCAGCGTCTTTAAGATGTTCCTGGTGATGCGAGCCTTCATGCCTACGCCTCCGACCCCCGCGCCACCCTCGCCGTTCGAATGGGGCAACAAGGATCGCGTGCGTACATTGCTGTCGCGCGATTTCGATCTCCAGTTCGAGGAAGGCGTTGCCACCTACTTCGGCGGTGATGGCACCGCCGCTTGGGACGCGTTCGTGACAGGTTATGGCCCGACCAAGGCTCTGGCCAAGAATCTCGAGGAGAACCGCCGGCGCGAATTGAGGGACGCGTTCATAGCCTTCCACGACGAGTACCGGACGGAACTCGGCATCAGCGTTCCCCGGCAATACTTGATCACTCTCGGGAAACGGAAATAGGCCTCACGCCTGTTGAGAAGCGGTTTCCAGCCGCCCTCAAGCGGAAACCGCCCCTCGCAGACGGATGCATTGAAGGGGCTCCTTTGGGCCTGTCACGTCTCCGACGCCCTGTCGGCTTCTGGCGGCGGCCCTCCGTCGCTCGCTGAGACTTGTTGTGCCCTAGTGCCCCGCTTCCGAAGTTCGCATCATTTCGCGGCACTAGGCAGGAATCACCGCCACGATCTCCAACGTGTCCGGATCGATGATGAGGATTTCCTCGCGTACGATGATGTAATTGAAGCCGCGGTATTGCGGAACGATACGAACGATCTCCTCCGGCAACACCACGATGTGGACGTCTCGCGGAATGCGCACCCCCACCCGCACGTCGAAATCGACGTGGTCGACCCGCGCCGACGAGTTGCGCCCGACAACCGTCTTGATTTCTCTCGTCTGCTCGGAGGAGAGGTGCACCGATCGCGCCTGCGAACTGCGCTCGGATCCGCTGCCGGTGCTTCCGGCGGTCGAACCGCCGGGCTGCGCGCCCTGGCCGCTCCGCTGGTTCTGCTCCCCGCCTTTCTGTCCGCTGCGCTCGTTCTGCTCACCGGCTTTTTGACCGGCGCGGTCGTTCTTCTCGGCGCCTCCACTGCGCTCGTTCTTCTCCCCGCCTTTCTGGCCACTGCGCTCGTTCTGCTCACCGGCCTTTTGACCGGCGCGCTCGTTCTTCTCGGTGCCTCCACTGCGCTCATTCTTCTCGTCGCCTTTCTGCCCGGTGCGCTCGCTTTTTTCCCCCGCCTTCGAGCCCGCCCGTTCGCCTTTCTCTTCGCCGCGGCCCGCTTTCTCGCTGCCGCCTTTGACGCCCTCGCTGGCGCGGCTGCCCTTCTCGGCACCGCCCTTCTCCATCTGGCCCGTACCGCCTCCGGCGCCGGGCGTGCCGCCCGTGCCTTGGGCGGCAGCAATGCCCATGGCCGCCGCCATTGCGACGACTGCCGCCGTAGCGAACAATGACTTCTTCTTCATTGGTGGTCCTCCGCTGGTTGCCCCTTGCCCACCGCTAGAACGCAACAGGAAAATTGTTGTTCCTCACTGCGGCCGGCGGGTGCCAAAGGCAGGCGGCCGCTCTTCTGTCACGCGCGCAACTGCTCCGGTTTCGCCGGCATTTCGTTCACGTCCACGATCGCCTCGACCAGGGCGGCGCGCGGCGAAGCGAGCGCTGCGGCGATGGCGGGACGCACCTCCGACGGCTGCGCGCAGCGGAAGCCGTCGGCGCCGCAGGCGCGCGCATAAGCGACGAAATCGATCGGCGACAGCGCGCAACCGAACTCCGCATTGCCGAGGTCGCGCTGCTCGAACTTCACTTCCGCAAGACTGTCGTTCTTGAACAGCACGACCTTGACCGGCGCGTTGAGCTGCACGGCGGTGGCAAGCTCGGCCATCAGCATGGCAAAGCCGCCGTCGCCGACGACGGTGACCGACTGGCGCCCCGGATAGGCGAGACTGGCGGCAATCGCGAGCGGCAGGCCCGAGCCCATGCTTGCCAGCATGCCGGTTCCGGTGAAGCGCTGGTTCGGCCGCAAGCGCAAATGGCGCGCGGCGAAATGCGTGTTGGCGCCGGTGTCGAGCGAGATCACCGCATCGTCGGCCAAAAGATCGCTCAGCGCGCGGACGACCATCTGCGGGCGCAACGGCGTCCGCTCCGTCGTTTCCACCTGGTCGAGGAGCGCACGCCAGTCCTGCATGCGCGCCTGCGCTTCGTTGAGAAAGCTGCGGTCGCCGTGCGGCGCGAGGAGCGGCGCGAGCTGCTGCAAGGTTCCTTTCACGTCGCCGACGAGGCCGATTTCGGTCGGGTAGCGCAGCCCAATGCGGTCCGGGTTGAGATCCACTTGCACCGCGCGCGCCTGGCCCGGCCGCGGATAGGAATCGATCCACGGCATGGTCGAGCCGAGGATCAGCAAAGTATCGCAATTGTGCATGGCCCAATGCGAAGGCGCGGTGCCGAGGTGGCCGATTCCGCCGGTAGTCAGCGGCGAGTCGTCGGCCAGCACGGCCTTGCCCAGCAGCGCCTTGGCGACCGGCGCGCCGAGCACATCGGCGATCCGTTCGACCTCGGCCCGGGCCGCGAGCGCGCCCTGGCCGGCGAGGATCGCGACCTTGCTGCCGGCGTTGAGGACATCGGCCGCCGCGCGCAACTGATCGAGCGGCGGCACCGCCGCCACCGGCAGCCAGCTGGTCGAGGTGCGTGCGCCGTGATTTTCCATCGACGGCTTGTCGGCCGCGAGCTTCATCATCTGCACGTCCTTGGCGACGGTGAGATGGGCGACGCCGCGGTTGCCGAGCGCGGCGCGGCAGGCGCGGTTGGCGACGATGAGGGCGTGGTCGGGGCCCGTCACCTCCACGTTATAGAGCGCCACGTCCTGCATCAGAGCGGTTGTGCTCACGCCTTGCTGAAAGCGCGTTCCGATCAAATCGTGAAACGTCGTGCCCGTGATGGCCACGACCGGCGCGCCGTCCAGATGCGCATCGTAGAGGCCGTTCATCAGATGGATGGCGCCCGGTCCGGTGGTGCCGAGGCACACGCCGAGCCGACCCGTGTGCTTGGCGATGCCCGAAGCCATGAACGCGGCCGCCTCCTCGTGGCGCACGCCGACATAGCGGATGCGGTCCTGCCGCTTGCGCAAAGCCTCGATGATCGAGTTGATCCCGTCCCCGACAACCCCGAAGACGAACGGCGCGCCCCAGGCGATCAGGGTCTCGACCAGAATGTCGGCAGTGTTGCTTTGCTCATCCGGGCGCGGTGTCGGCTGCGGCGCGAGGCTCGGCGCCGTCGCCGACGGTGCTGCCTGCGCTTGCGCGATTGCCATGGCGCTCAATCCGGCGGCGCCGGCAAGCTCGAGGAAGTCGCGGCGGGCAAGGCCGGGGGCGCGCGTTTTGCGGGGCACGTGTTCTCTCCCTGAGATATGGCGCGGAGATAACGCGGCCGGCGTCGCTGCGGTTGCCTCATGCGCGTAAGGAGACCCGAGGAACCCGCCGCCTTCGCGGCGAGTTTCCGCATCACGCCCGCCGTCCGGCTCGCGCCACCGTGGATGAGGGAGGTTCCATGTCGGTTCCGACACGCAGAACCCTTTTGGCCAGCGCGGCCGTGCTCACCGCCGGAGCGGCCGTCGCCCAGGAACGGCCGCCGGAACCGATCGAGGGCAACCGCGGGGCGAGCATCCTGGGGCCGCGCAATGCGCCGCGCGCCGCGCAAAATCCCGACATTTTTCAGCCGCCCTCGACCGATCACGGCGCGCTGCCCAACCTCCGCTTCTCCTTCGCCGATGCCCACGTGAAGATGCGCGAGGGCGGATGGTCGCGCGAGGTGACGAAGCGCGAGCTGCCGGTCGCCACCACCATCGCCGGCGTCAATATGCGGCTGACCGCGGGCGGCGTGCGCGAATTGCATTGGCACAAGGAGGCGGAGTGGTCGTTCGTGCTCGCCGGGAACTTGCGCATCACGGCGGTCGACACCGGCGGGCACAATTTCATCGCCGACGTGCAGGCAGGGGATCTTTGGTATTTCCCGCCCGGTATTCCGCATTCGATCCAGGGACTGCCGCCCGACGGCGGCGAGTTTCTGCTGGCGTTTCCGGAGGGCAGCTTTTCCGAAGACAGCACCTTCGCCATCACCGACATGTTCGCGCATATGCCGAAGGCCGCGCTCGCCAAGAATTTGCAGGTGAACGCCGACGCGCTCGATGCCATTCCCAAGGAAGAACGCTTCATTTTCCAGGCGGCGCCGCCCCCTCCACGGGAGACCGATGCCGTCCATTCGCCGCAGGGCGCGGTTCCCCAGAACATGAAGTTCAGCCTGATGCAGCTTCCGCCGCAGACCATGCCCGGCGGCCGCGTGCGCATCGCCGACACCGGCAACTTCCCCATCTCGCGGGAGATCGCGGTTGCGCATGTCGAGGTCGATCCCGGCCACATGCGCGAGATCCACTGGCATCCCAACGCCGACGAGTGGCAGTTCTACATTTCCGGGCGCGCGCGCATGACTGTGTTCGGCGCCGAGGGAAAAGCGCGCACGTTCGACTACCAGGCAGGCGACGTGGGTTACGTGCCGATGTCCCTGAGCCACTTCATCGAGAACACCGGCGACGAGCCGTTGCGCTTCCTCGAGCTGTTCCGCGCGCCCCGCTTCGAGGACGTGTCGCTCGCGCAATGGATGGCGCTCACCCCGCACGAGCTGGTCGCGCAGCATCTCAACATTGACGTGGCGGTGATCGATCGGCTGCGCGCGATCAAGCAACCGGTCGTGTGAGGTCCTCCAAGAAGAGCGGGATGACGATGCGAAGATAAGTCATCCCGCTCTAAGATAATTGATGATGGCTTTGGCCCACCGAGGGTATCAGCCTTGCAGCTGTCGCCGATCCGCCGATGCCGCCAGACGCCGTTCGACTTCGCCGAGGGCTGCCTTCTCGGTGAACTCGATGGCGAATCCCTCATCGAAGCGGCGCACCACCCGTCCGACCATCTTCCCTACCGCCAAGGGGGTGCCGAGCTTCGGATCGAGATCGGCTGACACCGCCGCTCCGGAGCTCGAGAAGTCGATCACGAGGCAGGAGGTGAGGGAACCGTCGGCGAGCAGGATGGTTGCCATCGGATTTTTTGGCGCGACGCGCGCGTGCCGACGGCCGTCCGGCAAATCAGGCACGTCCTTCTGCTTGGCGAGCCACTGGAGCTTCGTGGCTATCTTCTCGCGGTTCGCCGCGCTGGCGACGATCGACATGGCGAAACCCGTGCTCATCGGCCGCGTGATAGCGCCGTGGAGTTGCCCGAATGCCTCGCTGTAGACGATCACGCGTTCGCCCACCGCGCCGACGACCGGGGCCGCGAGCGCCATGCCGAGCGCAGACATATTGACGATCCGGCACGCGAACTCGCATCGGTCGCCCTTCAGGTTTCGCCTGTTGGCGAGCATGTAACGGCCGGGCGCATTGACGATAAGACGAGCGTCGTTACGACGCTCGCGCTTCGATTGTTCAATTAAATCATCCAGACCCGATGATCCGACACTTGGGCGCACGAACAGGACCCCCGAAAACGAACAAAGACCCTAAGCCGGTCCATTTAAGAAAGCCTTGTCTCTTGCGATGTCGTCGCCCGCCCGGCATTCCTGGGCCGACTCGGTGACAAATCCGGGCGCATTCTCGGCGCCTATCGATTCATCGTCATCGTCCCCGACGCCGTCCGGCGTACCTTTCTTTGTTTGATACTTTTTAAATCTCAAGTTGTCGGGCGCGAACTACAACCAATCCTTAAGCAAGATTCCATACAATCAGCAACTTGGTTTTCGGTATCGCAGCACCGCTCCGCCGAAAACTCCAGCCGCCGGATTCGGGTGTGCGCATGTCGAAAGAACGCCGAAGGGCACCGCGTCGGAAAGTCGATGCGCCCGCTTTCCTTTACTCCGGCGATGGCCGCCCGCTGGGCGCCTGCCGGATGAAGGACATATCGAGCGGCGGCGCCAGGCTCGCTCATGCCATCACCGCCGAACTCCCGGATGATTTGGTCTTGTGGTTTTCCAGGGACGGAGCGGTTCGTCGTCGATGCCAACTCGCTTGGCGCACGGAAAAACAGCTCGGCGTCCGCTTCCTCACTCTGGAGCCGGCGCGGGAATCTCATGACGCCGCCGGGCGGCCCGTCTTTGCCGGCATGGCGGCGGATTGATTGCTCGTGAGCCAGGATGGTCGCTTTGGGACCGGCGTCTGAGGCCCGCCCTGGAAGACTTTCATGGGGAGCAAGGATAACGAAGGCGACCGCACCCTGGCGTTGGCGGAAATTGCCGTCGGCCAGATCAAGGCGCTGCGCCAGCCGGCGCATCCGCGCAACTACGAGATTTGGTACACCTACGCCACCGGCCACCATGCCGCGCTCAATCAAAACATTAATGAGCTGATCGTTCGCGACGGTTCGTTGAGCACCGCCGACATGGATCGAATCTATCACGCGCACTTCGCGCCGGCCGCTGGTATCGACGGCCGAGGCGCCAATGTGGTGGACGAGATCGATCGCATCATGACCACGATCGACGCGATTTCCGGCACGGCAGCGGATTACGGCGAAAGGCTGGCCGGCGTCAGCGAGAAGCTGCGCGCGGCGGATCGCGATGGTGTGCGCCTTGTGGTCGAGCGTCTGGTCGTTGCCACGAAGGACATCGAGAGGTCCAACCACGCGCTGGAAGCGCGCCTCAAGGCTTCCAAGCAGGAAGTTTCACAGCTGCGGCAGAATGTCGAGACCGTGCGCAGCGAAAGTCTGACCGACCCGCTCACCGCGCTCGCCAACCGCAAATCCTTCGATCTGACCATGCAGAAGGCGATGTCCGATGCGAGGAAGAGCGGCGAGGCGCTGTCGCTCCTGATGGCGGATATCGATTATTTCAAGAAGATCAACGACACCTACGGGCATCTCACCGGCGACCAAATTCTCCGCCGCGTTGCCAATGCACTCAAGCAGAGCGTCCACGAGCAAGCTGTCGCCGCGCGCTACGGCGGGGAGGAGTTCGCGGTCGTGCTGCCGCGCACTCCCCTCGATCGCGCGGGTGCAGTGGCGGAGAAGATTCGCGCCGCCGTGATGGCCAAGCCGCTGATGAAACGCTCGACCGGCGAGCAGCTCGGCCGTGTCACGATCTCGATCGGACTAGCAACGCTTCGGCCGCAAGACACGGCTCAATCCTTTATCGGGCGGGCGGACGCCGCGCTCTACGCGGCCAAGCGCCAGGGCCGCAATCGCGTCATTTGCGATGCCGATTGTGACTTCGAGCTCCCGGGTCTCTAGCAAATGATGCCGGCCGGCCTGTCCCCCGAAGGGGCGCGCGCATGAAGATTGCAATCAACTTTCGTCGTTTTTGCCAGGATGAATCGGGCGCGACGGGCATCGAGTATGGTTTGATCGCGGCCGGAATCGCCGTGGTCCTTATTGCGGTGATCAATGGCATCGGCGCGAAGCTGAACACCAAATTCAGCAGCATCAATACGCAGCTTCGCTGAGCGGCTGAAATGCACGCCATTAATCGCGACGGCGTTGCTTATTTGCTCAGGCGTATTTCTCACAGCGGATGCCCACTGCTCGTAGCGCGCCGGCGAGTCCATCGGCCGTGCCGCTTGCTCACGACGCTCAGCATCGGGATTGGGAACCGAAATGCCGTGAATTGGTTGGTAGGGCGGAAGCCCCTGCACGTCTCCTGAAGGGGTTTCGTGGATAGAGGTCGATCAGCGAGGAAGCCTCGGCGGAGATGCCGGGGCTTTTTCGTGGCCGGCGTCGATATCCCCAATCATCCCACGCCCTCGGGCGGCCCCCGGATTCCGCTCCATGGACATCGCCAAGGGAATCGCGCTCAAGCTCGCATCGCTGCTGCTGTTCGCCGTGATGTCGGCGCTCATTCGCGGCTTCGGCCACACGGTTCCGGTCGGGCAGGTGGTGTTCTTCCGCAGCGTCTTCGCGCTCGTGCCGGTGGTGATCATCTACGCGGCGCGCGGCGAGTTCGTGACCGCGGTGCGCACGCACCGCCTGCCGGGACACCTTGGACGCGGCGTTCTCAGCATAGGCGCAATGTTCCTGAGCTTCGCGGCGCTGACCCGGTTGCCGCTCATCGATGCAACTGCCATTTCCTTCGCCGCCCCGCTGATCGTGGTGGCGCTCGCAGCGCTGATCCTCAAAGAGCGGGTGCAGGCCTACAGCTGGGGCGCGGTAGCGATTGGCTTTTGCGGCGTCATCGTCATGCTGACGCCCTACCTCGATCTCGGTGGTGCCGCCGCGATCGGGCCGGCGATCGGCGCGCTGTTCGCGCTCTTGGCGGCGTTGTGCAACGCCGGCACCGCCATCGAAACGCGTCGGCTCACCGAAACCGAAACCACGTCGGCGATCGTGTTTTATTTCTCGGTGTTCTGCACGCTCGCCGGGCTGGTGACATTGCCGTTCGCCTGGCATGCGCCCACCGAACTCGAGTTCGCCAAGCTCGTCGCGATCGGCGTGCTCGCCGGTGTCGCGCATATCCTGCTCACGGAAGGCTATCAGTTCGCGCCCGCTTCGGTGCTCGCGCCGTTCGAATACACCGCCATGGTGTGGGCGTCCGTGCTCGGCTACCTGATGTTCGGGGAAACGCCGACGCCCGCCGTCCTGCTCGGCGGGGTCATCGTCGCGGCCGCCGGGCTCATCGTGATCTGGCGCGAACACCGCCTCGGCCTCGAGCGGCCGCGCGTCCGTGTCAAGGCGCACACCGGGGGGTGGGGGTGATCAAAAGAACGCTTTGAACGTGATGATCGCTCCAGCCGGTGCCGGAAAGCCGGCGGCATGACGGGCGGAGAAGCCGTGTGTCGCGCCGGCAATGGGACCTGCTTGGTTTGGCCGAGCGGGTGATCATCGGAGCCTAGTGCCCCGATTCCGAAGTTCGCATCATTTTGCGGCACGTTCGTTTGCGAACTTCGGAATCGAAGGGCACTAGCAACTTATTGAATCTAGTGTGGCTTTGGTTCAGAAGTCCGCATCTCGGACTCGGCTCGCAAGAATGATGCGGACTTCTGAACCGCCACACCAGGCTGGGGAACAAGCCCGCTTCAACGGCGTTATCTTGCGCCCAAGAAGCGCAACAGGAGTTCCAGATGAATAACCCCAATACTCAGAACCCGAACCAAAAGCCTGGCCAGCAATCGCAGCAGCCCGGCCAAGGTGGCCAGCAAGGTGGTCAGGGTGGCCAGCAAGGAAATCAGGGTGGCCAGCAGAATCCCGGCCAGCAGACCCAGAAGCCCGGTCAGGGTGGCCAACAGGGCGGCGGTCAAGGCGGTGGCCAACGCTAAAGCGTTCATGCATGAGCGGGCCTCGGCCGGGCCGAGGCCTTCCTCAAAACGAGCGTGCGGGATGGAACCCAATCCGTCCATCGAAAAGGCAGAAAATAAAGCAAAAGCGGAATCAGGACTACGAGGCACCCACCATGGATAAGGACCGCATCAAGGGTTCGGCGCAGCAAGCCAAAGGCACCGTTAAAGAGGCCGCCGGCAAGGCTACCGGCGATGCAAGGCTCAAGGCCGAAGGAAAGGCAGATAAGGCCGCCGGCAAGGTTCAGAATGCCGTGGGCGGTTTGAAGGATGCATTGCGCGGCAAGTGAGCGCGACCGCCGACTAGTGTTCCGATTCCGAGGTTCGCCCGCCCTTGCGGCACACTCGATGCGAACCTCGGAATCATGAACACTAGCAAAATCTATGATTCTAGTGCCGCTTTTGAACCCGAAGTTCGCAAACACCCGTGCCGCAATATAATGCGAACTTCGGGTTCGCGGCACTAGTGTGGCGGTTCAGAAGTCCGCATCATTCTTGCAGCGAGTCCGAGATGCGGACTTCTGAACCAAAGCCACACTAGATTCAATAAGTTGCTAGTGCCCTTCGATTCCGAAGTTCGCAAAACGAGCCTGCCGCAGAATGAGGCGAACTTCGGAATCGGGGCACTAGGTACGGCCTAAATCTGGTTTGGATCGATCGCATAGCGGGGCCCGGTCGCCGCCCCAATGCCGCGCGGCGTCCGTCGCCTCTTCTTCCTGTAAAGTCTTTTGCTCAGGCATATTACTCACCGGACGCCCACTGCCCGTAGCGCCCCGGTGAGTCCATCGGCCGTGTACGGCTTGCTCACGACGCTCAGCATCGCGACATCCTTGAAAAGGAGCTGCAGGTCCTTCCGACCGCGCCCGCTCGCCACTACCAGCGGCAGAGTGGGATAGATCGAGCGAATTTCACGGACCAGGCTCTCGCCGCTGCGATCGGGCAGTCCGATGTCAATGATGACCGCATCGACTCCGCCGGGAATGAGACGCAACTTATTGAGCGCGTCGGTGACTGATGCAGCCGTGTCGACCTTCAACCCTGCATCCTCGAGGTACTCCGTCGCCAGCATTTGAATCATGACGTCATCCTCGACCAGCAAGATCCGCGCTTGGTCGGATGTCGCATCGATGATGTCGCGCAATTTTTCGGCGAGTGCGCCTTGGGTGAAGGGCTTCGTCAGAAGTTCCACGCCGGGGTCGAGCCGACCCTCGTGGACGATGGCGTTGCGGGCGTAGCCGGTCGTGAACAGAACCTTGATCGTATTGCGGCGCTTGCGCGCTTCCTCCGCCAGCCGGCGTCCGTTCATTCCGCCGGGCAGCCCAACGTCGGTGAATAGCACGTCGACTTCCGGGTGATGTTCGAGCATTTGAAGCGCGGCTGCCCCGTTGGACGCTTCCAGTACATGATATCCAAGTTCGCGAAGGGTGTCGGTGGTGTAGTTGCGCACGTCGCCGTCATCCTCCACCACCAGGATCGTCTCATGGCCGGCACCGCGCGGGATGGGCTGGGCCGGCTGTTCCGTTAGTTCCTCTGTCTCCACGTGGTAGCGCGGCAGATAAATCTTGACCGTCGTCCCCTCGACCGGCTCGCTGTAGATTTTCACATGCCCACGCGATTGCTTGACGAATCCGTAAACCTGGGAAAGACCCAATCCCGTTCCGTGTCCGATATCCTTGGTCGTGAAGAACGGGTCGAACGCCTTGGCCTTCACGTCCTCCGTCATGCCGGAGCCGTTATCGCTCACCGCCAGCATGACGTACTGACCGGGAACGACTTCGACCTGCGCGGAGGCATATATTTCATCGAGCTGCACATTTGCCGTTTCGATGGTCAGTTTGCCGCCGTTGGGCATGGCGTCGCGGGCGTTCACGGCGAGGTTCACGATAGCGACTTCCAGCTGGCTGGGATCGGCATGAGCGCGCCAAAGCCCGCCGGCGAGCACCGTTTCGACCGCCACCTGTTCGCCGAGCGTACGCCGCAACAGATCGGACATCCCGCTGACAAGGCGGCCGACATCCACGGAGCGCGGCTCCAGTGGCTGCTGGCGCGAGAACGCGAGCAGCCGCTGGGTGAGGGATTCCGCCCTACGGGCACCGCGCATGGCGTTGTCGGCGGAACGGCGCAGGCGGTCATGATCGGGACTGCCGCCGCCAAGGTGCCGCTGCAAGGCCTCCAGATTGCCGACGATGACGGTGAGCAAATTGTTGAAATCGTGCGCAACTCCCCCGGTCAGCTGGCCGACGCTTTCCATTTTCTGGGATTGACGCTGCCGCTCCTCGGTTTCGCGGCGCTCGGTGAGGTCTCGCGTGACCTTGGCGAAACCGACGACTTGTCCGCTTGCGTCGCGGATTGCGTTTATCACCACGCTCGCCCAGAAGGTCGTGCCGTCCTTGCGGACGCGCCAACCCTCCATTTCAATTTTGCCGGTCCGCGCCGCGGTCTCCAGCGCCTTCTCGGGGATCCGATCTTCGCGGTCTTGATCGGTATAAAATCGAGAGAAGTGCTGACCAACAATCTCCTCACGGGAATAGCCTTTGATGCGCTCTGCGCCGGGGTTCCAGTTGGTGACGATGCCGGCCGGATCGAGCATGAAAATTGCGTAATCGGTGACGCCTTCGACCAGCATGCGGAAGCGTCGCTCGGTGTCCTCGAGCTGCGTCGTGCTGAGCGCCAGTTCGCGCGCACGCTCGGCAATGCGCCGCTCCAGCGTGCTGTTGAGCTCTTGCAGCTTCTGTTCCGCCTCGTCTCGTGCGGCAATTTCCTTTTGGCTCACCTCATAAAGGCGCGAGTTGTCAATCGCCACCGCGGCCTGTGCGGCCAGGCCCATCGTGATGCGCTCCGCGCGCTCCGTGAACACTCCCGGCTGGCCGTGACCGAAGAACAGACCACCGATGACCTCGCCGTTGCGCGATACGACCGGTACAGCGAGATAACTTCGCACCGGCAGATGTCCCGGCGGCATTCCATCGAAAGGCGGATTCTTGCCGTAGCGCGGATCGGCGCGAATATCCGCCGAGCGAACCGGCCCCTCGCCACGGAACGTCGGCCCGAACACGCCGGTGTTGCGCGGCATGGGGAAGCGTTCGAAGTCCGCGCGCGCGGCGCCGGAAAGCGTGTAGAGCATATAGGCTTCGCCGTCCGGCTTGACGACGTTGTAAAAGAAAGCCCCGAATTGCGCGCCGCTTAGCTCTACCCCGGCATCCGTCACCGTTTGAACGAGGCGTTCCAGATCGAACTCCGCTGCGATCGCGATGCACGTTCGGTTCAAAACTTCGAGGGCGCGCGTCTCCTCGCGCAGGTCGTGAACGCGCGATTCCAATGTTTCGTTAAGAGCGAGAAGCCGCGCTTCGAGTTGCTTGCGCTCGGCGATGTCGTAATAGATGCCGCGCAAAACGGCGGTGCCGCCATTCTCCTTGCCGACGACCTGGCCTTTGCCGGCGAGCCAATGCAGCTTGCCGTCGGCATGTTTGACGCGAAACTCCACGTAATAGTTGCCGCTCTGCTCGGCAGATTCGATGGCGGCGCGGACCTTGGGGGCGTCATCGACGAAGATCGCGCGCTCCCAGGTGGTGAACTCCGAGGCGACGGTATCGGCGGAGATCCCGAAGAGGTCCGCGGCTTGCGGCGTCGCGCGCATGTGCTTGGTCGCAAGGTCGAGTTCGAACTCCCCGACTCCAGTCGCGATGTTCGTAAGGGCTGTCTTGTCTGCCGATAGGCCAGGCGTGCGCTTGGCGCCGCCCGCTTTCCGTTTCTTATCAGCCATGCACGCCTAGTTTCCTCGCAAGATTGCTTGTGCCTCGGTCATTGCGCGCAGCTTGCCAAGCGCGATGTGACGGGGCAGATGGTTGAACCCGCACGAGCTGGTGATGATCGTCTGCTCGGGCGTCAGCCATCGGTGGGTCTTGATGCGCTCAACCACCAGCTCGGGCGTCTCGACGTTTGGGGCCTGCACGTCGATCGCGCCGACGCCGAGCTGTTTGTCCCCCAGGCAGCGCTCGTAGTGCGGCGCCATGTCGTGCTCGATGAGATAACCGTCGCACGCGATTTGGCAGACGAGATCCGCTTTGTAACGCCCCGTGTCGAAATAGCGGTGGCCGATCTGTCCGTCGTAGTCGGGGCCAACCGCATAATTGCCCTGGCAGATGTGCATCGTTACGTGCACGTCCTCGGGAAGGCCCTCGATCGCGCCATTGATCGCGTCGACCGCCGTGCGGACCTCGTCGTCGCTCGCGACCGTGAAATACGGTTCGTCGATCTGAATATGCTTGCACCCGGCCGCCACGAGACTGCGAAAGTTCTGATGCAACAGCTTTCCGAAATCGGCGATCATTCGCCCAACATCGTTGTAGTATTCGTCGTAGGCGACCGCCGCGAGCAGGTGCGGCCCGGTCATGGTTATCTTCACCGGCTTGCCGGTGAAGGAGGAGACGGTCTTGAACTCGTCCACCAAACCGAGGTCGATGTGCTCCGGTATAGGTCCCCGGCAAACGGCGGCTGGGTGGGTGACGTTCGGATCATACGGGGTGATTGGCTTGGGCTTGGTTTCTCCTTGGAAAGAAGGGATCTGCTGCCAGAAGTAATTGAGCATGGCGTTGGGAGGCGAATGCCGGTTGTTGCGCCGGCGATGCATCTCTCCCCCGGTAATCACGTCGATTCCGGCGATCTCCTGCTCGAGGATCGCGGCCTGAGTCGCGCGCAATTGCGCATCCACGAAATCCCCTTCCGCAAGGTGACCAAGCGCGACGAGACGATCGAGCGCCTCGTACCAGCGCGGAACGCTGTGCGCGCCGACGACGGTGGTGGTGTAGCTTGCGTAGCGTGCCATCCGGTCTCTTCGGTCAGCGCCGTGGTGTGGCTAACCCTATGATATCAGTTCTGAATAGTGATGCAAAATCAAAGCCATACGCGAGATTGGCTGGGCGAAAAGAATTAACGCCGATATCGCAAATTTGTTCCCGGCGGGGAACGACATGAGGTGCGGCGCCGCTCGCAACTTTCGCGCGGCAAGGCGCGCACGATACGAGCGCAGCCCAGCGGCGAAGCCGGAAGTTCAGGCCGCGCGATCGCCCTCTATCGACTTTGTTTCCTCATTGTCCGCTTCAATTCGGGCGGCGCGAACACAGTCGTCTATAGCTTCTCGCAGCGAAAACACGTAAGCATCGGCGGCGGCGGCGTCCGTATCCTCATGCGGCGGGCGTTCTCCGCCCTCATAGCCCCAGAGGCAAGCCACAATTCGGACCCCAGGCATCCTGTTTCGCAATCGGCGAATCGAATGGCGCAGGCGCGCCGTGCTGTGCCCGAGGCCGAAACTACAAAGATAGACCGCGCGCACTCCCTGGCTGACCAGCTGGTCGATGTGCAGCGATGACGTCATGCGGGCAGGTTCTATCCGCGCCGACAGGCCGGACTTCGTGACTAAGTCCGTCAGGAGCCGCGCGGAGGCTTCGTCGAAGGCTCCCCGGCCCGGAATACAAACAACCGGCTCTTCGTTCCAGTCGGGCCTGATTTCGGTCGCGCCCAGAGTGTCCAGCGGCGGCGCGCGGTTGCCCGCCTTGTCTCCCGGCCGCGCCTCGGTTGACTTTTCCTCGCGCGCCTCCGGCGCCGAAGAGTCCGGCGTCGGCCCCTGATCGGAGAAATCCGCGATTACTGCCTCCACCACGCGATTGACGCGTCTGATCTCGACATCGCTGAGCAATCCCCGTTCCGCATCCACGCGGGCAAGATGAAGACCGCCGAGGGCGACCTCGTCGTAGCACTGCGCCCGCGAGTTGCACTCCTTCAGGTTTTGCTCCATCTGGTCGAGCGCCTCGTCCGCGTCGTCGGCCAGGGCGCGCTGATAGAAACTTTGCGCCGGCGTGAGCGCGGATTTTTCTCCGATCATGATATCGATGAAGCGCAGCGATTCGATGTGCCGGCCGAGCACGCCGATACAGACCGCCAGGGGCGTGGAAAGAAGCAGGCCTGCCGGTCCCCACAGCCACGTCCAAAAGGTTGCCGAGACAATGATTGCCACCGGGGAGATTCCGGTGCTTTGCCCATAGATGAGGGGCTCCAACACCTGCCCGATCAGCGGCTCGACCACCACAAAGAGCGCCACGGTCCAAGCGGTCATGGCCCAGCCGGGATCGACGGCGACGCTCAAAACGACCGGAAACGAGGCAGCGATCAGCGCGCCGATGTAGGGGACGAAACGAAGCAGCATCCCCATGATGCCCCAAAGCGCCGGGTTGGGAAGCCCGATCACGGCGAGCCCGAGGCCGACCACGATGCCGAACAGTGCGTTGAGCGCGGTCTGAGCGAAAAAATATCGGCTCAGGCGGTGGGCGCCGTCGTTCATCGCGTCGGTCGTTCGGTGCAGATCGTGCGATCCGGCAAGTTTGATGATGCGGTCGCGCAGATCTTCACGCTGAAGCAGAAAGAAAATGACGAAAATGACGATCAGACCGATCAACGTGACCGGATCGACCAAGGGCTGCACGAACCTTTGGATCAGCTCGATGGGCTTCGCAGGCGGCTGCTCGACCTGAACCGGCATCGGCTGTGGTTTGTCTGCCGGCCGGGCCGTGCTCCGGTCCTGCTGGTTCGACGCCTCTTTGTTGATGACGCCGACCAATCGAGACAATTCCTGCAGTGTGTTGTTGCTGCCGGCCGATTCCTGCGCGCGCCGAATCTTATCTTTGATGGTGCTTTCATATTGCGGAAGCTGCCCCGCCAACTGGGTCAATTGTTGCCCCACCATCGCGCTCACGCCCAAAATAAAAAGGCCCGCGAACAAAACCACGATGATGACGGAGGCGACGCGGCCCATCCCCCAGCTGCGCAGAAGGCGTGCGGGAGGTGCCAGGATGAAGGTGAGCAGGCCTGCGGTCGCGAGCGGCAAGAAGACCGCTTTGGCAAAATAAAGCGCGGATATGATGCCGAGGACGACGAGGAAGGAAAGCGCGCGCAGGATTGCTTGGTTGGTGCGGATCACGCTGTCGGGCGGGATCAACCTGGGCGAGCGCATCGGTCGGCGGTCCTCGTCGCAGAGCATCTTGTGCGGTCGGCTAACCCGCTGAAACCCCCACGGTTCCAAACCGCGGTCGGCCTACCATCGGAGGTGCACCGGCGCGATGCGTGTTGCTCGATGGCTTAGCATCAAACCACGCGGCCGCTACCTAATGAGCAACAAAAGGGCTTGCGAGGTTTACGGGTATGTCCTTTGACATCGTGCTTCGACCGAACTTTCGTCTGGCTCTTTAGTTAACCACAACATTAATGCAGCCCGCAGCGAGCATCAGTGCCATCAGTCCCATCATCAACCAGTAGAACATGATATAATAAGTGTTATCTGCTAAATCGGTTCCGGAGATCAAGGTGGTCTTTAAAAGAGCGGCCCCGCGCGGGGCGACCACGGCGGGGCCTGACCGGCAGCCGTTTTGGAGATCGAGGGAGCCGGCGCTGATTTACTTATCCTGTGCGGGTAAAGCGGGCCTTAACCCGATGGCGTTCTACCCAGCCGCGTTTCAACTATGAACCATATTCGCCGGGGTAGGCGCGAGTGAAGGGGAGGCCGTGGAGCACACACCCCTCAAACGGCGTCGCCGTCCTGCACCGCCGCCGGTCTGCGCAGCAGCGCAATGAGAACCTGCCAACCCAAGGGGGTAAGCTTGAAACGGATCGGGGACGGGTCGCGCTCGACCAACTTCCGGACCACCAGCTGGGTCGCGGAGGCCGCGCTCACCCCGACGCTCCCCCAGTTCGTCCCGGACGCCAGGCAGAACAGCAGGACACGCTCCTGAACGGCCAATCGGGCGGCGTATTCCGCCGGCGTCGTAGGTATTGGGTTATAGAGATTCACCGAAAGGCCCGCCGCCGGATTACCGAACGAACGTCGTTGTGTTGAGCAAGGTTCCCGGGGCTTGATCCGGTGCTCGGCGCTAGCGCCCTGATTCCGAAGTTCGCATCACTGTGGTACGCTCGTTTGCGAACTTCGGAATCGAAGGGCACTAGCAACTTATTGAATCTAGTGTGGCTTTGGTTCAGAAGTCCGCATCTCCGACTCGCTGCAAGAATGATGCGGACTTCTGAACCGCCACACTAGCGCTGCGACCGGAGCTTGCCGCGCCAAGTTTTGCGGGTGAGGGCTCGATATCCTCTTCTCGGCTCCGAAAGCGGCGCGCCGCCAGCAGCGGCCGCCGCAAATGGGCTGCACAGGGAACAATTTAGGCGCGAGGCGCCTTACCGAGGATGACCTCCTGCGTACTCAAACGATCAGTCGTGATTGGCGGGCGCAAAACGAGCGTCAGCTTAGAGGATGACTTCTGGACCGGGCTCGAAGAAATTGCTGCTTCCCGGCAAAGCCGCCGCACCGCCCTGGTCGCGGAGATCAGTGCAAGTCCGCAAGTCAATCTTTCTTCTGCAATTCGTCTCTTCGTCCTGGCGTATTATCGCGAGCGCAGTCAACGCAACGCTCCCAGTAAATTGCAGAACATCGAGTCTGCTGGGATGACGCCTCTTTCCTGAGAATCCGTCTTCCGATCGAAGGACTCCCGCTCGCCGGAGCCTTTGAATCAACCAGCCTCTCGCACAAACCTATGGTCGCCCCAGTGAGTTTGACATGGGATTTCTGCCGCCGTAGCTTCCGCGGCGGATGAAAGTAGCTGAAGAATATAGAAGAAAAGCGGAAGAGTGCCGGCAGCTGGCGGCCCGGGCGCAGTCGCACGAGGAGCGAGATACCATTAAAGCAATTGAGACCAGCTGGCTGAAGCTTGCATCCATGCGCGAACGAAAAATCGTTCAGCAACGATCACGCGCGGGGCCATCGACAAAGCCTGGCGGTTGACGCTAACGAGAACATGTCTTTGTACACAGTCGGTCTTCCAGCCGCTTCCTAGTGCCGCGAACCCGAAGTTCGCATCATAATTGCCGCGAGTCCGATTGCGAACTTGGGGTTCAAAGCGCCACTAGAATCATAGCGTTTGCTGGTGTTCTTCGATTCCGAAGTTCGCAAACGAACCTGCCGCCAAATGATGCGAACTTCGGAATCGGGGCACTAGAGCGGAACGTCGCGACAATGTTCGAGGTAAGCCCGTTCGTGCCGCGCCATTAATTCCACCACGTTCTCCCATAACCAGGATGCGCTGCGGCCCTTGCTTCGTCGCCTTCCGGTTAGTTTCCGTTTCCATTCCCTTCGGGTTGAGGCGTTCATTTGATCGGCATGGGCGCGAGCCAGCACGCCTGCCAAAAAAGCCGCGAGCTTGAGAACCTCGTCCTTCGCTAGACGGGGGATTTCCGGCTGGATGTCCTGCGGGCGTAGCTCGCGGATGAAAACCGCGCGGCCAAGGATGCGCCCCGGTTGCATCCTTTGACCGACCGAAGGCGAAAGGCGGCGAGCGGCCAGAACAACCCGCTGCCCGTCATGCTTGGGAAAACCCGCGCGGCGATGTGCAGGCGCTTTCGGCCGCACCGCCTCTTTTATGTCGATCAGGCAATAATCCGGTTTTCCGGATTTGTCCTGCACGGCGAGCAAAACCGCATAGCGAAGCCGGCCGAGCGAGCTGCATCCTTTGACCCAATAGGCCGCGTCGAGCAAAGTAAGCTTTGTCTTGTTATCGCGTCCGCGCAGGCAGGTGACCAGAGAGCTCATCTCGTCGCTGGCAACGAGCCTGCCGATTTCATCGCGCTCTCGCTGCGATATCGGCCAGAAGCGGCTGCCCAGCGGAATGCTTCGTTGCGCGCCGTCGAACCGTTCCTTGCACAGTTTTTTCCAGGATCGGTTCTCCGCCACGCGCAACAGCTTGCGCAGCAGTTTCGGGTCATCGGCTTTTGCGGGACTGCGGCCCGGCTGCGTCAGGCCGGCCGCGTAGCTCTGCTGCAAATGCTCCAGCATGCGAGCGGTTGTGACGCCGGAAAGATCCGACGTGGCGGCATCGGCGGCTAATGACAGGCCGAGACGGATCAGGTCGAAGGCAGGATTGCCGATCGTGGCTTGATCGAAGTCGCGGATTTGAATTTTTATCTCGCCGTCAGAGCTGGCAATGGGTCCGAAATTCCCAATATGACAGTCCCCGCAAATCCATACCGGCGGCCCTGCCGGTATGGCCGCGGCCGGATGAACAAGCCATTGATAGAAGCTGGTCGTGCTCCCGCGAATGTAGGTTCCGAGCGAGCGGGCCATCTTGAGCTTCCGCCGGGCTGCGAGCGGCTTTGCCCGCGCGCTGGGCGAGGGCAGTTTTCTGCCGCTGTCGGCCATGGCGGCAGCTGCCGCTTGTTCGCTATCGGCGTCTGCCGGCGGTCAGCTTGCCGCCTTGCGATTGACGCCCTTTCGCAGCGCAATATTCGACAGTTTCTTATCTGCCGCTTTCTCCTCGTTGAGATTTGTTGTAAGAAGGCGAACGACGTCGTCATGGCCCAATTCTTCCGCCCAGGCGATCAGGGTTCCGTAGCGAGCGATCTCATAATGTTCCACGGCCTGGGCGGAGCCGACGATGGCGGCGTCGAGAACCTGTTTGTCTGCAACTTCGCCGGACAATTCGTCAGCCTCGGTGATGAGACCGTCGATCGCAGGACAGCGGACGCCCCGCGGCTGATCGCCGAGCTTCTTGAATACTTGCTCCAGACGATCGACCTGCGTCTTCGTTTCTTCGAGATGGTCTCGCAGTCCCTTGGCCAGATCGCGGTTGGTGGCTTTTTCGACCATCTCAGGGAGCGCCTTGATAATGCAATTTTCGGCGTAATACATGTCCTTGAGGCCGTGCCGAAACAGGTCCTCCATGGTCTCGATGTCTTTGCTGAACAAGCCCATCGTGTTTCTCCCGGGAGCGGTGGTTTGACAATCTGGTATGATTGTAACGTTTGCGGAAGCCTTCCGTTCCCGGCTATGCCGGCGCGAGTCGCATCCAGGAGCGAAATATTCGGGCAGGGGAATCGTTTCTTGAGGCGGAGTCATTAACAACAAGCAAAAACAATAAGCAAGTGATGTGCCAGCTCAGGACGCGCTAACACATCGCTGTTCCCGTATCGGCGCAGACCGAAGCGATGGAAAGAAAAACGGACCGCCCGGCCACCGGGCGGCCCGTCGCTCGAGTTTGCTGCCTCGTTATTATTCTTGATGCTTCGCTTAGGTGCTTAGCGTTCCTCGCACACCTTCACGGTCTTCATCGCCGAGGAGGCTTCTTCGCGCGTCTTGTAGACGGTCCCGTCCGGCCCAACGACTTTGCTCGTAGCGACGGTCGGGCGCGATTCGGTGATGGTGCAGCGCTTCGTCGTCGAGTCATGGACGATGTAGTAGTCGGCGAAGGCAGGCGTGGCGAATGACAGCGCGACGGCTGCCACCAGAAGTTTGTACATGGTGGTCCTCCAAGGTGGTTTCCCCGACATAAATCCGCCAGCGCCGGCTTGGTTCCCGCCAAGCGGCGCAACAGGCGAAATGGTTAAGGCAAATCGGGCGCGCTGCTTACGCCAATACCGCAAATCAAGCGCGCCGTAGGGTGGGGCTAAGGCGGAGGCGCGCAGCGCCGACGACGTGCCCACGGCGGTCTTTCCAACAAACAAAGGTTCATCGTCGGTGGGCACACGGCCTCCGCTGCGCTGCGGCCGTTTAGCCCACCCTACAGCAGCGGAGAGTTTCTCATGGAAGCCGGCAGGATCATCAACCAGGGCCAGGCCGCGGGCGACCCGCA
>JAFAUQ010000203.1 GCA_019243195.1 Hyphomicrobiales bacterium
AACGAAGCGGCCATCACCGGCGAGTCGGCGCCCGTCATCCGCGAGTCCGGCGGCGACCGCTCGGCCGTCACCGGCGGCACCCAGGTATTGTCCGACTGGATCAAGGTGCGCATTACCGCGGCGCTCGGGTCGACTTTTCTCGATCGCATGATCAGGCTGGTGGAAGGGGCGGAGCGGCAGAAGACGCCGAACGAGATCGCGCTGGATATTCTCCTCGTCGGCCTCACCATCATCTTCGTGTTTGCGACGGTCACCATCCCGAGCTATGCGACCTATGCCGGCGGCGCCATCTCGGTCGTGATCCTGGTGGCGCTGTTCGTGACCTTGATCCCAACCACGATCGGCGCGTTGCTCTCCGCCATCGGCATTGCCGGCATGGACCGGCTGGTGCGTTTCAATGTGCTCGCGATGTCGGGCCGTGCCGTCGAAGCCGCCGGCGATGTCGACACGCTGCTGCTCGACAAGACCGGCACCATCACGCTGGGCAACCGGCAGGCGACCGAATTCAAGCCGCTGCGCGGCGTCAGTGAGGACGAGCTTGCGGACGCGGCGCAACTCGCTTCGCTCGCCGACGAGACGCCCGAGGGCCGCTCGATCGTGGTGCTGGCGAAGGAGAAATACGGCATCCGCGGCCGTGAGCTTGCCGAGTTGCGCGCCAATTTCATTCCGTTCAGCGCGCAGACCCGCATGAGCGGCGTCGAGGTCGGCACCTCCTCGGTGCGCAAGGGCGCGGTCGACGCGATTCTCAATTATCTCAACACCTCGCCCACGGCGGTCGCGGCCGGCGGCGTGGTGCACGCGTTGCGGCCCAACGTGAGCGCGGAGGTCGCGCGCGAGGTGCAGGCGCTGGCTGATTCCATCGCCAAGTCCGGCGGCACGCCGCTCGCGGTGGCGAAGGACGGAAAGCTGCTCGGCGTCATTCACCTCAAGGACATCGTCAAGGGCGGCATCCGCGAGCGCTTCGCCGAGCTGCGCCGCATGGGCATCCGCACCGTCATGATCACCGGCGATAATCCGACGACCGCCGCGGCGATCGCGGCGGAGGCCGGCGTCGACGATTTCCTTGCCCAGGCGACGCCGGAGGAGAAGCTGCGCCTCATCCGCGACGAGCAGGCCAAGGGGAAGCTCGTCGCCATGTGCGGCGACGGCACCAACGACGCGCCGGCGCTGGCGCAGGCGGACGTGGGCGTCGCCATGAACACCGGCACCCAGGCCGCGCGCGAGGCCGGCAACATGGTCGACCTCGATTCAAATCCCACCAAACTGATCGAGATCGTGGAAATCGGCAAACAGCTGCTGATGACGCGCGGTGCGCTCACCACCTTCTCGATCGCCAATGACGTGGCGAAATATTTCGCCATCATTCCGGCGATGTTCGTCACCTTCTATCCGCAGCTCCAGGCGCTCAACATCATGCAACTTGAGACGCCGCAAAGCGCGATTCTCTCCGCCATCATCTTCAACGCGCTGATCATTATTGCGCTCATCCCGCTCTCGCTCAAAGGCGTGCGCTACCGGCCGATTGGTGCCGGCCCGCTGCTGCGGCGCAATCTTCTGATCTACGGCCTGGGCGGCGTCATCGTCCCGTTCATCGGCATCAAGGCGATCGACGTTTTGGTCACCGCTTTGCATCTGGCATGAGGAGTGCCCCTATGGTGCGCGAAATTCGTCCGGCGATCATCGTCGTCATCGTCCTCACCTTGATTACCGGCCTCGTCTACCCCCTCGTGGTCACGGGTATCGCGGGCGTGCTGTTTCCTTATCAGGCGCAGGGCAGCTTGGTGCGGCGGGGCGATACCGTGGTCGGCTCGGCACTGATCGGCCAGCAGTTCACGAGCGAGCGTTATTTTCACGGCCGGCCATCGGCGACCACCACGCCCGATCCCGCCGACCCGACCAAGAACGTTGCCGCGCCCTATAACGCGGCCAACTCCGGCGGCTCGAACCTCGGCCCTTCCAACAAGGCGCTGATCGACCGGGTACACGGCGATATCGACACGCTCAAAAAAGAAAATGCGAGCGATCCGATTCCGCCCGACCTGGTGACGACATCGGGCAGCGGCCTCGATCCCGACATCTCGCCCGGGGCGGCGCTGTTTCAGGTGCCGCGTGTTGCCAAGGCGCGCAACGTGCCGGAAGATCGCCTGCGCCAGCTCGTGAGCGAGCACACGCAAACCCGTTTTCTCGGCTTGTTGGGAGAACCGCGGGTTAACGTTCTGGCGCTCAACATGGCACTCGACGCGGCGGAGAAGTAGCGACTTCGCCGGCTAATGTTCCGATTCCGAAGTTCGCCTATGCTGGCTTCGGGTTCGCGGAACTAGGCTCACGCACCACGAATGACCGACCAGCGGCGCGACTTTGAACAGCGACCCTCGCCCGAGGCCCTGCTGGCGCAGGCGCAGCGCGAGGAAGGCGCGACCGGCAAGCTCAAGATTTTCATCGGCGCCGCGCCGGGCGTCGGCAAGACCTACAAAATGCTGGAGGAGGCGCGCGCCAAGCGCAAGGACGGCGTCGACGTTGTTGTCGGCGTCGCCGAGACCCATGGCCGCGCCGAGACAGAAGCGCTGCTTGCGGGGCTCGAAGTGATCCCACGCCAGCGGGTCGAATATCGCGGCCGCACGCTCGAGGAAATGGATATCGACGCCATCGTCGCGCGGCGGCCGCAGCTCGTGCTGGTGGACGAACTCGCCCACACCAACGCG
The DNA here is from genome assembly GCA_019243195.1 of Hyphomicrobiales bacterium. Classification (GTDB taxonomy): domain Bacteria; phylum Pseudomonadota; class Alphaproteobacteria; order Rhizobiales; family Xanthobacteraceae; genus AP-16. Next base: position 2,703 of record JAFAUQ010000203.1, read on the forward strand.
CCGGGCAGCCGCCATCCCAAGCGTTATCTCGACGTGGAAGAGCTGCTCGCCAACCGCATCGACGTCTACACAACGGTCAACGTCCAGCACATCGAAAGTCTCAACGACGTGGTGGCGCAGATCACCCGCGTGCGCATCCGCGAAACCGTCCCCGACTCGATTTTCGCTCGCGCGGACGCGATTGAGCTCGTCGACCTCACCCCCGACGATCTCATTCAGCGCCTCAAGGAAGGCAAGGTTTACGTCCCGCAGCAGGCGGAGCGCGCGCTCGCGCATTATTTCTCGCCCGGCAATCTCACCGCGTTGCGCGAACTTGCCTTGCGCTGCACCGCCGAGCGCGTGGACGAGCAGCTGCTCACGCACATGCAAGCGCATGCGATCCCAGGACCGTGGGCGGCGGGCGAGCGCATCCTCGTCTGCGTCAGCGAAGACCCGCGCGCCGCCGGCCTCGTGCGCTATGCCAAGCGGCTCGCCGACCGCTTGCATGCGCCGTGGACGGCGTTGAGCGTCGAGAGCCGGCGCACCTTGCAGCTCAGCGAGGAAGAGCGCGACCGCCTCGCCGACACCCTGCGGCTTGCCCAGGCTCTCGGCGGCGAGCCGGTCACCATCCCGGGCGGCGACCGCAGCATCGCCGACGACGTCATCGCTTTTTCGCAAGCCAATAACGTCACCCAGATCGTCATCGGCAAATCGAGTCGCACCCGCTGGTTCGAAATCCTGCACGGCTCCGTGGTGCACGAGTTGGTGCGGCGCAGCGGCAACGTCAGCGTTCACGTGATTGCCGGCGACGCCGTTCCCGGCGACCCAATTCCGCGCAAGACCGTGCGCACCGCGCAGGGGCAACGGCCGTTCGACTTTCGCGCCTATCTGGTCGCGCTCGCCGCGGTGGCGCTCGCGCTCGGCGCCAGCTTCCTGGTCAACTGGCGGCTGGGAGTCGAGAACGTCAATCTCGTGTTCCTCACCGCGATCGTCGGCATTGCCGCGCGCTACGGCCTGTGGCCATCGTTGTTCGCCAGCGTCATTGCCTCGCTCTGTTACAATTTCTTTTTCCTGCCGCCGATCTACACCTTCACCATAACCGATCCGGTCAACATCGCGGCGTTCTTCTTTTTCATCCTCATGGCGGTGGTGGTCTCCAACGTGGCGGCGCGGGTGCGCACCCAGGCGCTCGCCGCCATGCAGCGCGCACGCACCACCGAGTCGCTTTACGCCTTCAGCCGCAAGCTCGCCGGCGTCGGCACCCTCGACGACGTGTTGTGGGCGACCGCTTATCAGACCGCGCTGATGCTCAGCGTGCGCGTCGTGCTGCTGTTGCCCGACAACGGCAAGATTTCGGTGAAGGCCGGCTATCCCCCCGAGGACAGACTCGATGAGGCGGATCTCGCCGCCGCCAACTGGGCGTGGGATAACAACCGCTCGGCCGGCCGCGGCTCCGACACCCTGCCCGGCGCCAGGCGCCTGTTCCTGCCCATGCGCACGGGCCGTGGGCCGATCGGAATCATGGGAATCGATAGCGACAAGCCGGGCCCGCTGCTCACGCCGGACCAGCGGCGCCTGCTCGATGCGCTCATGGATCAGGCGGCGCTCGCGGTCGAGCGCGTGGGACTCGTCGCCGACATGGACAAGGTCAAGCGCACCCTCGAGACCGACCGGCTGCGCTCGGCGCTGCTCACCTCGATCTCGCACGATCTCAAGACGCCGCTCGCCGCGGTGCTCGCGGCCGCCGGCACCTTCCGCGACCTGGGGAAAGCACTCGACGATTCCCAGAAAGCTGAGTTGCTCGCTACCATCATCGATGAGTCGGAACGGCTCAACCGCTTCATCGCCAACCTGCTCGACATGACGCGGCTCGAGGCCGGTGCGGTCGTGCCCAACGCGGCGCTTCACGACGTCAGCGAGGTTCTCGGCAGCGCGCTGCGCCGCGGCGGCAAAATCCTGGCGCAGCATCGGGTCGAGGTCGATCTCGCCGCTGAACTGCCCATGCTGCGTCTCGATCCGGTGTTGTTCGAGCAGGTGCTGTTCAATCTGCTCGACAACGCGGCGAAATACGCGCCGGCCCGCAGCACCATCCGGATTGCGGCCTGGCGCGAAAGCGAGGCCGTCTATCTGCAAGTGATCGATGAGGGCGAAGGGATTCCGGCGGGCGACCTCGAGCAGATTTTCGACAAGTTCTATCGCGTGCAGAAGGGCGACCAGGTGCGCGCCGGGACCGGACTCGGCCTCGCGATTTCGCGCGGCTTCGTCGAGGCGATGCAAGGCACGATCACCGCCGCCAACCGCACCGATCGGCCGGGCGCCGTGTTCACCATCCGCCTGCCGGTGCCCGTGGGCGCACAGCAGCTCGAGGCCGCGGCATGAACGCGCCTCCGCTCCGTGTGCTCGTCATCGACGACGAGCCGCCCATCCGCAAGCTGCTGCGCATGGGGCTGGGTACCCAGGGCTATCGGGTGATCGAGGCGCCCGACGGCCGGAGCGCGCTCGATCACATGCGCGAGAAGCCGGATCTCGTCATCCTCGATCTCGGCCTGCCCGATATGCAGGGCCTGGAGCTGCTGCGCACGATGCGCACGCGTGACGAGCGGGTTCCCATCGTGGTGCTCTCAAGCCGCGACGACGAGGTCGCCAAGGTGCAGGCGCTCGATCTCGGCGCCGACGATTACGTGACCAAGCCGTTCGGCATGGACGAATTGCTCGCGCGCATCCGCGCGGCGTTGCGCCACCAGCTCCAGGTGCACGGCGAGCGCCCGATCTTCCGGGTCGGGGATTTATCGGTCGATCTGGTGCGGCGGATCGTCAAAACCGGCGACAAGGAGGTCAAGCTCTCGCCCAAGGAATATGAGTTGCTGCGGCTGCTGGTGCAGCACGCCGGGAAGGTTCTCACCCATCGCTTTTTACTCAAGGAGCTCTGGAGCGACCTCACCGACGCGCAGTACCTGCGCGTCTACGTGCGCCAGCTGCGCCAGAAAATCGAGGCTGACCCGCAGCGCCCGCAATATGTTCTCACCGAAACCGGCATCGGCTATCGCTTGCGCGCGCCCGAGTGAGGGTCTTGGCTGGAGGATATCCGTGTGCAGCTCCGGGAATAAATCCGGCGGCGGCCGAGTCTACCGGCCATGTCGACCGCAGCCGTATTGCGCCCCGAGGTGTGGCACCAAGGCAGGGGCCCCGCCCCTCGCCCCGTGCCCGCACCGCCTCGGACGCCGGAGCGGCCGCGGGCGAATGGAGGCCCCGTGACCGGCCAACCGGGCGGCGACGACCGGACGCGCTTTGCGGCGGTGGTGCAGCCGAACCTCGACGACGCTTTCGCGCTCGCGCGCTGGCTCACCGGCAATCGCACCGACGCCGAAGACGTGGTGCAGGAAGCCTGCCTGCGCGCCTATCGGGCAATTGGGACCTTCGCCGGCGGCAACGCCCGCGCCTGGGTGCTCACCATCGTGCGCCACACCGCCTACACGTGGCTGCGGCGCAACCGTTCCGCTTCGCTGGTCATGGTCGACGATCTCGAAGCGGTGGAGCGCGCCCATGCCGACCCGGGAGACCAGGAGAAAGCGACGCCGGAGACGGAGTTGATCGCCAAGGCGGACGCCGCCCGCCTGGAAAGCGCGATTGCCGACCTGCCGGCGCCGTTCAAGGAGACGCTGGTTCTGCGCGACGTGCAGGGCCTCGATTATCGCGAGATCGCGCAAATCACCGAGGTGCCCATCGGCACCGTGATGTCGCGGCTCGCGCGCGCGCGCCGCCGCTTGGTGGCACGGCTCACGAAGGACTGAGAGATGGCGACCCCGACCCCGCCGGAGGACCCGACCTTGCTGATCCATGCCTATGTGGACGGCGAACTCGATCCGGCCAATGCGCTCGACGTGGAGCGGCATCTCGCCGCCGACCCGGCGCTCGCAGCCGAGCGCGACCGCGTCACCGCGCTGCGTGCGGCGCTCAGCCGGCATTTCCCGCGCGAAAGCGCGCCTGCCGGCTTGCGCGCGCGTGTCGAAGCCATCGCACGCCCGCGCACGGTCGCACGGCCCTCGTGGCGCGCGCTTGCGGCTTCGGTGGCGCTCGCCGCCCTCGTCGGCAGCAGCGCGACCTACGTGGCGCTCGGCCCCCACGAGGTCGCCCCGACCCAAAGCGCGACCGCCTCGACCCAGGTCGGGGTGCTCGATGCCCACATCCGCGCGATGATGGCGCCGCAGGCCTTCGATGTGGCCTCCTCCGACCGGCACACGGTCAAGCCGTGGTTCAATGGCCGGCTGCCCGAGGCGCCGCGGGTCATCGACCTTGCCAACGAGGATTTTCCCCTCGCGGGAGGGCGCGTCGACGTGGTCGACCGGGCGCCGGCCGCGACCCTCGTCTATCGTCACCGCAAGCACCTGATCAGCCTCGTTCAAGTGCCGGCCCACGGGCAGGCGGACGCGGCGCCGGTGCGTCACATGAACGACGGCTACAACATCGTGCGCTGGACCGAAGGCGGCGTGACCTATTGGGCCGTCTCCGACATCGGCGCCGGGGACCTCGAAAGTTTCGTGCAGAAATTCCGCACCGCGCCCGCGGATCAGTAGCCCGCATGGAGCGAAGCGGAATGCGGGGTTCCCGGATTTCGCTGCGCTCATGCGGGCTCCACGCCCGCCGGCCTTGATCTCGCCGCAAAAGACCGCTACACGCCGTAGCATCCGTTAGGGGTACATCGGACGGTCGCACGCGGTGCCGCAGGGCGCCGCGGGCGGTCGTGTCTCTTTTCGCGAGGAAACGCCATGTTCGGCGTGCTGGAACGGGTTTTGGAACCGACTGCGCCGCCCGATCGGCCCGAGCCGCCGGCCGGGCTGACGGCGTTCTATTGGCATTTTGCGCGCCAGGCGAAGGGGCTGTTCGCGGCGCTATTCGTCACCGGCTTCGTGGTCGCGCTCCTCGACTCGACCATTCCCGTGTTCGTCGGGCGCATCGTCTCGCTGCTCGCCGCGAGCGCGCCTGACCGGCTGTTCGCCGACCATTGGCACCTGCTCGCCGGCATGGCGCTCATCTTGCTGGTGGTGCGGCCGACCGCGGTCACCGCGCAGAACCTGATCGCCAACCAGGCGATCGCCGCGAACGTCGGCAATCTGATCCGCTGGCAAAGCCATTGGCACGTGGTGCGCCAGTCGTGGGCGTTTTTTCAGAACGATTTCGCCGGCCGCATCGCCAATAAAATCATGCAGACCGGGCCGGCGGTGCGCGAGAGCCTGGTCTCGCTGCTCACCGCGGTTTGGTACATCATGGTGTACGGCACCAGCGCGGCGCTGCTGCTCGCCGCGGCCGACCGCTGGCTCGCTTTGCCCGTGCTGCTGTGGTTCGCGGGCTATGTCGTGTTCCTGCGCGCCTTCGTGCCGCGCATGCGCGACCGGTCACGCGATATGTCCGAGGCGCGCTCGGTGCTCACCGGCCGCATCGTCGACTCCTACACCAATATTCTCACCGTGAAGCTGTTCGCGCGCGCCCGCGACGAAGATGCTTACGTGCGCCGGGCGGTCGACGAGCACACCGGCCTGTTTCACGCGTCGCTGCGGCTCAATACGCTGTTTGCGCTCAGCCTCTCAACGATGAATGCTCTGCTCCTGATCTCGACCGGCGGGCTCGCGATTTTTCTGTGGACGCGCGGCGCGGTCGCGGTCGGCACCGTCGCCATGGCGCTGCCGCTCGCCTGGCAGATCGTCAACGCCGCCGGCTGGGTCGCCCAGCAAGTCACGTCCATCTTCGAGAACATCGGCGTGGTGCAGGAGGGCATGAGCACCATCGCGCGGCCGATCGCGCTGAGCGACCAGCCGGGGGCCAAGCCGCTCGTGATCGCGCGCGGCGAAGTGAAATTCGACCACGTGAGGTTCGGCTACGGCCGCGAGAGCGGGCTCATCGACGGGCTCAGCCTGACCGTGCGCGCGGGCGAAAAGATCGGTCTCGTCGGCCGCTCCGGCGCCGGCAAATCGACGCTGGTGAATTTGCTGCTGCGCTTTTTCGACCTCGAGGACGGCCGCATTATGATCGACGGCCAGGACATCGCCGCGGTGACGCAGGAGAGCCTGCGCGCGCAGATTTCCGTTGTCACCCAGGATACCTCGCTGCTGCACCGCTCGATCCGCGACAACATCCGTTATGGCAAGATCGACGCGAGCGAGGCGGAGATCGTCGCGGCGGCAAAGCTCGCGCACGCGCACGAATTCATCGAGGAACTGGAGGACTGGAAGGGCCGGCGCGGCTACGACGCCCAGGTGGGCGAGCGCGGCGTCAAGCTCTCCGGCGGCCAGCGCCAGCGCGTCGCGATCGCACGCGTGATCCTGAAAAACGCGCCGATCCTGGTGCTCGACGAGGCGACTTCAGCCCTCGACAGCGAAGTGGAAGCCGCGATTCAGGCGAGCCTCGGCACGCTCATGGCCGGGCGCACGGTGATCGCCATCGCCCATCGCTTGTCCACGATCGCCCAAATGGACCGGCTGGTCGTGCTCGACCGCGGCCGCATCGTCGAACAGGGCAGCCACGACGAACTCCTGCGCCGCGGCGGCCACTACGCCGCGCTGTGGCGGCGCCAGTCCGGCGGCTTCATCGACGCCGGCGAGGCGGCCGGGATGGTGGCGGCGGAGTAGGCCGAGAGTGCTTCAAACAAACGCGACGTCATCCTGAGGAAGTCGCGCGCGCTTGCGCGCGACTGTCGCGAAGGATGGAAGCAAGCTCGGTGTTTGTGGCCACCCTTCGAGACGCGCGCCTTCGGCGCGCTCCTCAGTCTACATGTCCGATGCGAGCAGAAGCGAGCGGCCTCGGCGCGTGCGATACGAGGGTTGCGCCGGACGGGCCGGCGCCGAGCCTCAAGCATGGGAGACCGCTCATGGACGAGCATACCCTCTACGTCGGACTGGATAC
>JAFAUQ010000283.1 GCA_019243195.1 Hyphomicrobiales bacterium
GTCCCGGTGCGACTCCACCGCGTCGTCGCGCTGCGCTACGCATGGCTCCGCGCGCCGCCGCGCTGGAGTCGCACCGAGCAAAATCTCTCGACCCGACCCAGCCGATTCGGATGCTTGACAACCATGCCCCATATGAGGGTGGGCTAACGCTGCGAAGCGCTAGCGCGAAGCAGCGGTGCCCACCAACGATGGTTCGTGACAATGGGTGGTGGGCACGCCCGCCTCCGTGCTACGCGCTTCGGCGGACTTAGCCCACCCTACGGCGCTTTAATATTTTATTGCCGGTTTGGGAATAACGCCCCTATATGCGAGTCACCACATCACGCTCGCAAATAAATATCGGAGACCACAGCATGTTCGCCATTTCTCGACGTAGCTTCGCTGCGGTCGCGGTTGCTTGCAGTTTGTTCGCCGTTGCCGCCCAGGCTCAATCGCCGGCAGACGACAAGGCGCTCGCCACCGCCTTACGCGCCGGCGGCCTCGTCATTCTGGTGCGGCACGGCGCGACGTTTCCCGACCAGGCCGACACCGACCCGTTCAACTTCAATAATATCGCCGCGCAACGCAATCTCAACGACAACGGCAAGGCGCTGGCGAAGGCGTTCGGCGAAGCGCTGCGGCAGGCCGGCGTTCCGGTCGGCAAGGTCTATACGAGCAAATTCAACCGCGCCTACGAAACCGCGACGCTCGCCGGCTTCACCGACATCGAGAAGACCGCGGACCTGACCGAGGGCGGCCTCGTCGTGTCGCCCAACGAAAACAATCGCCGCGCCGACGCCTTGCGCAAGCTCCTCGCGGCCACCCCGAAGGCCGGTACAAACACGATCCTCATCACCCACAAGCCGAACATCGTCGACGCGCTCGGCAAGGATTGGTTCGACGTGAAGGAGGGCGAAGCGTCGATCTTCCGTGCCGAGAGCGGCAAGTATGTGCTCGTCGCCCGCGTGCAGATGGCGGACTGGCCGCGCATCGCCGCGGCCGCGAAATAGGCAGCCGCATCGCGGAGCTCATTGGCGTTCTGTCACAACGTTTGCTTCGGGAGAATTTCAGACCGTACATCGTCATGCTTGGCGTCGGCATCGATTGCCCCGGCCATGTGGCCAGTAGAAGCGATCCGTCCCCGGTGAGATATAGGGGCCAAGGCGTTTTCGGGAGTAATCATCATGGCCGAACCAGACAATCCTCTCTTGGCGTTCTCACAACAGGTGGCGGAACTCGTCGAGCGCGTGGCGGCGGGTGTCGTGACCGTACACGCGGGCGCTCGCGGAACCTCGAGCGGTATCCATTGGCGTTCCGGTGTTGTCGTCACGGCCGAGGAAGCTTTGCAGCGAGACGAGGGCATCAAGCTCACGCTTATGGGCGGGCGCCAGATGGATGCCACGCTCGCCGGTCGCGATCCGACCACGGATGTTGCCGTGCTTCGTTTCCAGCCGGACGGATTGCCGGCCGCCGCCACCGCCAACGCCGTCCTGCGGGCCGGGCAAACGGTGGTGGCGGTCGGTGCGCACGAAGGGGGGGCGCTCGCGGCGCTCGGCATTGTTGCGTATGCGGGCGGGCCTTGGCGCAGCATGCGCGGCGGCACCATCGACAGCCTCGTTCGTCTCGACCTGGCGCTGACTCACGCGGGCGAGGGCGGCGCGCTCGTCGATGCGAGCGGCCGCATTGTCGGGATGACGGTCCTCGGTCCGCGCCGCCGCGCGCTCGCCATCCCGAGCGCGACGATAGATCGTGCGGTCGATCAGCTCCTTGCCAGAGGCCATGTGTTTCGTGGATACCTCGGGGCCGGTCTCCAGGCCGTCGGGAGACGCCGCACGAACGGAGAACCCTCCGCGAGTATCGTGCAAGGCGTGCTGGTCACAACGCTTGATCCGGCGGGCCCATCTGCGCGTGCCGGAATGCTCGTCGGCGACATCGTCACGACCTGGAGCGGAAAACAGGTCCAGCGCGTGCGCGATGTATTTCGGCTGCTGGGGCCTGAAAGCATCGGCAGCACGGTCGCTATGGGAGTGATCCGCGGTGGCGCACCAACTGAAATCCAGGTCGTCATCGGCGAGCGGCCGGTGGCTTGACGCCGACGCATCCGGCCGGCGCCCGGTCGCCGTTGCGATTTTATCCGCCGACCCCGTTGTGCGCGGCCGTTTCGAACAGCTGGCGCACGACGACCTGACTGTCACGGTGCTCGGCAGCGTCGGCCATTCAGTCGACCTGCTGACGTCGGCCGGAGCGAGCGCAATCGACGTTGCGGTCACGGACAATCCAACCCATGAGGAGTTGGAACAATGGAAAGAGCTTCCTAAACGACCGCCTCTCTTGGTACTTCTCAGCGGGAGCGACTGGAAAGATGCCCGCCTTGCCGTTGATGCCGGCGCGGCGGGCGTCCTCGATCGTTCTGCGCCACTGGAACAAATAGTCAGCGCCATCACGGCGGCCGCCCACGGGCTTATCGTGCTCCCGCCGGAATATCTTGCGGGATTGATGGAACCTGCGGCGCCCGTGGCGGAACAGTTTGAGCATAACGGAAGCGAGGAGGTCCGCCTGACTCCGCGCGAACTCGAAGTGCTTGCCGCGATGGCAGACGGGGCCTCGAATAAGGTCATCGCCCGTCGGCTCGATATGTCATTCTCGACCGCTAAATTTCACGTCGCCTCGATACTCACGAAACTCGACGCCGACAGCCGCACCGAAGCGGTCATGAAAGGTGCCCAATTGGGTCTCGTCATGCTCTGACATGGGGGGCACCGATGGCTCGCGCGCAATCGATCTCCCCCAATGGCGTCAAGACGCTGGCTCCCGAGGGCGCGATCAAGACAACCGGAACTTGGAACGTCGGCACGCGGGCGGGCGATTTTGTGTTCGTCGCCGGCATGCGCGGTATCGATCCCAAGACAAACACGCTGGTCCAGGGCGATGAGGCGCGAATCCGGCAGGCATTTTTGAATATGAAACTGATTGCGGAATCCGAAGGCGCGAGCCTGCACGATTGCGTTCGCATCGTGGTCTATGTGACCGACATGTTCCGGCTCCGGCCGCTCGTGAACACAGTGCAGGAAGAATTGTGGGGCAAGCCGCCCTATCCGCCGCGAACCATTGTCGAGGTTCACCGCCTCAACCAGGACGACATCATGGAGGTCGAGGGGACCTTCTACGCTCCGGTGAAGAAGTAATGCCAACGGTGTTTGACCCTCACCCGTCATGCCCGGCCCCGCATCAAGTGCGGAGCAGGCTCTTGTGCCGGGCATCCACGTCTTGAAGCACAAACAGATGCAAAGACGTGGATGGCCGGGACGAAGTGGCCGGGGGCGGCCATGACGAGGTCATCAACCATTCAATGCGCCGGGTTGCGCGCCGAGACGAACCAACTGCTCGAGCCCATCCAAACGCCGTCCGCACGCAGGGAGGTTCCGAGCCGTTTGCGCAAGGCGGCCACGACCTGCGGCCTTCGCTTCTGGCGGTCCTCGCCCGCCAGACGAATGATCTCGCCCGCCGGCCCCAAAGCCATCGCGAAGTCGACGGCGTCCTCCAAAGAGCGGCCGAGGCATATGTCGGTATCGTAACGCTCGAAGGAGATGCGCTCATAACCGGCAGCCCGCAGCATGTCGCTCACCATGTCGGCGCTGGCCATCGAGAATGGGCCAGGTCCACAGTGAACCTGGTTGGATTCCTCGTGCGACACCACCGGTACGATCTCCCGCACGCATAATTCCGCATCGTGTATCCACGGGTTATCCTCGCGCCGCCGCCACACGATCATGGTGAGTTCGCCGCCGGGGCGCAGCGCTCGGCGGATATTGCGTAGCGCGAGCCCCGGCAGGTTGAAGAACATCGTGCCGAAGCGGGAAAACGCCGCATCATAGGGACCGCGAAGATCGTCGGCCTGCACGTCGGCGACGAAGAACGACGCGCCTTGCAAACCGCTCTCGGCAGTTTCGCGCGCGGCAGCCTCGATGAAATTCGATGCACAGTCGACGCCCACCGCCGTCCCGCCCGGGCCGGCCTGCCGTGCGATCTGTTGGGTGGTGTCGCCGAACCCGCAGCCGACGTCGAGCACGCGCGTGCCTGCGGGATAGGGGCGGCGGCGCAACAGCTCGGTGCTGTGGTCGGAGAGGCCCTGTGTCAGCACGAAACGAAACCGGCAGAATTTTTCGAAGAGAATGGTGTTCCAGGCTTCGATCGGAATCGCATTGTCGCTGGGAGCCGAAGGTGCCGCGCGTGCTGCGGCCTCCGGCGGGGTGGTGGTGTCCATTGTTTCCTCGAGGGGCTGTTACGCAGCTTCGATCTCAACGTTAATTCCGTCCCGACCCGCTGCCGGCCGGATGTTCTGATTGACCTGGAACAAGTTGGCCGGGTCGTATCTGTGCTTGACCAGCGCGAGACGCTTGTAGTTCTCGCCGTAGGTCGCCTTGAGGCGCGTGTCGCCTTCGTCGTCCATCATGAAATTCGGATAGGCGCCGCCCAGATCGAAAGGATGCACCGCCTCCCAGTAGGTTTTCGTCCAGCGCGTGATCGGGCCGGCCTTCTGCGGGTTCGGATCGATGCCGGCGATCACCATGGACCAGGTCGCGTCGCGGCAATTCCAGGCGGTCTCGCCGGTGCCGACGCGATGGACGGCGCCATCGATCGGATAAAGGTGCATGAGCGAGAGTTCGCTCGGCGCCTTCGCGGCTTGATCGAGATGGACGTCGATCGCCGCATCAGGGAGCGCCTTGACGAAGTCGCCGCGCCAGTACCACTGCATGCCCTTGGGGTAGAGGCCGTCGAACATGCTCTGCACCGCCGGATAGGGCATCGTTCCCATCCAGTTGAACCAGGGGGCGGGCAGCGCCCCGAGCAGCGGCGCCAAAGCCGCCTTGGCGTTGTCCTCCGCCCCGTCGTAGCAGCACATCAGCAGGCAAATGCCCTTTCCCCAATGCTCCTCCGGGAAGGGCGCGCTCGACGGGACGGTCTTGAGCCCCAGAAATATCCCGAGTTCCTCCGGCGCTTGCGGCAGGAACTCGCGATAGCGCTGCATCATGGTGCGGGCATGCTTCTGGTCGAAGGCGATCGGTCCTGCAAAGACCGTGCTCACCGGGTGGAGCTGAAACAGGAAAGAAGTGACCACGCCGAAATTGCCGCCGCCGCCGCGCAGGCCCCAGAACAGGTCCGGATTCCGGTCTTTGCTCGCCGTGGTGAAGCTGCCGTCGGCAAGGATCACGTCAGCTTCGAGCAGATTATCGATGGTGAGGCCGTATTTGCGCGACAGATAACCGTGCCCGCCGCTCAGCGTCAGACCGGCAATTCCGGTCGTCGAGATGATGCCCGCCGGCACTGCCAGGCCGAATGCATGGGTGGCGTGATCGACGTCGCCCTGGGTGCAGCCGGCGCCGACGCGCGCGGTGCGCGCAATGGGATCGACGCGGACGCCTTTCACCATCGACATGTCGATGACCAGTCCGTCGTCGACGCTGCCGAGCCCCGGCCCGTTGTGGCCGCCGCCGCGGATCGCGATCCGCACGCCCTCGTCACGTCCAAAATTCACCGCTGCCATCACATCGGCCGCGTCGCTGCAGCGCACGATCAGCAACGGCCGCTTGTCGATCATGCCGTTGTAAAGCTTGCGTGCGTCGTCATAGTCCGCGTCGCCGCGCCGGATCAGCGTCCCGCGCAAGCTCTCGGCGAGCTTCGTTGTGGCTTCATCGCGCATGGTGTCCTCCTTGCGATACTGACGGCCGGCGCGGCCGTTTGGGCCGTCTTGGCCAGCGATGCGCTTGAACCTGCCGAACGGTGGCAGGCGGCGCATCACCCGATCGATGGAGGCGTGAGGGCGGTATGTGCTAAATTCGCCCCGGCGGCCGGGGAGGCAGGAGCCAGGCGCATGCGCGAAGCGGAAGAGCTTTCGCAGGTCGTCGGCGACATCTACGATGCGTCGCTCGATCCCGCTTTATGGCCGACGGCGATCGAGAGCGTCTGCCGCTATGTCGGCGCGGCCTCTGCTGCCCTGCACTCCGAAGACGCGATCAGCAGGGCCACGGATGCGCTGTTTTGGTGGGGCGGCGCGTCCAGCGCCGCCTATTATTTCCAGGCGTATATTGAGAAATACAGGAAGATCAATCCGATCTTTCCCGGCGTCATTTTTTTCGATGTGGAGCAGCCGGTGGCTGTTCCCGACGTGATTTCCTGCGAAGAGTTCGTGCAAACGCGGTTCTTTCGCGAATGGCTTGCCCCGCAGAGCCTGACGGACGGCCTGTTCTCGAATCTGGAGAAGGGCGTGACGAGCTGCGCGGTGTTCACCGCCATGCGCCACGCCGAAAAGGGGCCGGTCGACGACCGCATGCGTCATCGGTTCGAGCTGATAACGCCCCACGTTCGGCGTTCCATGCTCATCGGCAAGGTCATCGATCTCCATCGCGTCGAGGCGGCGGCGCTCGCCGATACGCTCGATGAGCTCGCCTCGGCCATGTTCATCGTCGATTCCACCGCCCGGATCATTCACGCCAACGTGGCCGGGCATCGCCTGATCGGCGAAGCCGACGTGCTGCGTGCCGCCGGCGGCCGGCTGTCGGCATTCGATACCAAGAGCAGTCAGAATTTGCTCGACGTGTTTGCGGCGGCCCAGGCCGGCGACGCCGCTGTCGGCAAGGGCGGCATCGCCGTCCCGCTCACCGCGCGAACGGGCGGGCGCTATGTCGCCCACGTCTTGCCGCTGACCTCGGGCGCGCGGCGCAAGGCGGGCGTCTCCTATGCGGCGACCGCGGCCATGTTCGTGCGCAAGGCCGGGCTCGACTTGCCGTCACCGCCGGAAGCGGTGGCCAGCGAGTTCAAGTTGACGCCGGCCGAGGTTCGCGTGCTGTTCGCGATCGTTCAGATCGGCGGCGTGCCGGAAGTTGCCCCGGTGCTTGGCGTTTCGGAACAAACAGTCAAAAGCCATCTGCATCGCGTATATGAAAAGACCGCGACCAAACGGCAAGCCGATCTGGTGAAGCTGGTCGCCGGCTATTCAGCCAAACTCTAGTTCCGAGCCCTTCACGCCACGCGTTTTGTGAGCAGGGCCAGGCGCAGGCCTGTGAAGCCGGCAAGGATCGCGGCACACGTGAAACTCGCCGGCACCCAGAAGGCGGCTTGGGCAATACCCGCGACATCGCCGCCGGAAACGCCGGCCATGTTGGCAACGAGCCCGGCGGCGGCACCTCCGAGCGCCAATCCGATCTGCTGGACTGTGGGCATCGCGGATGCGGCAATCGTCGCGTCTTCGCGTGCGGCGCCGCCCATGACGCGCTGGGCCACAAACGCCCAGCACATGCCAATTCCAAGGCCGACCAGGAGGATCGCCACCAGCAGGCCGGGGATCGGGCCGGATGAGCCCAGCAGGCCGACGCCGAGCAGACCGATTGTCATCACCGCGGGGCCGATGACCAGCATGCGTCGCGCCCAGGTTTTCGACAGGCCGGCGACGGCGAGCGCGGCGACAGTCCATCCCAGCGACGCGCCGGCTACCGCATAGCCGGCGCCGAGCGGCTCGAACCGGTGGAGTCTTTGCAAAAACAGCGGGACGAAAATTTGCAGTGGGCTATAGGCGATCGCGAGCAGCAGCGCGCACCACAGTCCTACGCCCGTCAGCGAGCGCAGGGAAAAGGCATCGCCGGGCAGCAAGCGCACGGCGGCACGTCGGTTCAGGCGCAGCATCCCGACAAGCGCGGCGAGCGTGAGCGCGATGAGACCCGCCTTGACGATCGCGACGTCCACTACCGCGGCCGACGACAGGGCGATGATCGCGAAACAAATCAGCGCGACGCGTGCGCCGGGTACGGGCGGAAGTTCGCTGGCTCGTTCGCGCCGCGCGCGCGGCAGCGTGCGGATCGCTGCGGCGGCGAACAGCACGGCCAGAGCGGCAACGCCGATAAAGACACTGCGCCATTCACCGTGGCGGGCAAACACGCCGCCCGCGAGCGGTCCCAGCAGGATGGACACGCTCCAAGCACCCGAAATCAGCGCGAGCACGCGCGGCCAAATCGCTTCTGGAAACATGCTGCGCACCAAAATGTACGCGACCGCTGCCAACGACCCGCCGCCGAAGCCCTGCACGAAGCGGCCGGCGATGAAGTAGCCCATGGATGCCGCATGCGCGCACACCAGCGCGCCAATGCCGAAGATCAGGGCGCCGGCGCAATAAGCGTTGCGCGCGCCAACCGCTACCGTCAGCAGGCCGGTGCAGGTGGCGGCGAGGATCGACGATGCCAGGAAGGCGGTCGTCGGCCAGCTCATCATGGTCGCGCCGCCGACCTCTTCGACGATGCTCGGCAGCACCGTCGCCACGATCAGCACGTTCATCGAATGCAGAAGCACGCCGCCCAGCAGCACCGCGAGCGCCGGAAGCCATTCCGGCGTGAGAACGTCAGACCATGTCCCCTCGCTGCTTTGCTCCATTTTCGGTTCTAGAACAAATGCATGAACTTGTTTGTCGAGCAGAGATTAGAGCATGATCCCGAAAAGTGGATACCGGTTTTCGGAAAAGATCATGCTCCACGAAGAAGCTAGAGCGTGATGACGATTCGAAGAAGAGTCATCACGCTGTAGCGCGCGGTGATCGGGCTTCGCGATTCACTCACGCCCGGAATGCCTTGATCGCCTTCTCGTCGAACTTGAGGCCGAGGCCGGGCTTGTCGGACAGCACCAGCGCGCCCTTCTCGAGCCGCGGTGTCTCCTCGAACAAGCACAGGCTCCACGGCATGTACTCGACCGTGAGCCCGTTCGGGCAGGCGGCGACCGTATGCGCCTGGATCTCCGGCATGATGTGGCTCACCACCGGCAGATTGAACGCCTCCGCCATGGCGGCGACCTTCATCCACGGCGTGATGCCGCCGACACGGGCGATGTCGATCATCACAATGTCGACCGAGTGGTTTTCGATCATGTGGCGGAACGGGGTAATGCCCCACAGGTATTCGCCGCCCGCGATCGGCGTCTTGAGCGCGGCGGTGACGCGCGCGAGCCCCGAGTAGTCGTCGGCGGTGGTCACGTCTTCGAGCCAGAACAGGCCCACGTCCTCGACCCGGCTGCCGATGTCGATCGCCTGCTCGGGCCGCCAGCGCTGGTTGATATCGCACATCAGCTTGATGTCCGGGCCGATCGCCTCGCGCACCGCGCGCACGCGGCGAATTTCCTCCGTCGGCGAAGGATCGCCTGGCAACGCCATCTGCGTCTTCATCTCGACGAAGCCCTTCTCCACCAGCGTGCGCGCTGCGCGCTGCGCCTGGTCGTGGGTGAGCCCGCGGCGCAGCGAGCCGGACGCGTAGGTGGCGACACGGTCGCGATGGCCGCCCAGCACCTTCCACAGCGGCTGCTCCGCCGCGCGCGCTTTGATGTCCCACAGCGCGATGTCGATCGCCGCGATTGCCGAGGTGAAGATGCCGCCCGCCCCGCCGGGCGATCCGGCGGCGCCGCGCAGCTTGGCGATGATCTTTTCGATGCGCTGCGGATCCTCGCCGACGGTGAGGGCCGCGAGCGTGTCGATCGCCGAGCGCAGGCTCGCGGTCAGATCGCCGCCCCATAGCGTTACGCCGATCCCCTCGATCCCGGCGTCGGTGCGCAGGCGCAGGATCACGATCGGGCGCTTGCGTCCGGCCTCTTCCGGCATGTTGGCGAGCGGATCGTCCTCGGTGATGTTGAGGATCGTGGACTCGTAGCCGGTGATCTTCATGTCGGTTCCTTGCCTACAGAAATCGGGTGTTCAGTCTGAATCCTATGCGAGCCCAGGCCCATCGGTTGACCGCGGTGAGCGGATATACGGAGGTATCGTCAACGCCGCAGCTGCACCTCGCGCCATCGGGCATTTTGCAGTACCGTGAGGCACAAGGTGGTTCGAAAATCTGTGCGACAGGTTATGGCAGGAAAAATCTATGTGAGCTACCCGGAGCGCGAAGACGCGCTTTTCCAGCGATTGCTTCAAATCCTGCGTGAAGCCTTTGGGGAAGCGCAAATCGCCATGATGGCCCAGATCCGGCGTGGGCAAAAAACGGCCGACACGGTGATGGCAGCAGTCAATAGCTGCGACGTCTTGGTTGCCGTAATCGGCGACCGTTGGACGCATCAGATCGCTCGCTCAGAGAGTCTCAGCCGTCTTGAAATCGAGGCAGCATTGAACTTGGGTAAGCGCGTGTTGCCCGTGCTCCTCGAAGACGCAGACCTACCGAGGGCAACTCAGCTCCCGCGAAGCATACGGCGTCTCGTGGTGATTCAGTCGCTGCGTTTAACGTCGGCCCGGTTTGCTCAACAGTCGCAGAAACTCGTGGACAGCGTACGGAACTTATTGCTCTTAGCGGAGCGAATGCCTTCGCGCCAACCAGCCGCCGCGACCGACAAGACTATTAGCGATCAACTGCCCGAGTTTCCGGAACAAGGATACGGCCCCCATTTTGAGATCCGTGAGGACGGCATCATCGCCTTCGCGCCACCTGCCGCTCTCGACCGGCAAGGCAATAATATCGAGCGCCTTACTAAGCTACATCCGGCTGTGCGCGAATTGGCAAAAGACCTCGTAAATGCGCTGCGACAAGGCAATATTCCTCATAGCCATCTCCTCTCGCGTGCGGAAGCATACGGGACGCTCATCGACCAGGATATCGATCAAATTGACTTCGCGTTGCTATACGCGGCAGGCGTGAGGCTTGCGAACGCTGAAAAAGCTTCGTCCGGCGACAGTGATTTACCTTCGCTTTCCGCCTCTGTGCGCGAAACCGTCGACAGCTTGCTCCAATTGCATGCCACTTTCATCTCAGCTTCGGTCGAGGGTCTTCAAGCGCTTGCCGCTGAGGAGCGGTATCACCGCACGCCTCAAGAAGAGACCGAGTACCGCGCCGCCGCCGTCGAGTTCGCTGAGAGGCTACAAAAGCACCCAGAGATCGTCGATCCGAAAGTTGCGACGGCCGTGTTGGAAGCTGCCGAAGAGATCGGGAAAGGTACAAATCCCGAACGCAGTAGCACCGTCGCCACTGGCATGGTGAAGAATGTGACGATTACGGTCTCGGTAGCCGCGACCCTTGGAGCGCTTACCGCGGGCGCCATCGCCAGCGGTTACGTGGTCGTCACCGCAGTGACGGGTGCCGCAGTTCTAGTCGCGGCCGAGGGGTTGAAAAAATCGAGACCCTTCGCCGCGCTCTCCGCTGCCGTAACAGAGGGAATAGACAAGGCCTCTGAAGGAAAGGTGTTGGAGTCTCTTAGAGGCATGCGTGACCAGTTCAAATCCCAATTCGGCTTTTTCGTTTCAGCTGAGCCCGTCCTTCGGCAACTCGCGGGACGTCGTAGCGAATTCACATGGCTGACCAATACATCCCAATGGCTCAAGCGACAGGTTGGAATGGAAGCCACGGTTGCTCAGGGTCCATCTGAATTGGCACCACCGCCGCTAACTGCCGAGCCGCCTCCACAACTAGCGCGACGGCTTGGCGGTAACATATATCTTGCGAGAGTTAGGCGGGTTGAAGCCTCAATCTCGGGCGCTTTCCTCGATTACGGGGACGATTCCGACGGCTTGTTACCCTTCGACAATATCCATCCGGACTACTATCAAATTCCGCGTCCGGACCGAGAGCGCCAGCTTGATGAGGTAGTGCGCGCAGGTATAGCGACCGAAGTGAACTCTGGTCTTGTCCGTCCCGAGAAAACGAACCTCCCGGTTTCAGAAGGCGAAGAGGCTCATGCCCTGCACTCCGATGGGACAGAGAGCGAGTTGCCTGTCACTCCGCGAGGTAACCACTCGTATAAGATTCAGGACGTAATTAAACGCAGGCAAATCATGTTGGTGCAAGTCGAGCGGGAATCGCATGGTAACAAAGGTACTCTTCTGACGACTTATTTGTCTGTGCCGGGGCAGTACGTGAGTCTAAAGCCAAACAGGCCATGGCATTCCATCGAAATCTCTGCTCCAGAAGAGCGCGATCGGCTTACAGACATTATCCAGCGGTTGGACGTGCCCGATGGGATGGGCATCATTATTCCCGCATCCAGCGCCTCTCGAAGTGAAGCGGAAATTGCCGCTGACTTCGAACGGGTGGTGGAGCAGTGGGTATCGATCCGCGATTTAACTTTGAAGTCCACGGCACCAGCTCTTATTTATGACCCTGCCGAACCGCACGAGGCGCTAAGCGCTGACGAGACCCGCGCAAGAGGGCCCGATCGCGTTTGAATCGCCGCAGAGACGCGCAATGATCTTTGCGATGCGCTGCGGATCCTCGCCGACGGTGAGGGCCGCGAGCGTGTCGATGGCCGAGCGCAGGCTTGCGGTCAGATCGCCGCCCCACAACGTCACGCCGATCCCCTCGATCCCGGCGTCGGTGCGCAGGCGCAGGATCACGATCGGGCGCTTGCGTCCGGCCTCTTCCGGCATGTTGGCGAGCGGATCGTCCTCGGTGATGTTGAGGATCGTGGACTCGTGGCCGGTGATCTTCATGTCGGTTCCTTCCCTGGTAGGCTTGTATAATCCCGCGGCCTGTCTTCGACGACCAGCCCCTTGATCGCATCGTAACCACGGAGACCACCGTGCTCACCGTCACGCGCGATATGATCCTTCCCACCACCATCACGGGCTCCTACCCGCGGCCGCTATGGTTCGATCGCAATCTCGCCGGCCGGTCGTTCAAGTCGGCGCTCGGCGATTCGCTGTTTCGCGAGCAATATCTCGACGCGGTCGCCTGCATCATCAGCGAACAGGAGGCAGCAGGCCTCGACATCGTCACCGACGGCGACAGCCGCTTCGACCTCACCGTCGGCGGCAAGTCGTGGTTTTTCTATCCGATCGAACGGCTCGGCGGCGTCTGCGGCCATCGCGACACCTCGCGCGGCTGGATGGCGCGGCACGGCCTGCGGCCGGGCAAAATATTGTGGGAGGTGCAGGAGGCTTATCAGCCCGGCGTCGTGCGCGAAAAGCTCACGCGCGGTCCGCTCGAATATGCCGCGCTGTGGAAAGTCGCGCAGCGCATGAGCGACCGGCCGGTGAAATTCGGCGCCATCTGCGCCCCGGCATTAGCGTCGATGCTGTGGAACGAGTTCTATCCCGACGAGAAGGCGATGGTGCGCGATCTCTGCGACATCATGAACGCGGAGCTGCGCGAGATGGTCGCCGCCGGCTGCACGCTCATCCAGGTGGAAGAGCCACGCCATCACATGCGCACGCAGCAGGCGGGCTGCACCGATGCCGATCTCGAGTTCCTCACCGAGGAGTTCAATCGCCAGCTCACCGGCGTGAACGCGGAAATCTGGGTGCATACCTGCTGGGGCAATCCGAACCAGCAGCGCGTGCATTGGGAAGTGCCGAGCTACGAGCGCGCGCTACCGTATCTGCTGCAACTGAACTGCGATGTGTTGACGATCGAATGCGCCAGCTCGGACGGGCGGGATCTGGCTCTGTTCAAACACATCAAGACCGAGAAGAAGATCGCCATCGGCGTCGTCAACCACTGCAACACGGTGGTCGAGCCGGCCGAGCACGTGGCGGCGCTGATCCGCAAGGCGCTGGAATACATCCCGAAGGAACAGCTCGTCATCAGCACCGATTGCGGCTTCGGCCGCGAGGGCCTGTCGCGACGGATCGCGTTCTACAAATGCGTGGCGCTGGTCGAGGGCACCAACATCGTGCGCCGCGAACTCGGGCTGCCGGAAGCGCGCGTCCGCGTGGCCGATCCGAAGCTGTGGTTCGCGGAAGGGGAGACCGCATGATGGCCGATCCCGACGTCACGCCGCTCGGCGGCTGTCGCGTCATCGACGTATCGACGTTCCTGGCCGGCCCGTTCTGTACCACGCAGCTCGCCGAGTTCGGCGCCGAGGGTGATCAAGCTCGAACTGCCCAAGGTCGGCGACGCGCTGCGTAAGTTCGGGACGATCACACAATGCGGCGACTCGCTGCCGTGGCTGTCCGAATGCCGCAACAAAAAGACGGCGACGCTCGACCTGCGCAAGGCGGAAGGCGCTGCCCTGCTCAAGCGGCTCGTCGCCGTGTCGGATGTTCTGGTCGAGAATTTTCAGCCCGGCACCATGGAGAAATGGGGGCTCGGCTGGGACGTTCTCAGCGCGATCAATCCGCGGCTGATCATGGTGCGCATCTCCGGTTACGGGCAGAGCGGCCCCTATCGCGACCGGCCCGGCTTCGGCCGCATCGCCAATGCGTTCGGTGGGCTCGCGTTTCTCGCCGGCTATCCCGATCGGCCGCCGGTGACGCCCGGCTCCGCCACGATTCCGGATTACCTCTCCGGCCTTTACGGCGCGTTCGGCGTGCTGCTGGCGTTGCGTGCGCGGCAGAAAACCGGGCGCGGGCAGGTCGTCGATATCGGCCTTTATGAAACGATCTTTCGTTTCCTCGACGAGTTGGCGCCGGCCTACGCGCTCAACGGCTTCGTGCGCCAGCGCATGGGCCCCGGCACGGTCAATGTGGTCCCGCACAGCCATTATCCGACCAAGGACGAACGCTGGATCGCGATCGCCTGCACGAGCGACAAGATCTTTGCCCGCCTCGCCGCGGCCATGGGTGCGCCGGAACTCGCCGGCGACGGAAAGTGGGGCACCATCCGCCAACGCGAGGCGGAGCGGGAGCTGGTCGATTCCTACGTGGCGGCGTGGACCGCGCGCCACGACCGGGGCGAGCTGTTGAGCCTGTGCGAGGCGGCGCAGGTACCCTGCGGCCCGGTCTATGCCATCGACGAGATTTTCGCCGATCCGCAATACCGGGCGCGCGACAACATCGTGCGCATCAAGGACGACCGCGTCGGTGAAATTGCGATTCCCAACGTCGTGCCGCGCCTGACCGACACGCCCGGCCGGGTGAACTGGCTGGGGCCCCCGCCGGAATCTCACAACGAGGAAGTCTACCGCGGCCTGCTCGGCCTCTCGGCCGCCGACGTCGATGCACTGCGCGCCGACGGGGTGATATGAAGCAAAAGCGCCCTGGTTCACTCTATAGCTATTAAGACGCTGCTAACGGCGGACAGCGAAAATTCACAATGGGTGCAATTGTCGTCGCGCTGGCCTTCATCGCGCCTGCGTGACGAAAGGGTGCAATCCGCTTACCCCCGCATGAATGCGGCGACCTCCGCCGACGCCAGTGACGTGTCGACGTAGCCGAAGGTTCCCTTGGCCTTCACCTCGCGCGCGGCGGCGACGAGCCCGCTCGTCGCGGCGCACACCGCCTTCACGGACGCAAGGTCCGGCAAGCCCGGCGCCATCAGCACGTCCGCGCCCGCCTTCTCGTAGGCCTGCAGGCGCTTGATCGCGTCGTCAAGATCGGTGTTGCCGTGCCGGAAGCCTTCGGCGCGCGCGGTGAGCATGAACGGAAATCCGAGCTTGCGCGTCGCTGCCACGGCGGCGGCGACGCGCTGGTGCGGAAGGAATTGCCTTTGTCGAGTTGAGTGACGGCCATAACGAATTACTCCGTTCTGTGGTTCAGGGTTTGCTCTTGCGACGGACCTCATGGTTGCGCACCATTGATAGGTCAAGCGAATGTTTGTAATCTGATTGATCACGCCTTTTGATGCACGGGGTATGTGAATTTGGGCGCTCGCGCTCGCGTGACGGTCGCGCGCAAGTCTTGGGAGATGTGAATGCGCAATCCCCCCCGCAAGATCGCATTCGTGCTGGCTGCCACCGAGCACGGCACGATGATCGTCAACCGCTTCGATCACTGCATGTTCAATGCCGGTAATGGTATCGGTGTCGGTCTCAAGATTCTCGAAAACAGCGCGTTCGAGCCCGAGGAAGTGGACACGGCGCTGTGGCTGCTGTCGCTGCGGCGGCAGCATTTCGGCGACGGCGTCGTGGCGCTCGACTGCGGGGCCAACATCGGCGTGCATACCGTCGAATGGGCGAAGCACGTGAACGGGTGGGGGCAGGTGATCGCGATCGAGGCGCAGGAGCGCCTCTTTTACGCGCTCGCCGGCAACATTGTCATAAACAATTGCCTCAACGCGCGCGCCATTCACGCGGCGGTCGCCGCGCAGACCGGGAGCATGCGGATCCCGACGCCCGATTATCTCAGCCCGGCGAGCTTCGGGAGCCTGGAATTGCGACCGAGCGAGCGCAATGAATTCATGGGTCAAGCAATCGATTATTCCGACGCCGCCACTGTCGAGATCCGAACGGTCACGATCGATTCGCTCGATCTTGCCCGCCTCGATTTTCTCAAGATCGATGTCGAGGCAATGGAGGCCGAGGCGCTCGCGGGAGCCGCCGCGTCCCTCGCCAAGTGCCGTCCTGTCGTGATCGTGGAATCGCTTAAGTCGGACGCGCGCCGACTGCGCGAGACATTGGAGCGGCAAGGCTACCGGGTGTTCGCGGCGGGAATAAACCTGCTGGCAATCCACGGCGAGGACAAGACGCTCGCGGATTTCGAGCGCGCAGACGCGCCGCCGGTGCCGGTCACGAAGCTTGCGTGAAGCTCTACTCGGCGAAGCGGTCGGGCGCGAGCAGCCCGGCCGCGCCGGTCATCCGGACTGCGCTATTGCGAGCGTTCAGCGAGGACGTTGCCGAGGTCGGGAACGCCGCCGGCTGCCGCGAATTCGTCACTGCGCAGCGACCATGCCAATTCGCCCATGCGGAACGTTTCCGCCCAGTTCTCCATTGGCACGGTACTGGGTGAGCGAGGTGCGCCAAAAACCATTTGCGACGTCGACCACGTGATCTGATGATAACCAAGCCCGCCGCTGAGGCCGGCGAGGAGAAACGAAGTCATTAACAGCGATTGCATGCTTGCCTCCCTACGCGAGCACGCGACCGGCATATCACTGTTTGTGAAATTCCGCGTTGCGTAATCGTTCGATTGCGAAGGGCCGGTTTAACGCAGCGTTAGCCGCACTGGAGCGAACCCGAAGTTCGCAGACGAACTTGCAGCTGTGTCGCATAAACTTCGATGTCCGGCGCAAGAGCGAATCATAAAATTGATTCCAAATTTCAATCAGCAGTTAAGTGCGATGTGATAACCGTCGATTGCATTGATCGTAGCACCGGGA
Source organism: Hyphomicrobiales bacterium (assembly GCA_019243195.1). GTDB lineage: Bacteria > Pseudomonadota > Alphaproteobacteria > Rhizobiales > Xanthobacteraceae > AP-16. The sequence goes on from JAFAUQ010000283.1 coordinate 16,965, forward strand.
TCAGTCGAGGGGCGGCATGAGATCGAACCATATTCATCAAGCGCACGGTAAGCGCTTTCGGGACCGCGCTCTCGCGGCCTTGTGCTTATGCACCGCGGGGGTTGCCGTTTCCTCGGCGGTGCGAGCGGACGTTTGGGACGATTGTCGCGTCTTTGCTGCGGATAAAGCTCTGGTACCCTGTACGGCAGTCATCGATAAGGGCGACCGCAGTTCCGCGGATCTTGCATATGCGCACTGGCGGCGGGGTCTTGCCTATCGGTTGGCCGGAACGCTCGATCGGTCCCTGGCCGAGCTCGAGCAAGCCCTGAACCTCAATCCTAACTTGGCGAGCGCGTTGGTCACCCGTGGGGCCGTCCATCGGATTAAGCGCGAGTTCGACCTTGCGCTCGCGGATCTCGACCGTGCCGTCGAGTTGGAGCCGAAGAACGCGCACGCGCGTGTCGAACGCGGGATCATCCGGGCCGGTCGCAACGAGTGGCAGCAGGCGTTCGACGATTTCGATCAATCTATCGCGCTGCGCCCCGACAACGGCTACGCGTATGCCAGCCGCGGTTGGGCCTTCGTTCAGACGGGAAATTTCGAGCGCGCTCTGGACGACTACGACCGTGCCATTGCGATCAATCCGGCAATCGCAGAGGCCTTTTCCGGCCGTGGCGATGTTCACCGAGCGAAAGGGCAACTCGACGACGCGATCGCCGACTACACCCGCGCCATCGCACTCAACCCGAAAAACGCGGGCCCTTACCTCGGCCGCGGTAACGCTTTCAATTCCAAGGGCGATTTCGCGCGCGCGATCGCCGACTACGACCAGGCGCTGGCGATCTCTCCCAACGAAACACGCGCGCAGGACATGCGCCGGGTCGCCGTCGCCGCCCAAGCCGAGTTCGCGCGTACAACCACTTTACCCGTCTCGCCGAAAGACGTGTCGCCGGCGACCAAAGTCGCCTCGCCGCCCGCAAAAATCATCTCCCCGCCGAGCAGAACCGTCTCGCCGGCGAAAGGTGGACGAGGAGCGCCGGCCTCGTCTGCGCCCACAGCCGCATCGGAGGCAGAGCAGCCGGCGTCCGCGGCGGCTCAGTCGCGCGAGCTTGTTGTCCAGGCGAACACATTGAGCCGGCAGCGCAAGTTCGACGAAGCGATTGCCCTGCTCGACAAGGCCGCTGCTCTCGATCCGCAATCAATCGAACCGCTCCAGGTGCGCGCTGCGGTGCGCATGATGACAGGTCAAGCGAGCCTGGCGCTGCGCGATCTCGAGACGGCGATAAAATTGAATCCGAAAGACCTGCGTTCGATCAACTGGCACGGCACGGTCCTGACGATCCTGCGCCAATTCGATGGCGCGCTGACGGATTTCGACCGCGTGCTGGGATTTGACGGCAATAACGCGGATGCCCATCTCGGTCGCGGTGAAATCTTCCGCCTGAAGGGCGAGAATGACCGGGCGCTCGCCGCTTATGACCGGGCGATCACGTTCAACCCCAAAGAAGCGGCCGCCTACGCCGGACGCGGTCTCGTCTTTACCAAGCAAGGCCAGCATGACAAGGCGCTCAACGAATTCGACCGCGCGCTCGGCATCAATCCCAGGAACGTCGAGGCGCTCGCGGGCCGCGGATGGGAACTCGTCATAAAGGGCCGCGCCAACGAAGCGATGACAGATTTCGATCGCGCCCTGGAAATCAACCCCAGCCACGGGTCAGCGTTCATGGGGCGCGGAGCCGCGATGCTGGCAACCGGCCAGCCGGAACGTGCCATCGCCGCCCTCGACCAGGCGATCGCGAAGCTCGGCAACGCGCCTGTCCCATACATGATCAGGGGTCGGGCCTTCCTGGCCAAAGGCGACCTCGATCACGCCATGTCCGATCTCGATCACGCGCTGGAGCTCCAGCCGAAATTCGCCGACGCGTTGACCGCCCGGGCAGCCGTCTGGGTCAAGAAACGCGACTACGCGCACTCACTTGACGATCTCGATCTCGCTATCTCGCTCGACAAAGAAAACGTGCAAGCGCATTTCGCTCGTGCCGGAGTACACGAGTATCGGGGCGACCGCGATCTCGCGATCGGTGATTTTCGCAAGGCTATGGACCTCAACCCGAAGACCCCTTTGGACGCGCTCGCACAAGCCGAAGCGCAAAAGCGGGTGCAAGCCCTCACCAAACAGGTCCCATGCGGCGATTCCGGCGCGGCGCGGGCCAAAGAGGCCTGCCTCTGACCTAATACAGGCCGCGCTCGGCCATGATCCGCGACTGCCGCTCGTTCTCCTCATGGGTGAGGCCTTGAACGTGCTCGAGCAGCATTTGGGCGTAGCTCGGCAGGATCGAGCGATCGATATGCCGGCTCCCGTCCCACAGCGCCGAGCGCACCAGCGCCTTGGCGCAATGAAGCAGCGCCTCCTCGACCGTGACGACGATGCCGATCTTCGGCGTCCGCTCCTTGACTGCGCTCTGGGCCAACAGTCGCGCGTCGTCGGTGACGCGAGCGGTGCCGTTGATGCGCAATGTTTCGTTCATGCCGGGCACCAGGAATAACAGACCGATCCGCGGATTGACGAGCAGGTTGGTCATGGTGTCGAGGCGATTGTTGCCGATCCGGTCGGGCAGCAGCAGCGTGAGATCGTCAAGCACGCGCACGAAGCCGGGCGGATCGCCGCGCGGCGAGACGTCGGCGCCGTTCGGTCCTTGCGTCGCGATGATGCAAAACGGCGAGAGCGAGATGATGCGGCGGCAGTATTTGTCGAGCGTCCGAAGCACCTTGCCGGTCGCCCGCAGCATCGGCTGCGGATAGTTAGCCCGTAGGCTTGCTTCGTCGGTGATGAAGCGCGTGTCGTCAGGGAGCATGGACCGCCTCGGGATGTTTCGATTTCCCGAGTACCACAATAGCGGCTACGAGACGATTCTAAAGCGCGACGCCCTTGGTCTCCCGCGCGCACAAGGTCGCCACGAACGTAATCAGCGCCAACAGGATGAGCATCATCGATACCCCGGCGGTGCCGCCCATGCTGCCGGCGAGCGCGGTGGCGATGATGGGCGAGAATCCTCCGCCCAGCGCCGCGGCGGCCTGGAAGCCGAACGACGCCCCGCTGTAGCGCACGCGCGTGCCGAACAGCTCGGGAAAATAGGCCGATTGCAGCCCGAACATGGTCCCGTGGCCGAGGCTCAACGCGACGATCACCGTGATAATAACGACCGTCGGGTCCTTGGTGCCCAACAGCCAGAACAGCGGAAACGCGAAGACGGCGGTGAACAGCGTCCCGAGGAAATAGAAGACGCGGCGCCCGACGTGGTCGGACAGCCAGCCGAACAGCGGGATGGTCACGACCTCGACCAGCGCCGCGATGAAAATCGCGTTGAGCAGAAGCGTGCGCGGCAGGCCGAGTTGGCCCGTGGCATACACAACGATGAAGATGGTGAGGATATAGACCCAGGACACCTCGGATATTTTCAATCCCACCGCGACGAGGAAGCTGCGCGGATTTTTGAGGATCGCCTCGACGAAGGGATTCTTAGCGATATCACCGCGTCGCTTGATTTCTTCGAACAGTGGGGTTTCCGGCACCCGCGCGCGCACGAACCAGCCGACGCCGAGCAGCAGGATGCTGAGCAGGAAGGGGATGCGCCAGCCCCACGACTTGAGATCGCCGTCCGGCATCCGGGTCACCAGTGCGAAGATGCCCGAAGACGTCACCAGCCCGAGAGGGAATCCGATCTGCACCAGGCTGCCGAATAGGCCGCGCCGCCCGGCCGGCGCGTGCTCGACCACCATCAACGAGGCGCCGCCCCATTCGCCGCCCAACCCGATGCCCTGGATGAACCGCAGCGTGACGAGAAGAATCGGTGCCCACACGCCGATCTGCTGGTAAGTGGGCAGACACCCGACCGCGAAGGTGCCGAGCGCCATGATCCCCATGGTGATCATCAGCATCACTTTGCGGCCGATGCGATCGCCGAAATGGCCGAAGATCGCGCCGCCGATCGGCCGCGCGACAAAGCCGACCGAGTAGGTCGCGAGCGCCGCCAAGGTCCCGGTGAGCGGGTCAATGGTAGGAAAGAACAGGGTGTTGAACACCAGCGCCGCTGCGGTACCGTAGATCAAAAAATCGTACCACTCGATGATGGTGCCGATCGATCCGGCGAATACGACCGATGCCATGCCGCCTTTGCGCTCGGTCGTGGCGTCGCGAATGACCAGTTCGGCGTTCATGGGAATCCCCCGCGAAAGTGCTGCATTAGAACATCACGCGGGATGGAAGTCGAAATTTATCCGAGGGGATCAACACGCTTGCAGCTATATGCTTAATTTGTCGGCAGAGTTTGCCGCAAATGCCCTTGGAGGAAGCAGGAGCGAACGGGTGTCGGCACACGGCCAGTGAGGAGCGATCTGAAAGACATCGCATCAGTAGAACGAGGGGATGATGGAACAGCAAACGTCGACGATCGACTATTACGTATGGCTGATGTCCGATTGGGCCTATCTGGGAGGCGTTCGCTTCGTTCAACTCGCCGCGCGACACGGGCTCAAAATCAACCATATCCCGATGCGAATGCAGGACGTGTACGCCGGCAGCGGGGGCATCCTGCTCGCGAACCGCTCGTGGCAGCGGCAGGCGTACCGTATCACCGAACTCAAACGCTGGCGTGCCAGGCTCGGCATCCCGGTGAACATCGAGCCCAAATTCTTTCCGGCCGACGTGGATTTGGCCTCCTGTGCCGTAATCGCAGCCCAGCAGCGCCGCCTGCCGGTCGCCGATTTCGTCAACGCCCTAATGCGGGCGATCTGGGCCGAGGATCGGAACGTGGCGGACCCCGGCGTGCTCATGGCCATTGCCGAAGGTTGCGGCCTCGACGGCCGAGCGCTCCTCGACGCGGCCGACGCTACGGCGGTGCGCGCCGAGTACCGCGGCAACACCGAACGGGCGCTAACCGCCGGCGTGTTCGGGTCGCCGTTCTACGTGTTTTCGGGTGAATTGTTCTGGGGCCAGGATCGCCTCGACATGCTGGAGGACGCTATCGTGCGCTGCAAAGCCACCGATGTCGGCCGCGGTCCCGAGTGATCATCACAGGCTGGTCACGGATGAATCGAAAAACTCAAATCGCCGTTGTCGGCGCCGGGCTTGGTGGCCTGACGGTTGCGGGATTTCTCCAGCGCGCCGGCTTTCCGGTCATGGTGTACGAACAAGCGCCGACATTTTCGCGCATCGGCGCCGGCATCATTCTCAGCGCCAATGCCATGAAAGTGCTGCGGCGGCTCGGCGTCGAAGACGAACTGGTCCGAACCGGCATCAAGCCGCAGTGCTACGTCAGCCGCGCCTGGGATACCGGCGCGACCATGTATGAAATCTATTTCGACGCAGCGAGCGAGAAGCGCTTCGGCGGCCCCTACATCAATATCCACCGCGGCGACCTGCACGACGTGTTGGCGCAAGCTGTCGCGCCGAAAACGATCGCCTTCGACCATCAGCTTGTCGATGTGAAAAAATCGCAGGGCCGTTATTTGCTCAGCTTCAGGAACGGCGGAACCGCCCAGGCCGACATCGTGATCGGTGCCGACGGCATCCGCTCGAAGGTGCGCGAAATTTTCATCGATGACCGGCCGCCGCGGTTCATCGGCGCTGTGGCGCATCGCGCGATTTTCTCGGCCGAACGGCTGGGCGGCTTCAAAATTCCCGATTGCACCAAATGGTGGGGGAGGGATCGGCACAGTCTGCCGTACTACATGACCGGCAGGCGCGACGAACTTTACGTCATCGGTGTGGTTCCCGCCCGCGAATGGGACAGCGAGGCCGTATCCTTGCCGGGGTCGCGCGAGGCGATGATGGCCGACTTTGCCGATTTTCATCCGGACTACCAGCGCGTCCTGAGAGCCGTCGGCACTGTCACCGTTTGGCCGATCTTCGATCGCGCGCGCGATGATCGCTGGAGCGGCGATCGCGTCGTGCTGATGGGCGATGCCTGCCACCCCATGCGGCCCTTCATGGCCGCGGGCGGCGCCATGGCGATCGAGGACGGCGCGGTGCTCAGTCGCTGCATCGTCCACTTCGACGATCCGGCCGAAGCATTTGCCTGCTACGCGGCGACGCGCATTCCGCGCGTCGCCGACGTGCAGCGAATTTCCCTCGAAAACAGCTGGATGCGCGGCCCGACCGATACCGACTGGTTCTATTGCTACGATGCATGCACGGCCGAGCTCGCGCATCCGTCCCCTTCTGCTCTCCCGCTTGCGGGCGAGGCTAAGGCCGGCGGTTTAGGAACGGCTGAGTCGCATTAAGAGCAAACATCGATGAGTAATGTGAAGCGGGATCCGATGACGGCGCGCGATCTCGTCGGTTACGGCGAGTTTCCGCCCAACCCGGATTGGCCCGGTGGTGCGCTCATCGCGGTCAATTTCAATTTGAATGTCGAAGGCGGCGGCGAGGCGACGCTGGCGAATGGCGATGACACGTCGGAGGGCATGCTCAACGACATCGGCGTGCCGGCGTTCTCTCGGCGCGTGCCGCTGGTCGAATCGGTTTTCGAATACGGCAGCCGCCGTGGCGTGTGGCGCGTGCTCGACGTATTTCGCGACTTCTCGGTCGCCGTGAGCGTGCTCGCGGTCGCACGCGCGATCGAGCAAAATCCGGAGCTTGCCCGCGCCTTCATCGAACGCGGACACGAGGTCGTCAGTCACGGCTATCGCTGGATCGATTATGGCGAGGTTCCCGAAGAGGTCGAGCGCGAGCATATCCGCCGCGCGGTCGAGATCCTCGCCAACCTAACGGGCACGCGACCGGTCGGCTGGATGACCGGGCGGCCGGGCCCGAATACTCGTCGCCTTGTCGTCGAGACCGGCGGCTTTCTCTACGATCGCGATTCGCTCGCGGATGAATTGCCCTATTGGGTTCGCATCGGTGACAAACCGCACCTCGTTATTTCATATTCCTACGAAGCAAACGACAATCGTTTCAATGAAAACAGCGGCTTCTCGACCGGCGACGACTTTTTCCTATACATGCGCGATGCCTTCGATCTGCTCTACCGCGAGGGCCGCAACGGTTCGCCAAAATTGCTCTCGATCGGCCTGCACGATCGCCTCATCGGCAGGCCGGGGCGATGCAGCGGGCTGATCAAGCTGCTCGAATACATGCGCCGCTTCGATCGGGTATGGTTCTGCCGCGGCGTCGATATCGCCGAGCACTGGCGCAGCAAGTTTCCGGTTGAAAACGGTGGATAGATCGATTTGATTGTTCGTGGCCGCCAGGGCCGTTCCGCTTCTTCCCTTGCCGCCTGCTAGGCTTCCCCGATCCGCAACAATCTGAAGGCCATCGACATGCTCATCGGACTGTCTATGCCGTTGCCGGCGTACACCATCGATCCGGCGTTCATGGCGCGAAATGCCGAGCGCCTGGGATTCGATTCGATCTGGTATGCCGAACATCCCGCCGTGCCGGTCGAGAGCGCGAGCCCATTTCCCGCCACCGGCGGCGCCATTCCGTGGACCTATTCGCATTTCACCGACCCTTACATCGCGCTCGCGCGAGCTTCGGCAGTGACGAGCAAGCTCAAGCTCGGCACTGGGATTACCCTCGTGCCCCAGCGCAATCCGTTGCTCCTCGCCAAGGAGATCGCCGCGCTCGACCTGCACAGCGGCGGCCGGTTCATTTTCGGCATCGGGACCGGCTGGCTGAAAGAGGAAGTCGAACTCTTCGGCGGCAATTTCAAGCGCCGATGGACGCAGACGCGCGAAGCGCTGGACGTGATGAAGGCGCTGTGGACGCGGGACGCCGCCGAGTTTCACGGCGAATTCTTCGACTTCCCGCCGGTGCGCTCGTATCCGAAGCCGGCGCAGAAACCGCATCCGCCGATCGTCATCGGCGGCTCGGCGAAAAATGTGCTCAAGCGCATCGTCGATCACGCCGATGGCTGGCTGCCCAACCGCGTGACCCCGGCCGACCTGGAGAAAGCGCGCAAGGAGCTTGATCGGCTGGCCGCAGCGGCCGGCCGCGATCCCAAGTCGATCACCATCTCGGTCTACGGGCAGGAGCCGAAGAAAGAGGTCCTGCGGCCGCTGTTCGATGCCGGCGCCGATCGCGTGGTCGTGCGTGCCACCCACGTCGAGACGGAAGCCGAGATGGGCGCGCAGCTCGAGCGAATGGCCGAGGCGGTATTTTAGAGAAAATGCCGCCGTTACGTGCTCACGGATGCGGGCCCCACGGCGCCGCGGTCAAAAGCTTGACCTCCTGTGTCATCACCAGCGGCCGGAACTTTGCGGCAAAGCCTTCCACGAAATCCTTGTTCGCGAAGACTCCGGCCCAGTGCTTGCGACGATCGCCGTCGTCGTCGAATTTCCATAAGTGGACGAGCTGGTTGATCGTGCCGGTGTCGGCCTGGAAATAGCCGATGAGCTTGCTGTCGTGGCCGCCCTTCTGGAGCGCCGGGAACCCCAGCTCCTGATAAAGCTTGGTCGCCTCGGCCATCTTGCCGACGTAGAGCGTGTAGGTCCGCATCTCGTAAAGCGCCATTACAGCATCCTCCTTCCAGACAGATATCCAGGTTCGCCGCGACACAACGGAGCGCGTAGTCTCGACGGTCCGGAACGATCAGGCAAGCGGCCGGTCACGCGCGTTCGCGGGCGATTTCGGGGGGATTCGTCTTGCGCTTGGCGGCCTGCGAACTAACCTTGCCGCCACAGGAAATTCCGGGAGGGTTGTGCCATGGATCGCCGAACTCTGCTCAAGGGCGCCGCGGCATCGTTTCTCGCCGCCCCCGTCGTCGCCCAACCCAGCAAGGCGGCAACCTTGCGCTTCGTGCCACAGACAAACCTGACGCTGCTCGATCCGATTTTCACCACGGCTACCGTCACCAGCAACCACGCCTATTACGTTTTCGATACCCTCTATTCCGTCGCCGGCGATGGCAAGCCGAAGCCGCAGATGGCCGAAGGCCACACCGTGTCGGACAATGGCCGCGTCTGGCAGATCCGACTGCGCGATGGCTTGAAATTTCACGATGGCACGCCGGTGCGCGCGATCGACTGTGCGCTGAGCATCGAGCGTTGGTCGAAGCGCGAGCCGTTCGGCCAGACGCTGGCGAAATACGTGGATAGCTGGGGCGCACTCGATGACCGCACCATCGAGATCAAGCTGAAGAAACCGTTTCCGCTCTTGCGTGAGGCAATCGGCAAGGCGGATTCCTCGGTCTGCTTCATCATGCCCGAGCGGCTTGCCCGCACCGATCCATTTCAAGGCTGTCACCGAGATGGTTGGCTCGGGGCCGTACCGATTCCTGGCCGGCGAATACAACAGCGGGAGTCGCGTCGCATACGAGAAGTTCGACGGCTACGTTCCGCGCAACGAACCGCCGGACTGGGCAACCGGCGCCAAGGTCGCGCATTTTTCGCGCATCGAGTGGACCATCATGCCCGACGCGGGCGCCGCCAGTGCAGCGCTTCAGAACGGAGAGATCGACTGGTGGGAGCAGCCGCTCGCCGACCTGCTGCCGCTGCTCGCCGGGAATAAAGATATCGTGCTGCAAACCGACATTCCGCAGGGGCGCGATTCGATCATGCGCCTCAACCACCTGCAGCCGCCGTTCAACGACGTACGTTTGCGCCGCGCGGTGCTGATGGCGGTCAATCAGGAAGATTACATGCGCGCGACGTTCGGCGACGACACGTCGCTGTGGAAGGTGTGCCGCAGCCTGTTCGCCTGCGACACGCCCTACGAGACGCCGGACAATGGCAAGTGGATGAAGGGTGATCTCAACGCCGCGCGCGCCGCGCTCAAGGAAGCCGGCTACACCGACCAGAAAGTCGTGATCGTTAATCCGACGGACTTTCCGGCGATCCATCCGCTCGGCCTCGTGACCGCCGACACGCTGAAAAAGATCGGCATGAACGTCGACTTGCAGGAGACCGATTGGGGCACGGTCGTGCAGCGGCGCGCGAGCCGCGAGCCGATCGAGAAGGGCGGCTGGAGCATCTTTCACACTTTCGGCTCGTCGACCGCCTACGCATCGCCGGTCACCTCGACGATCGTGCGCGGCCAGGGCACGGACGGGTGGTTCGGCTGGTGGAACAGTCCGAAGGCCGAGGAACTCGTGCAGAGCTGGCTCGACGCGCCCGACGATGCCACGCGCACGCGCTTCGCCAGCGAGCTTGCCCGCCTCGCCATGAGCGACGTCGCGACGATCCCGCTTGGGCAGTGGTACGGCAAGACCGCGTTCCGCCGCACCATCACCGGCGTTCTGCCCGGCGTGTCGCCCTATCCGTGGAATGTGCGCCCAGCTTGAGCGCCGTTCTGCTCTGGTTTTCGCTTACGCTTGACCCATTCACGATTCACGCGGTGGCCGCCTGCTTCGCCGCTTCGTGCTCGGCGGAAAGCTTGGCATCGAGTTCCTTGACCTTCCCGACGGCAGGGCGCGCGTTGATGCGGCCGATGTATTCCTTGATCACCGGCAGTTCGGGCACGAGCTTGAACATGGTCGTCCAGGTCAGCGCGGTGCCCCACAGCACGTCGGCCGCGCTGATGCGCTCGCCCAGCAGGTACGGCCCCTTCGCGAGCTGATCGGTCAAAGTTTTGAGCATGGTGTCGTAGTCGCCGTAGGGCACCATGGCGAGCCCGCCCGGCTCGCGCTTCATGGCGCGATCGACCACCGCCGGCTCGAAACAGGATCCGTAGTAGACGAGCCAGCGCAGATAGGGCCCGCGCCGCGGATCGTCGAGGGCGGGCGCGAGCTTCGCCTGCGGAAACAAATCGGCGAGATAGATGAAGATCGCGACCTGCTCGGTGATGAGCGCGCCGCGGTGCAGGATCGCGGGAACTTTTCCCATCGGATTGACCGCGAGATATGCGGGCTTGCGCTGCTCGCCGGCCTTCATGTTGATCGCGCGAAGCTCGTACGGCGCACCCAATTCTTCGAGCAGGATGCGCGCGCCGGACGAGCGGGTATTGGGCGAATGAAAGAACGTGATGGTGTCGTTGTGGGGCATGCGGACCTCGATGCTGTCGCGCGGTTATATAGCGATTTCGCGCCCGATTTCGACGACGTTCTCGGCCGGCAGGCGGAAGAAATCGCTCACGTGAACGGAATTGCGTTGCATCGCCGCGTACATCGCTTCGATCCATCTCGGCAAGGCCTTTCCTTCCTCTCTGTGCACGATCGTCTCATGTCCGACGTAATAGGTGACGTCGGAAAGGTCGACTTTGCACCCGCGTGCATGCGCATGCGCGAGCAGCGCCGGAATGTCCGGGCGTTCCATGAAGCCGTAATAGGCGGTGGCGCGCCACATGTTGGTGGCGACTTCCTCGAAGGCCAGGCGCTCGGTATCGCTCACCCACGGCACCGAACGGATGACGACTGTCAGAATGAACAGCCGTTCGTGCAGGGCGCGATTGTGCTTGACGTGCCAAACCATCACCGGCGGGGCATCGCGCTGGGTGCGCGTCAGGAAGACCGCCGTGCCGGGCACGCGGGCAATGCCACTCTGCTCGACTTCCGCCATGAACGCGTCGATCGGCGTGAGGAAATCCTGCATCCGCCGCCCGACCGCGACGGCGCCCACGTGCCACACCACCATGACGAAATAGACGCAACCCGCCAGCAGGAGCGGCACGTAGCCGCCCTCGGCGACCTTCAGCAGGTTGGCACCGAAGAAAGCGAGGTCGATGACAGCGAGCACGCCGGCCACCGCCGCGGCCACGGGCAGGTTCCACTGCAACACTTCGCGCATGGCAATGAACAACAATGCCGTCGTCATCAGCATCGTCGCGGAAACGGCGATGCCGTAGGCGGCGGCGAGATTGTCGGATTTGCCGAAGCCGATGGTGAGCCCGATCGTGACGGTCATCAGCAGCCAGTTGACCGTGCCGACGTAGATCTGGCCGTACCCCTCCTCGGACGTCTGGGTGATTTGCAGCCGCGGCAACCAGCCGAGCTGAATCGCCTGGCGGGTCATGGAGAACGCGCCGGTGATGATCGATTGGCTGGCGATGATGGTCGCGATCGTCGCGAGCACCACGAGCGGGATGAGCAGTGCGGACGGGCAGAGCCGATAGAAGATGTTGTCGGACGTGGGCTCGCCCTCGAGCACCAGTGCCGCCTGGCCGGCGTAGTTGAGAACGAGGCTGGGAAAGACGAGGGCCGACCACGCGAGCCGGATCGGGCGCGCGCCGAAGTGCCCCATGTCGGCGTAGAGGGCCTCGGCGCCGGTGACGCAGAGAAACACGGCGCCGAGCACCAGGAAGGCGCCGCTGCCGCCGGCGAACAGATAACGGAAGCCGTAGAGCGGGTTGATGGCGGCGAGCACGCTCGGGTGCTTGAGGATGCCGTAGACGCCGAGCGCCGCGATCGTGATGAACCACACGGTCATCACCGGCCCGAACGCCCGGCCGATCCGCGCCGTTCCGAGTGGTTGAAGCGCGAACAGCGCCACCAGAATGGCAACCGCCGCCGGCACGACGTAGGGCTCGACCTGCGGCGTCGTTATCTTCAGTCCCTCGAGGGCCGAGAGCACCGAGATCGCCGGCGTGATGGTGCCGTCGCCGTAGATCAGCGCGGCGCCGAACAGGCCCACGGCGACGATCGTCGGCCGCCGTTCGCGCTTGACGCCGAGCAGCGCCATCAGCGCCAGAATGCCGCCCTCGCCGTCGTTGTCGATGCGCATCGCGATCGCCACGTATTTGATCGTGGTGATCACGACGAGCGTCCAAATGACGAGCGAGAGTGCCCCCAGCGTGACGCCCGGGTCGGGGTGGTCTCCGGTCAGCGCAAGGACGGTTTTGAGCGTGTAGAGCGGGCTCGTGCCGATGTCGCCGAACACGACGCCGAGCGCGGCAAGCGCTGCCAGGGGAAGGGCAGGGGCACGGGCGCCGGCCGGGCTGTCGTTTGTTTCAGACAAGAAGAGCCCAACCCATGATTTCTGCGCGCGCCGGACAATGCAGCGGCCGCGCCGAAGCGTCAACGACGCGGCGGGCCGCGCGTTCCCACGAGGCGAGTCTCGCGCTTTGGGCGAAGGCGGGAAATCAGC
>JAFAUQ010000063.1 GCA_019243195.1 Hyphomicrobiales bacterium
GATCATTTCTTTAGAAATTCGGCCAACATGCGCCTAGCGTCTTTCGCCCGCGCGGCTATCCACGCCGTGTCGTACAAGTCGTGACCGAAGATTGTGGACAAGGTGTGCCCGTTCGACAAATGAAACTGTGACAAAGCGACCATCAGAACGTAGAGACGCAGCGCATCCAATCCTGGCGGCAGTTGTCCGCCTTGGGTGCCGCGCGCGATTAATTGCTCAATCATGTGAAGAACTGGCGACGACATTTCCAAAATGCGTGTCGATTTACGCATATATTTCGCCTTGAGCATGTTTTCCGCCGAAAGCAGCCGCACCAAATGCCGGTTGTTCTCGAAATAGTTGCCCATGAAATCAAACAATTGCAGGAGCCCCTCGCGCGGCTCAAGATGTTTAATGTCGATCTGCAGTTCGCGGTGCCGCAATCCGCCCAGCACCTCTTCGAGCACGGCGACATAAAGCTGCGATTTGCTGCCGAAGTAGTGGTAGATCATCCGCGGATTGCTGTCGGCTTTTTTGACGATGCGGTTGATGCGGGCGCCGGCAAAGCCGTGCGTGACGAATTCCCGGGTGGCGGCGCGCAGGATCTGTTCGCGGCTTTCTGTCGGCTTGCGGCGCGGCCGCCGGCGCGCGCGTGCGGTCAGCGCGGGAAGTCGGGGTCTATTGGTGTCGCCATACGTCACGATCGCACCAATTCACTCACCTGTGCGGCGATCGCTACCGTCAATCGTAGCAACGCGCGATCGCTGCCTCGAGGTCCGAGAAGCGACAGGCCAATGGGACATCCTTGCCATTGGCCGAGTGGCAGTGTGACCTGAGGTGCGCCGCAGTGCCCCGCGACCGAGGTCAAGGTCAGAGCGCGGTGATAGAAATCGCCAATGGCGCCAGCCGGCGCGTGGACGCTCAACGCCAGACATGGCGTCGCCGGCATGAGGATCACGACGTCGGGCGGCATGAGAGTGTCATATCTGTCGCCGATGTCGGCGCGGATTGACGTGTAGTGTGCGAATTCCGCCGATGTGATTGCCGCCGCGCCGGCAAAGCGTGGCGCGATGTCGTCGGAGATGCGAGGCCGCCGGTCAGTGATCCAGCCGCCAAGGCTTTGCCAGATTTCGGCGCCTTGCAGGACACGATAGCATTCGAAATATTCCTCTTCCCGGCCTTCGAACAGATCGATGCCGCCGCTGATATTGAGCGTGTGTGCCCTGATCTTGAGCTCGGCCGCAAGAGGCGGATCGACTAGTGCAAAGGCGTCGCGGGCGAGTTTCATCTTTGTGATCGGCCCACCGCGTTGCGCCGGAAGCAGCGCGTCCCCGACACGCGCCAGCGTGTGCGCGTCTCGTGCAAACCAGCCGACAGTGTCGTAAGACGGTGCGAATGGCACCACGCCCTCGAGCGAAATCGCTCCGTGGCTTGGGCGAAAGCCGAACAGCCCGAGAAAATTAGCCGGCACACGCACCGAGCCGCCGGTGTCGGTTCCAAGTGCGAAGTCAACCAAGCGGCCAGCTACCGCGATCGCCGATCCGCTCGATGAGCCACCGGGCAGCCGGTCCGGGCAAACTGGATTGACAAGGCCATCATAGTGGGCGTTACGCCCCTCCAGACTAAAGGCCAGTTCGTCGGTGACGGTCTTGCCGACGAGCGTGGCACCGACGGCAAGCGCCGTGGCAACGACGGGCGCGGAGTGTGCGGCGGGCTGCTGATCGGCGAGCCAATCCGGATTGCCGGCACCAGTGCGGCAGCCTTCGACGTCGATAAGATCCTTAACGGCGAATGTAAGATCGTCGAGAACGCCGCGTCCGGTCGCCGCGCGTCGGCATGAGCCGTGCGGAACGAACGCGCCGAAATCGGCAACATCAGCCCGCTCTGCTGAGATTATTCCCACTTCAACGTGCCGCCACGGCGGCGAGCGATTTAATGATGGCGGCGGAGCCGGTCACAAAGCCGAAGCACTTCTTGACGTTCCAAATCGTTGCCTCGGTGCAGAAATCCGGCGACGTGGTCGCGCAGCAATCGTCGACCAGGATGCAGCCATAACCAAGAAAATTCGCGTCGGTCAGCGAATGCAGAACGCACTGATCAGTGTTGACGCCGGCAAACAGGATCGACTTGGTGCCGAGATTGCGCAGGATTGAGTCCAGGGGCGTGTCCCAGAATCCGCTGATTCGATACTTGTCGACCTTGATGTCGTGTGGCTCCTGCTCTAGCTCCTCGACGACTGCAGCGGCCCAGGAATCTTTTTCCAGCACATGTGCGCCGCTTCCGGGCAGCGGGTCGCCGAGCCCGATGCCCGTGCCATGCGGCTTGTAGAGGTGAATCTGGTTTGGCGGCATGTTCGCCAGATCGGGCCGATTGCCCCAGTTAACCCAGATCACCGGGACACCGGCTTTGCGCAGCACGGGCAGTAACCGCTGCAGCGGTGCGATCGGAGCGCGGTCGGGGCTATAATCGACGCCGAGATGATCGACCCAGCCGCCCTTGGTGCAGAAATCGTTCTGCATGTCGATCACGATGATCACGGTACGCCGTAGATCGACTGTTACATTTTGCGGCTGGCAGGGTATCGAGACGCGCACGGGCGTCGGTGCCGGCATTGCCATGTCCACCTCGTCCGGCCACGCTCGCCAGACATATTGCGAACCGAATCCAAGTGAGCCACCGGGGGACGCTTCCTTGCGCTTTTCGACGGCCGACATTGTCAGTCTCCCTTTGGTCAAGACGCGGGGGCGCGCGCCGATCGCCCGGATTAGGTTGTTGCAATTTTGTTGCCAACGAAAGGTGTTTGAAATCTGCCTTATCCATCAATGACCGATGGGTCCGTTTTGACAATGCCGGGCTAAATGCCTCGAATAACGGCAGTTTTGCGTAATAAGTAAGCATATACTTATTTCGAAGCGACCGACTGAGACTTATTTGATCACCGTTCAATGGTTTAGCTCGTGGCATAGGCCTTGCTAGCGACGGTTTCGTGTTCATCCCCAGCGAAGGACAAGGTCCATGCTTTCCCGACGCCTCGTACTGGCCGGCGCAGCCGTTGCGGCTGCCTCCGGCTTCGGTTTGACCAATCCGCGCGTTGTGCGGGCGGCCGGTCCGCTCAAAGTAGGCATCCTGATTCCAGGCTCCAAGTCTGACAAAGGCTGGATGGAATCCGGCTACGACGGCCTTGTCGCTTCTGAAAAAAAGTACGGCGACAAGATCAAGGTTCAGATGATCGAGAACATCAATTACGCCGACATGGACCAAGCATTGACCAATCTTGCCGCCAATAATGAGCTGGTCATCGGAGTCGGCGGCCAGACGCAGGCCTCGGTGTATAAGATTGCAAAACGCTTCCCGAAAGTAAAATTCTCGATCGTTGGCGGCAATGAAGGCGAGTCGCTGCCTAATGTCGCCGGTTATGATGTCAAGCAGGCCGAGATTGCTTTTGTCGCCGGCGCCGCCGCGGCGATGCTGTCGAAGAATGGAGCGGTCAGCTATGTCGGCGGCCTCGAGATTCCTTCGATCGTGAACGCCGGCAAGGAATTCGGCAACGGCGCCAAATACGTGAACGCCAATATCAAGTACTTCGAGAATTATACCGGGGATTTTGACGACGTTGCCAAGTCAAAGGAGGCGACGCTCGCCGCGATCGCGCAGGGCGCCGATATTCACTACCACATTCTCAATCTCGGTCTGCGCGGGATGGAGCAGGCGGCAAAGGAAAAAGCGACGCATATTATCGGCAGCTACACCGATCGCTGCGGCACCGATCCGCTCTACGTCGCCTATTCGATCACCGGCGTTGGCTTTCAGGTGCAATACGCGATCGATCAGGTTGTGAGCGGTGAGTGGAAACCCGGCTACAAGGAGTTCGGCCTGAAAATGGGGCCGCAAGCCTCCGACATGGTCATCTGCGGCGGCACGCCCGAACAGAAAGCCAAACTTGACGCGATCAAGAAAGACATCCTCGACGGCAAGATTAAAGTACTCAAGGGGTAACACCGCCCTTCCAACTGGATCGCTCGGGTGAGAGATCCCACCCAAATACTGACCGAGCCGCTGCTGGCGCTCCAAGGCGTCACCAAGCGGTTCGGTTCATTAATGGCCGTATCTGACACCTCGCTGGATATCATGCCGGGCGAGGTGCATTGCATTCTCGGCGAGAACGGTGCCGGCAAATCTACTCTCTGTAACCTGATTTTTGGCGTGCACGCGCCGGATGAAGGCGAAATGCGCTTTCGCGGCGAAATCTATCGGCCGGCGGGGCCCTCTGATGCGCTCGCCAGCGGCATTGCCATGGTGCACCAGCATTTCAGCCTGGTGCACGATATGACTGTGGTCGACAACGTCATCCTTGGTCAGCAGCGGGGCTTGGTGAACACGCGTGCGTGGGCGCAGCGGCTCGAACGCTTGGCCAATGATTACGGGTTTGCGCTCGATCCTTACGCCAAAATCGACGACCTTTCCGTTGGCGAACGCCAGCGTGTCGAAATCATCAAATGCCTGATCCGCGAGCCACGGCTGTTCGTCCTCGACGAACCGACGGCGGTTCTCCTCCCGGATGAAATTACCGCCCTCCTTGCCGTCTGCCGGCGCGTCTCCGCGGGCGGGGCCGCCGTGGTGTTGGTCACGCATAAGCTTGTCGAGATCAAGAAAGCGGCTGATCGCGTGACTGTCCTGCGCGGCGGCCGGGTGGTCGCACGGTCGAACCGTCCCGCCGAGGAAATCGATGCGCTGGTCCGTGCGATGATCCAAGGCGACGTGAAATCGCTCGACAAATCCGCTGCCTCGACGCTTGGTGTTGGCGCGCCCGAGCGCGTCCGAAACGGACCGATACCAAGCGAAACGCCGACGCTTGAAGCGGTGCAGATCGACGGGTTGACCGTGATCGACAATCAGGGCGTCACCCGGCTCGACCATTTCACCTTGGCGATCGGACCGGGCGAGATTGTCGGTATCGCCGGCGTTGAAGGTAATGGACAGAGCGAACTTGCTGCGGCACTTTCGGGGATGCTCAAGCCGAGCAGCGGCCGAGTTTTTTTGGGCAAGCTGGAAACCACTTATCTCAGTCCGAAAGAGCTCACCGCTGCCGGGATCGGCGTGGTGCCGGAGGATCGGCATGCGGTCGGCTGTGTCGTGGAGATGAGCGTCGCTGAGAATATCTTTCTTAATCGCCTCGACGACTTCACGTCGTTCGGCTTTCTGCGGCGCAAGGAACTGCTCGGCGCTGCGCGCGAGCTGATGTCGCGCTTCGATGTGCGCGCCGCCGGCCCCGGAATTGCATTCTCCGCGCTTTCCGGTGGCAACCAGCAAAAGGCCGTGCTGGCGCGGGAGATCACGCTTCCCAAACTTACCTGCCTCCTTGCTGCACAGCCGACGCGCGGGCTCGATGTCGGTGCGGTCGCGGCGGTGTACGGCCATATTCGCGCTGCGTCTCAGCGTGGCTCTGCGGTGTTGCTGATTTCGTCGGAACTCGACGAATTGATCGCGGTGGCCGATCGCATAGTGGTTCTTTACCGCGGGCGCATCATGGGCAATTGCGCGGCCGATCCGAGCGAACGCGAGCGCATCGGCGCCTTGATGGCCGGGCAAGCGCAATGACCGACGCAATGTTGAGCAGCGAAAAGAGAAACCGCGCATGGCTGCGGCCGTCGGTGATGATTTCCATTTCCGCGGTCGTGGTCGCCGGCCTGCTCGGGCTCTTTCTGATTTTTGCTATCGGGGTTTCGGTTAGCGACGCGCTTTCGGCCTTTATCGAGGGAACGCTGGGCTCGCCCTATGCGATTGCGGCCTCGATCAACCGCAGCATCGCTTTTGCCTTGGTCGGTATCGGCTTTGTCATCGCCAACCGCGCCAATCTGGTCAATGTCGGCGGCGAGGGGCAGATCGCCGTTGGCGGAATTGCCGCAACCGCAGTTGCGCTTTATGGCGGCGTTGCCGATCTGCCGGCGGGTCTGCCGTTTATGATCCCGCTTCTCGCGGCACTAATCGCCGGGATGATCTGGGCTTCGATCGCCGGAATCCTGAAGATCAAGGTCGGCACCAATGAGGTCATCAGCACGTTGTTGTTGTCGTTTATCGCCGTCTGGCTGCTGTATTGGTGCGTGCAATCGCCGGCAATCTTGCGCAAACCGATGACCAGTTCCGCGACGCTGCCGGAATCGCTGGAAATCCCCGATTCCACCAAGCTGCCGCTGCTCACCGGAGATTACTCGTTTCCGGTGAATGTCGGCTTGCCGGCGACGGTCATTATCGCGATCGTCGGCGGCTTGCTTCTGACTAAGAGTCTATTCGGCGTGCAACTGCGCGCAGTCGGCTTCAATCCGGTTGCGGCGAGCCGCGCGGGGATTTCCTATTCTCGAATGGTGTTGCTCGCGCTTGCCGTCGCTGGAGCGCTCGGCGGACTTGCCGGTGGTTTCATGCTGCTCGGCGACCAGTATGTGCTCAAGGATGGATTTTCGTCCGGATACGGCTTCGACGGGCTGGTCGCTGGATTGCTGGCGCGCGGTTCCGTGGTTGGCGTGATCGCCGCCGCGCTGCTGTTCGGCTTTCTCCGCTCCGGCGGCATCAACATGGAGATGGTCGCCGGCGTCCCGACTGCCTTGGTGATGGTAATCCAGGGCCTGATTGTCGTGACCCTTGCCGGCGCGGCTTTTTTCATCGGGCGGCGGCCGTGACCTGGGAATTGTTCGCGGTTTTCATCGGATCATCCGTGCGGCTTGCGGTTCCCCTTCTTCTTGCCGGCACGGGTGAACTCGTCAGTGAGCGCGCCGGCGTGCTCAATATGAGCATCGAGGGCATGATGTTGACCGGCGCCTTTGGCGCGGCGGTTGGCGCATGGGCGACTGGAAATCCGGCGGTTGGTCTACTGATCGGCATCGTCGCCGTCGTGCCGATTGCCCTGTTGCAGGCCTTGCTGAGCAATACGCTCCGGGCCAATCAAATCGTCACTGGCATTGGCATCAACATTTTGGTGCTTGGCGCGACTACGCTCGGCTACCGGGAGATCTTCGGCGCTCGCTCGCGTGAACAGATTCCTGGATTGGCGAAATGGAGTCCGCCGCTACTCGGCGATATTCCGGTTTTCGGCGAGGCCGTATTCCAGCAGGTGTGGCTCCTTTATCTCGGCATCGTCATTATTGTTTTGACCGCTCTGGTGTTGCGCTATACAGCGCTCGGAATTGCCATTCATGCCGCCGGCGCAGAGCCCCGTGCGGCCGACAAATCGGGCGTCTCGGTCACTCGGATCCGCTATATGGGCGTGATGTTTGCCGGTTTCATGTCGGCATTGGCGGGCGCGTTCCTGTCGATCGGCGATATCCACACCTTCACCGAGGGCATGACCCGCGGCGCGGGTTATCTTGCGATCGCCGCCGTGATCTTCGGCAAATGGACTCTGACCGGGACCGTGCTCGCCTGTCTTCTATTCGGCGCCGCAACCGCTTTGCAATTCCAATTGCCAACGCTCGGCGTAAATGTTCCAAACGCCTTCTTGATCATGCTGCCTTATTTGTTGGCGCTCCTCGCGGTCGGCGGACTAGCCGGACGGCAAACCGCACCACGTGCTCTGGGCGAGGCTTATATTCGTCGCTAGTGCCCCAGAGCCTGCGCTCCGAAAACAGGGTGGACGCGACCGGACGGGCGTATCACCCATTCGCTTGATCGCCCGACGCCACCTCTTCGGTGACCACCTTGAAGCCGGCGAGCGTGCACGGGCCGAACGAGGTCATGATGGCGACATCGGTGGCATCGCGCCCGCGCGCCATCAGGATGCGGCCGATGCGTGGCACGTTGTGCCGCGCATCAAACGTGTACCAGTTGTCGCCGAGATAGGCCTCGAACCAGGCGCTAAAATCCATCGGCATATCCACCGGCGGTACGCCGATGTCACCGAGATAGCCGGTGCAGTACCGCGCCGGAACGTTCATGCAGCGGCACAGTGTGACGGCGAGGTGGGCAAAGTCGCGGCATACGCCACGCCCCTCCGCGTGGGCATCCCACGCGGTCTTGGCCGGGCTCGCATGTTGGTAGCTGAATGAAATGCGATCGTGGACGTAGTCGCAAATCGCCTGAACCAGCGGCCAGCCCTTGGGGACGTTGCCGAACAGGCCCCAGGCGATGTCCATCAGGCGATCGGTCTCGCAATAGCGGCTGGCCAGCAGATAGACGAGGGTATCGGCCGGCAGGGTCTCGAGCGAGCGCTGCGGCGCTTGCGGGGCCGTCTCATCCGGTTTGCCGCTGTCTCGGATCAGCATATCGGACGAGATGGTCAGGCGGCCGGCCGGTGCGCGGATGACATGGCAGATGTTGCCAAGCCCGTCGCGATATTCGGTGGCGTCGACCGGCGGATCAAGCCGCATGCGATCGGGGGTCAGCAGATCGACGGCGCGGGAAGGATGGACGCTCAACGCCAGGATCATCGGCGTCGGTTGCGGGCAATCGCAGCAAATCTCGTAGCCCGCACGGATCTTCATCGAAAGCCTTTTGGCCGTACGCTGCGCGCCTTCGCGGTTCCTGGACTAATCACAGGTGGCCAGACAAGTTCCGGTGCGTTGGGTGGCGGCTGGAGCGGGATGACTTCGGTTAGAATCATGCGGCCGCCGCGCGCACCTTGACCGCAACCTTCATGGCGAGATGGTCCGACGCGTTGCCGAACCATGTGCCCTGCAACGGAATCGCCTCGCGCGGTCGGCGCACGAGGGCGACGCGCACCAGATTCTCGTTGCCGGCCACACCGCGCGACGGATCGAAATCGACCCAGCCCGGACCGGGCACGTAGGCTTGGACCCACGCATGGGTGTTACCTCCGGTGAGACGGTCGTCGTCGTCATCGGGGAGGTTGAGATAGCCGGACACGAACCGTGCCGCGATGCCTAGCGAGCGCAGCGCCGCGATCATCAGCACCGCAAGGTCGCGACAGCTTCCGCTCCCGAGCGCCAGGGTGCGCATCGGACCTTGCGTTCCATGCTGGTGCCGCGCCACGTGCCGGAAGGTGCGGTGGATGGTCCGCGTCATGTCGAGAAGAAGCGCGCGGGTGTCGGCCGATCCGTCGCCGCGGAGGAACCCGGCGGCCCACCGGGCGAGCCTGGGGTCGCGGCACATGGGGGCGATGAAGGGCGCGAGGCCAGACCGATCTTGCGCGTCGTAGGCAAACGGATAGATGCGGGCGAACTCCACGATATCGTCGGTGCGAAACCCACCCGGCGCCTGCTCGAGGCGGATGGTGCTGGCGAAGCGAAGTTCCGCGGCATGATCGGCGAAACGGGCGATCGCGACATGGTTGCCGAAACGATCCCGCGTCCAGGCCAGCCGGATCGGCTCGGGCGTGATCTCGATCGCCGTTTCGAGCACCTTCTGATGGTCGTCGTCGCGCGGACGCAGCATCATCCGGTGCTCGCCGAACGCGACCGGCCGGCGATAGTGATAGGTCGTGACGTGCCGTATGGTCAGAGTCGGCATGATGCCTCCGCGCTTTGTGAAAACCATGCATGATTCGCGCCAATTCGACACCGACGCTGTCGGACGGTCGCGCCCCGAGCCCCCGCCGCCTTAGGTCTAATACTTGCAGGCATGAAAGTGCCCGATCAGGATCGGAAAAACGAAGCAAGCTGGCAAATAAGGAGATGGCGATGGATCGACGTACCCTTGTGGCAGGCCTCGTCATGGGCGGCTGCGGAGCGCGGACGACCAAGGCGGCCGAACCGCAGTCCGTCAGCCCCGTGATCGCCGCCTTTGCGCAAGCCTTGAGTGCACACGACATCGGCGCGTTCGCCGCGCTGTTCGCCGACGATTACATCAATCACCAGACGAGCGCTGCGGTGCCGCCAAGCGCTGCGGGCCTCAGTGCCAAACAAGCGAGCGTTGCCTTCTTTGCGGCGCGATTGAAGGGCCTGCCCGACCTTTCCGTCGCGATCGAGGCGTCGCTCGCGAACGGCGACATGGCCGCGGCGAGCTTCGTCTACACCGGAACTCATCAAGGCGTTTATTTCGGAGTGGCGCCGACCGGCAAATCCCTGCGCTTCACGTCCTGCGACATCTTCCGCGTGCGCAACGGCAAAATCGCCGAGCATTGGGGTATGGGCGACATCGCCGGCATCCTTGCGCAGCTCAAAGCATGACGCACGGCCGAGCAGTGCCAACAGGAAGCATTCCTGACCAAGCTCGGTTAAGACGACTTCCGGCTCAGGCCTGGAACCGAACTCGGGGCTTGCCCGAGTTCGGTCGCCGAGAAAGGTAGCGGAATGCGCGGCCGCCCATTGCCTGGAGCGACAAAGTCACTCAGCGATCGTCACCCCGGGGCATAGGCGGCCTTCGGCCGCCGTTCTTAGCGTGGAAGAACGCCGACGCACAGCGTCGGCTATGCGAAGCGAGGGAGCCCGGGGTCCATGAACACAGGCGGATCGAGTCCCGCACGGTCCGGTGTTCCTGGATTCCGGGCTCGCGCCTTCGGCGCGCCCCGGAATGACAAGCGAAGTGACTATTCGGATTTCCTTTCACTCAGTGATCGCCGTGGCCTTCGCCCCCGTGGTCATCGTCGTCCCGGTCGAAGTGGAACATGTCGAACAGGTCGCCGATCGCCGGCATGTTGCGCGGGACGTAGTCGTCGGCATCGCCGTCGTGGCCCTGCACCGGGTTGGGCAGGTTGTCGCGGCTGCGCGCCGTCAGCTTGGTGTTGAGCTTCCAGTTCCGCTCGACGAACTTCACGAACGAGGAGTGCTCGTTGTAGGCGTGGCTGACGTGGCCGCCGCGCGAGAACGGCGACACCGCGATCATCGGAATGCGCGGGCCGGTGCCGAAGAAGTCGACCCATTGGATGAAGCCGGAGTCGTAGTAGCCGCCGCCTTCATCGACGGTGACGAAGATCGCGGTTTCCTTCCACACTTCCTTGTTGGCCTGCACCATCGTGATGATGTTGCCGGCGAACGCCTCGAACAGGTCGAACTTCGAAGACGCCGGATGGCCGTCCATGGTGCCGTCCGGCTTGACGTAGGACACCGCCGGCAGCGTGCCGTTCTGGATGTCGGTGAAGAGATCCGTCACGTCGCGCATGTGGTCGGTCCGCATCGACGGATACGCGAGCTGGTACTCGAACGGATTGCAGATGTTGCAGTAGCTGCCGTTGAACGGATTCTTAGTGTCGCCGGAGGCGTTGTAGCCGCCGCCGTAGTATTTCCACGGGATGCCCTTGGCGGTGAGCACGTCGCCGATGCTGCGCTGGGTCTGCGCCGGAATCACAAGCCCGGACTGTGGCGTGCCTTGCGGCGTCCAGGTCGGGTTGACGTTGACGGCGTTGTAGAAGCCGCCGGATGCGCATTTCGGGTCGACCGCGTAAGGCAGCTTCGCCAGATAGTCGAGAATGGGCTTCATCCCAGGGGCAGTCGGATCGGAGCAATTGAAGAACTGCCTGCGTAACGTGTAGAGATTGAAGTTGCCGCCGCTGTAGGCGCTGATTTGCGGGTTCGGGTTGTAGATGGTGCTCGCCGGCGGAGCGACGAGATTGCCGGCGGCAGTGCCGTCGGTGAAGACCACCTGGTCGGCGAAACCGAGCGGCACGCTGTCCGGTCCGGTGCCGCCCATGACCGGCTGATGGTAGTTGTCGCTGATCGTGAACTGGTCGGCGAGCGACTTGAACAGCGGCACGTCGCCCTTCTGCATGTTGAAGAACGCCATGGTCTGACCGGTGTCATGCGGGGTCGCGCCGGGCGCGGTTGAGTAGGTCGTGGTGATTCCCGACTGCAGATCGTGCAGGCAGCCGGTCGGGTTGCTCTTGGAGACGTGCTCGGCGTCGATCGCGCAATCGACCTGCTGCACCATCTGGAAATACTGATGGATGGTGTCGCCGGTGTAGGCGTCGTACGGCATGGTCGGCCCGGTCATCTGGAACGGTCCGGGTGGCAGGCTGAGGTCGTTGGTGATGCGGGTATCGGGGCCGAGCGTATAGGGCAGGCCGGTGCCGCCGGTCGTGTAAAGCACCTGATCGGCGGCCGGCAGACCGGGATCGCCCCCCGGGATGGTAACGATCGCGGCGAAGGGCGGCTTCTGCACCCCGGCGACGTCGGGAGCGGGCAGGAAGCCGTAGAGCATCTTGCTCGATGCGCCGGCGCTCATGAAGAAATTGCCCGGGCCGTTGGGTGGCGCGGTTATCTGGAACTGATGCGCGCGGGCGAAGTTCGGCCCGGGCGAGCCGTCGGCCTTGACGATGCCCTCGGAGAGCAGGTTGCGCACCCGTTCATCGTCACGCTTGGGAACATAGGTCGCGAACAGATGATCGAAGCTGCGGTTCTCGCCGACGATGATGATGACGTGCTTGATCGGGCTGGCAGTCGGAATCTGGTCGACCGACTTGTCCGGATCAGCGGCGTTGCTCGAGCCAACGCAAACGAAGGCGGATGACGCGAGCAGCGCGAGGCAGGTCGCGGTCCGGCGCGGCCATCTTGCGATGGTAGCCATGGGGGCCCTCCTGAGTTGAGAAAAAGTGGAGACGCGAGGGCCGCACCCTTAACGCCGCTGCATGACAACGGCGTGCCGGGATGATTTCGGTTTTGCGACGGTTGGGTAACTGTGGAAAACTCGGGAGCCGACAGGGGATACAGCCGTTGCCGTGAGGAGCGGCTTATCGCCATCAGTTTCGGCGATGTGACGAACCTCACAGAAATGCGCAGCCGATCGGGTCTAACTTCGGCGTTGTTATCTGAACGTCCGGATTACCCGCGATAGCGGACATCGAGCGCACATCGGGCAAGGTCCGAGTCGTGCCAGAAGCGGACACTCATTGTTGTTCAACGCTTTGCCGGAGTGCTTGCACAGCCTGATTTCGCTTTCGGAGAGATACGTCATTTAGTTCTGCGGCTGGCTGTGCCGAGATTGTGCTTGGGACACTATGTTGTTTCTCGGGTCAGGCACTTGCATCACGAATCCCTTCTCCAAGGCATTCAATTCGATGCAGCGATGAAATGGGTCACTTTTGGTTCGCCTTCGATCTGATATCGACCAATCATCTCTTGCAGAACGCGATCAGCATTGGTGACGCGTTCATGTTGATGCAAGTGTTCCAACCAGGATTCGACAAGAAAAGTCTCTACGAATCGCCCTTGCTCGGCGGAATCCTCGAAAACACACCATGCATAGGCGCCGTCACGCCGACGCTCATCTTCCAGCTTCCGCATCGCGGAAAGAAAATCGCGTCGATCTGTGCTCTTAATTCGATATTCGACCATAACCATCACTGGCCCTTGATCCTGTTCGATATCATGCGCAACGACTGGCGCAGGCCAATGCATCGATGGGCTCAAATCGACGCCTGCGCGGGTCTGTAGTTTCCAGTGCCAAGTCAGAGGAATGGCGATAAGGATGCAGGCTGCCGCGGCGAACTGCGTGATCGGTAATCCCACAATTGATGCGACCTGCCCCCAAATGAGGCTGCCGAAGGTCATAGTGCCGAAGAATACGGTGACATACGTCGCGAGACCGCGCGCGCGCACCCATTCCGGCAGCGCGACCTGGGCCGAGACATTGATGCTCGATAGAACGGTGATCCAAGACACGCCGCCAATGACGCTTGCGACGAGAGCGATCGTCGGATGGCGTGCCAAGCCGAATAATACCAGCGTCACCGCGGTCCCTAGCGTCCCGGCCGCAACTAAGCGGTTGGCGCCAAACTTGGCGGTCAACCGAGATAAGGCAATCGCGCCGGCAACGGCGCCAGCTCCGATCGCACCGAGAAGAACTCCATAGAGCTCAGGTCCCCCGGCGATCTGCTCGCGCGCAACAAGCGGCAAGAGTGCCCAATAGGCGCTGGCGAACGTAAAGAACGCGGCAGCTCTTATGAGCGTTGACCGCAACGGCGGGTTATTTCTTGCGTGCCGGAACGCATTGCGGATCGCACTCCCGAACCGTTCTGCCGGCAATCGCCTGCTGCTTCGTGACGGCGAACGCCACCAAAGAAGCGCGCCAATCACGCCCAGGTTGGAAAAGGCATCAAGCCAGAACGGTACAGCGATCGTAAGCGCTGCTGTGATGACGCCACCGACGGCCGGTCCGACCGCGCGGCTGATGTTCACCCCTACGCTGTTGGCCGCTACGGCGGGGCGGAGGTTCTCCTTCGGCACGAGCTGCGGCACGATCGATTGCCACGCCGGCGCAATGAGCGCCGTGCATGTGCCGGTGAGAAACGTGAATACAAGCAATGTGAGCGGCGTGGCCTGACCGGACGAGACAAGAAGCGCAAATCCAGTCGCGACGATTGTCGTCGCAATCTCAACGCCGAGAAGAAAGTGCCGCCGGTCTATAATGTCCGCCAGAGTGCCCGCGGGCAGCGCAAACAGAAACATTGGCAGGCTGGTCGCAACTTGAACGAGGGACACCATTAACGGGTCGCGGTTGAGGCTCGTCATCAGCCAACCTGATGCCGCGCTCGACATCCACGCACCGATATTCGAAACCACGGTCGCCACCCACAAGACGGCGAAGGCGCGCTGGCGGAATGGACTCCATATCGAGCTCGTCGCTGGCGAACCGGCGGGGGGCGAGGATCGATCGGCTCGATTATCTGCATTCGCAGGCATTCTTCAGTCCTAATCCCGCCGTCGCAATAGTCAGGCTGGCCTCATGGGCCGGGTTCGTCATAACGCGGCCGCGGCGGCGGAAGCAGATAAAGCAGCGTCAAGCCGACCGCAAGCACAAGGCCGGCCCAGACGTTCACCGCGACCGTGAGGAGGAAGGCCATCAGGTACAGCGCAACCGAGCCGCCATATTGAACGGTCAAGCGCCGCACAAATTTCGGATTAAGTTTGGGATCGACGATCCGACGGCCCCACACGGCGTAAATCCAGGTCGCAAACCACGTGGCAGCGGGAAACAGCAAGGCGAGAGTGTAAAGGGCAATGCCGGTTGCTCGGTCTGGCTCGCTTTCGATATAATCGGCGAGCACCCGAGTAGGAAATGGTAGCACCGAAATGGACAATAAAAACAGCAGATGGAGCAGATTAAAAAGGTGATCTGTGTTCCGGTAGAGTTTGAAGACATAATGATGCTGCGACCAGTAAATTCCGATCATGACGAAGCTGAAAACCAGAGCGAAGTAGGACGGCCAGAGCGCTAAGAGCGAGCGCAACAGGTGGCCATTCCCCTCGGATTGCGGCAGCCGAACATCCACAATCAGCAGCGTGATCGCAAAGGCGAAGATGCCATCGCTGAAGGCCTCTAGTCGCCCCGTCTCTCGCTCCGTGCCTTCAGCGAGCGCGCGCCTATTGCGCGGCCCACGGTTCTTGTCGAGGTCCGGCATTTTGCGCCCAATCGCCAAGCTCGGAAATACCTTGCCCTAAGATTGATCGAGAATTCCGGTTGACTGCCCGACCTCGATCAGGTGGCCATCCGGGTCTTTCATATAGCAGCGGATCTCCGTTCCATGGTCCTTTGGCTCGGTCAGAAATTCCGCCCCGCGTGCGCGCCACTCTCTGTAAATTGTCGCAACATCGGCCACGCGAATATTCAAAGAACTGGTGAGAACGTGCGCGCTTTGGGG